>NZ_JGVW01000054.1 GCF_000687455.2 Burkholderia sp. lig30
GCGAGCGCCGCCAGTTCGTCGGCCGTGAAGGTCAGCGGCGGCAGGCTCGCCGTGCGGCTCAGCCGGTAGCCGACGCCGGCCTCGCCCTCGATCGGCACGCCCGACACCTGCAGGTCGCGCACGTCGCGGTAGACGGTGCGCGGCGACACCGACAGCCACTCGGCCAGTTGCCGCGCGGTCGTCAGCCGGCGTCCGCGCAGCAGCTCGGCGATCTGGAACAGGCGGTCGGCGCGGCGCGTCATGCTGGCTTTTGTCGCAAAAGGTCGGGGAGGTTTCGCGATGATAGCCCCGCGCCGGCGCGGCGGCGCGCGTTCAACGGCATGCCGGCGCGTGCAGCCCGATGCGATTGCCTTCGGTATCGAGCACGTGGCCGATGTAGCCGATGTCGTTCGGCAGCTCGATCACCGAGCCGTCCACCGTGCCGCCGGCGCGCGCCGCGCGCTCGAGCGCATCGACGACCGAGGAGCCCGCGTTCAGGTAGACGAGCGTGCCGTGCGCGCCGGGCTTGGCGTGCTGCGGATTGTGGACGATGCAGCCGCCGGAGTTCGGCGCTTCGTAGTCGAACACCGCGACCGGCACGCCGCCGAGCACCTCGCGGCGCAGCGTCGTTTGCAGCGTCGCCTCGTAGAAGCGCACCGCGCGGTCGAGATCGAGCGACGGAATGTCGAACCAGACGATCGGGCGTTTGGAGAGGATGGACGTCATGACACGCTCCTTTTCTTTCATTCGATTTAGGGATGGAAACCGGCGTTGCTTGCGCCGGAATCGCAGTGTGCGCGGGGGCTGCTGACAGCGTCCTGTCAGCAGGGACGTCGTTCGATAGAGGATTCGAAGCGGTACACGCATCTTGAGATGACGATTAGTCATCCTGATTGTGCGTGCGTGCGTGCGTGCGTGCGTGCGTGCGTGACGTGCATCGCATCGACAGCCGACCATGCGTTCGGCGCGCTCGTCCATGCCGAGCCGACAAAAGAGTATTGGGGGAGGAGGCCCCGCGACGCGTCGTCCCGGCGGCGGCCGGACTCGCGTCGCGGGCGTCGGGGCTGCGACGATCCGAACACAGCCGGCATCGTCGGCGAAGACGTCGGGCACGACGCGCCGCTGGAGCGCGGGCGCCGGGCCGGAGATGAAATAACGAGGCGCCGCGCCCGGCGCGGGCGCGGCATCGCGGCGGCGCTTACGCGTCGTCGCCCGTCGGTGCGGCGGGGCGCTGGCGCACGCTGCCGGCGACCACGTCGAAGCGGAACAGCCGGCATTCGAGCGCGCCGTTGAAGAGCGGCGTCTTGGCCGACTCGCGCAGCCGCAGCTGGCCGGGCAGCGTGCGGTCCGACGACAGCAGGAACGCCTGCCAGCCGGCGAAGCGCTGCTTGAGCGCGTCGCCGAGCGACTGGAAGAACTCGCTGTCGGGCGCGTCGATGTGCGTGCGGCGGAACGCTTCGTCGTTGCCGCGGTTGCGGCCGGTCTCGCGCGCGTCGCCGCGCGGGCCGCGTCCGCGCACCTCGATCCGCTCGCCGTACGGCGGGTTCGCGACGATGATGCCGGGCGCGTCGCACGGCGGGGTCATCGCGCGCGCGTCGACCTGCTTGAGCCACAGCGACGGCACGCCCGCGCGTTCGAGGTTCGCACGCGCCTTCTCGAGCATGTCGCCCGAGATGTCGCTGCCGTAGACCGCCAGATCGCCGCGCCGCGCGCGCGCCGCGCGCTTCGCGTCCATCGCCGCGACCTTCAGCCCCTGCCATGCGGAGATGTCGTACTGCTTGAGCTTCTCGAAGCCGAAGCGCCGCTCGACGCCCGGCGCGACGCCGAGCGCGATCTGCGCGGCTTCGGCGAGGAACGTGCCGCTGCCGCACATCGGGTCGTACAGCGGCGTGCCGGGCGTCCAGCCGGCGATGCGCAGGATGCCCGCGGCCAGGTTCTCGCGCAGCGGCGCGGCGCCCTTGTCGAGACGCCAGCCACGCTTGAACAGCGGCTCGCCGGAGGTGTCGAGATACAGCGTGCAGTCGGAGGCGGTCAGGAACGCGAACACGCGCACGTCGGGCTGCGCGGTGTCGATGCTCGGGCGCGCGCCGGTCTTGTCGCGCATCCGGTCGCAGATCGCGTCCTTCACGCGCAGCGTCGCGAATTCGAGGCTTTTCAGCGGCGACTTGATCGCGGTGATGTCGACGCGCAGCGTCTGCGTCGCGGCGAACCAGCGTTCCCACGGCTGCTCGAGCGCGAGCGCGTAGACGTCCTGCTCGTTGCGATACGCACGGTGGGCGATTTTCAGGAGCACGCGGCTCGCGATCCGCGAATGCAGGTTCGCGGCCATCCCGGCGGCCCAGCCGCCCCGGAAATGGACACCGCCTGGCACCTGCGCGCCCGCGGCGAACGGCGCGCTGCCCAGGTGGCGGCCGGCGATCTCGGCCAGCTCGGCGGCAAGCGCCGCTTCGAGGCCGCGCGGGCAGGGAGCGAAGAAATCGTACAGGGTGGGCGAGGACATAAGGCGGGCGAGGACGGACAAAAGTACAGTATTGTACGCGGCGCGGCCGGCTGTGCCGGCGAGCCGCCCCGGCACGGGGGCGCGGCGCTCGGCTGCCAGCTTGCAGACGTGCGAAGGCGGCGGCTGCCCAGTGGGCGCCGCCCCGAGCCGTCAGTGCGAGCCGGACTGGCTCGCGCGGGCGCTGCCGCCGCTTGCGGGCCAGACGAGGCCGAGCGGGTTCGCGGCGATCGCGCGGCCGATCGCGGCGACGAGCGCGCGCACCTTGGTCGGCCGCAGGCTGCGCGAGCGCACTGCCATCGTGAACGCGAGCGCGAAGCTCACCGCGACGTTCAGGATCGCCATGCTCAGCACGCCCGCCACGGCCCACCACAGCTCGTGCGTATGCAGCGTGTTCGTGCCGAGCACGCCGAGCGCGACGCCGATCGAGCCCGCGGACAGCGTCACGTGCCGCACCTCGAACGAGAACGCGAACGCCGTCACGATCGCCGGCACGAGGCCGAGCGCCAGCCCGAGGCCGACGTTGCCGGCCACCCCGGCGACGTTCGACCGGCAGAAGTGCGCGAGCTTTGCCGCGCCGGCCGCGCCGAGCGTGATCCGCAGCCGGCGGTTGTACGCGAGCGCATCGCCGACCCGGTGCAGCACGAACCAGTTGTCGGCCCAGCCGGCGAGCAGGCTCGAGCTCCACAGCAGCACGCCGGTCAGCGCCGCGTAGAACGGCGTCGGGCCGAACAGCGAGAACGACTGCAGCGTCGCATGCGCCTTCTGCGGCGTGATCACGTTGGTGTGCAGCACCGCGCTTGCGAACAGCTGCACGAGCAGGCACACGGGCAGCACCACGAGCACGTTGCCGGCGATCGCCGCCGCCTGCGTGCGGATCAGCGCGATCACCGACGACACGAACTGCCGGACGCCTTCGTCGTGGGCCGTGTCGTCGAGCTCGCGCGCGAGCGTCGGCGCCGTCATCGCCGGCTGCTTGGTCGCGAGCGTGAAATGCAGGAAGTGCATCAGCATGAAGCTCGACGCGTAGTTGACCCCGGCGAGCAGCCCTTCGAGCATCGATTGCAGGTGCGCGCCGGTGATCCAGAACTTCATGCACACCGTCGCGACCGTGACGAGGCCGCCGCCGGCCGCCATCCGCAGCATCTTCAGGTATTCGTCGCGGCCGCGCGAGATGTAGTGCTCGCCGGTGTCCGCGTTGGTCTCGACCATCTTGCGCGCGAACAGCGAGAAATTGCTGCGCACCAGATGCGCGACGCTCTGGCTGTTCTGGTTCGCGTCGACGAGTTCCGACGTGAGGCGCGCCATGCCGTGCAGGTCGTCGCGCGCCATCCATGCGTTGAGCAGCATCTCGGCGCGCTGGATCCGCATCCGCATCCGCTCGACCTGGAACACGATGTCGACCGAGACGCCGTTGCGGTACAGATGCGCGAACACGCCGTCGACCGCCACGCGGCATTCGTCGAGCAGCATGCGCAGAAAGTTGACTTCGTGCAGCAGCTTGTTCGGGTCGCCGCCTTCCTCGACCGCCGCGCTCGCGCTCTCGACCGCGATCATCGCGCGCGTGAGCCGGTAGAACGGCTGGCCTTCGAGCGACGTGCCGGCGTCGTCGGCCAGACGGCTGCGCACCGTCTGCGACAGGCCCGTCGAGCTGATCTGGCAGGTCAGGTTGTGCAGCGCGGTCAGCAGGTCGCGCGATACCGAGCCGGGCTCGTGGCGCTCGGTGTCGGTCACGTCGTACGCGAACAGTTCCGACAGGCGCGTGAGCAGGTCGGTGGGCAGCGCATCGATCCAGATGGCGTCGTCCGGCGACGGGAACATCAGCGTAAACAGCGCAGTCAACTCGCGGCGGTTCGGCGCGGGCGGGATCAGCGACGAGTCGAGTCGCTCGAACAGCGCGCCGAAGAAGCCCGAGTGGACCGGCATGCCGGCGTCGCACAACAGCGAGATGCCGTCGCTTTCGCGCAGCGCCGCGCGCAGGATGCGCGCGGTGTTCGACTTCCATTCCGGATTGCGGTCGAGCACGTGGAACAGGTAGCGCAGGCGCGCGTGCGCAGGGTATGCGCGCGTGTCGTCGTCATGCGCGTCCGTGCCGTTTTGCGCGGCCTGCATCGTGCCGTGCCGGCGCAGCCAGTGTGCGAGTTCGATCAGCCATTCGCTACGCTCGGCATAGGGCGCATCCACGTCGGCGGTCGCGAGCAGTGCGTCGAGCTGCTGGCTCGCACTGCGGGAGGCGCGCCATTTCTTGATCAGGGTCGTCAGGGAACGAAGCATGGATGGATTCGGGAAGGCCCAAACGGGGCGGGTTTCGGGACGCGGCAGGCCGGGCCTGCCGCGGCGGCGGAGCGGCTGCGCGAGGGGCAGCGTGGTGCCGGCGGGATGCGTGGCGGCCGGCGGAGTGTGGCAGGCAAGTCATGGCCGGCCAGGGTTGGATCGACGAGGTGTCACCCGCCGTGCATCGCCGGCGAGGCGCGGCGGCAGGGTGTCGCCGGCGAGAGGCTGCCGGTCGGGCGCCCGTTGCGCGAGCGCAGCGGTGCGAGGCGGAACGCAATGCGGCAGGGCACGCGCGGCGGCACGGCTCATGACGGCGGCATCCGGCGTGAGTGCCGGCCGCCCCGCGTCTGAATGCCCGTAGGATCGTCAATCGGACGAAAAAAGGCAAGCCGACTGTCTCAATATTCGAGGGTTCCGTCCGAAAATGAAAAAGAATACAAAATCGGTTGCGCCACGCCGCATCGCGCGTTATGTGCGGGACGGTCCCGCCGCGCCGGCCGTGTCGCCGGACGCCGCATTCGCCGGGCAGCGTATGAGTGGTGCGGCGGCTTTTCCGCCCGATGCGCCGGTCGCCTCGGCGCGCCGCGTGGCGAGCGCGCGCACGCCGGCGGCAGCCTGTCTCGCGATCGCATCGAGTGCGCGCCGATGGCCGGCGACGAGCGCGTCGTAGCCGTCGCCGACCGGCTCGGCGACGCTCGTGCGGCACGTCATTACCGCCTGCGTGCCGACCGCGCGCACGCTCCACACCGCGTCGATCGCCGCGCGCTTGCCGGGCCACGACTCGAAGCGCTGCACGTTGACGCTGATGCGATACACCGGCACGCCGGCCGGATAGGCGGAATTCGCGACGTCGATCGTGCCGAGCTGCGCGGCGAGGCCGTCGGACAGCGCGCGGCGGATTTCATCGGCGGGCGGCGACGCCCAGCGTTCCTGCTCGAGCACGTCGACCTGCGCCGCGTTTTTCTGCACGACGAGCTGGTTTTTCGCGACCTGCTCGGGGACGCCGACCGACGGCACCTCGATCAGGAACGGCGGATTGGCCGGCACGGCGCGTACGCCGAGCGCCGGATCGGCGGGGTTCAGCGTATAGAAGCGCGACGGCGGCGAGCTGCACGCGGCGAGCGCCAGCGCGGCGAGTGTCAGCGCCGCGCCGCGCAGGATGCCGTTCGGGCGTGTCGTCATGGTTGGTCTCCTGGCTTGCCCTTGAGCAGCGATTCGGGATGGCGCTCGAGATAGTCGGCGAGCGCGTTCAGCGACTGCAGCGTGCGGGTCAGTTCCTTCAGCGCGCCGCGCACGTCCGACTGCAGCGGCGAATCCTGCTGCAGCGTCGCCTCGGCGGTCGAGAAGGTCTGCTTCGCCGCCGACAGCGTGTCGCGCGCTTCCGGCGCGACCTGCGTGTCGAGCTGCCTGAACAGCCTGTCGGCATTCGCGAGCGTGCTGTTCAGGTTTGCGCCGATCTGGTCGAACGGCACCTTGTCGAGCTTCTTCGCGATATCGGCCACCTGCAGCTGCAGTTCGTCGAGCGTGTTCGGCACGGTCGGCAGCTCGATCGGCGTGCGTGCCGGATCGATGTTCGCGGCCGGCGCCTTCGGGAAGAAGTCGACGGCGACGTAAAGCTGGCTCGTCAGCAGGTTGCCGGTGCGCAACTGGCCGCGCAGCCCGTGCTGGACCAGCCGGTCGAGGAGGTCGCGGCGCGCACTGTCGCCCTTGTTGCCGATCGTGTCGCGGAAGCGCTTGCCGAGCCGTTCCGGATAGATGGTCATCGTCACCGGCATCGTGAAGTTCTTCGCCTTCGGATCGTAGTCGATGCCGATGTTCGTGACTTCGCCGAGCACGATGCCGCGGAAGTCGACCGGCGCGCCGACCGCGAGCCCTCGCAGCGACTGGTTGAAGTTCATCACGACCTGCAGCGGCAGGCCGTCCGGCGCGCGCATCGCGTCGGCCTCGTCGGAGCCGAGGCGGAACGTCGTGTTGTTCTGCGCGGTCGTGCCGCTGCTCTGGCCCGGCGGCGCCTGGAACGCGATGCCGCCGAGGATCACGGTCGCGAGCGACTGCGTGTTCAGCTTGAAGCCGCTCGAATCGAGCCGCAGGTCGACGCCGCTCGCCTGCCACCAGCGCGAATTCATGCCGACGTACTGGTCGTACGGCGCGGTGACGAACACGTTGACGGTCACGCCCGTGCCGTCCTTGTCGAGCGAGAACCCGACCACCTGGCCGACCTGCACGCGCCGGTAATAGACAGGCGAGCCGATGTCGATCGAGCCGAGCGAATCGCCGCGCAGCACGTATTGCGTGCCTTTCTGGTCGCCGGTGACGGGCGGCGGGGTCTCGAGCCCGGTGAAGTCGGTTTCGGTGTCCGACGAGCGGCCGGCGTCGACGCCGATGTACGCGCCCGACAGCAGCGTGCCGAGCCCGGACACGCCGGACGCGCCGACGCGCGGGCGCACCACCCAGAAGCGCGATCCCTTGACCGCGAAGTCTTCGGCCTCCTTCTTGAGCTGCACGTCGACGAGCACGCGCGTCAGGTCCTTCGACAGCCGGATCGTCTTGACCATGCCGATCTCGACGTCCTTGTACTTGACCTGCGTCTTGGCCGGCTCGAGGCCCTCGGCGCTGCGGAAGCTGATCGTGATTTCCGGGCCGCGCTCGCGCACCGCCTTGATCACGAGGCCGATGCCGATCAGCGCGGCGATCAGCGGCACGAGCCAGACGAGCGACGGCAGCCAGCCGCCCTTGGTGGTGACGACGGGATCCGGCAGCGGCGGCTGGCCGGAGGGTGCCGCATTCGGGTCGTGCTGCGGGCCTTGCGGACTATTCATGGTGTTTCCCTGAGGTTTCGACGGGATCCCAGATCAGGCGGGGATCGAACTGCATCGACGCGAGCATCGTCAGGATGACGACGGAGCCGAACGCGAGCGCGCCGGGGCCGGCCGTGATGACGGCGAGCGAGCGGAAATGGACGAGCGCGACGGTGAGCGTCACGACGAAGATGTCGAGCATCGACCAGCGGCCGATCCGCTCGACGATCCGGTACAGCCGCGTGCGCTGCAGCGGCCGCCACGTGGAACGGCGCTGCGCGCTGATCACGAGGATCAGCAGCACGCCGAGCTTGAGCATCGGCACGAGGATGCTTGCGACGAACACGACGACGGCGAGCGGCCATTCGCCCGACACCCAGAAATAGACGACGCCGCTCATGATCGTGTCGTCCTGCGCGCCGACGATCGACGCGGTGCGCATGATCGGCAGCAGGTTCGCGGGAATGTAGAGGATTGCGGCGGCGAGCAGCAGCGCCCAGGTGCGGACGATGCTGTTCGGCGTGCGCGCGTGCACTGCGGCGCCGCAGCGCGCGCAGCGCTGATGCGCGCCGGCAAGCGGCTGGACGAGCCCGCATGCGTGGCAGCTCGCGAGGCCCGCGCGGGCGGCGGTCGGCGTCGTCATCGGCGAGGGGCCTCCGGCAGCGGGTCGGCGCGCTGGCTGCGCGAGCGGGCCGCGCCGTTGCGCAGGTCGTCGGCGATGTCCCACAGGGTGCGCGGATCAAACATCACGACGACCGCCAGCATCAGCGTGAGCGCGGCGAATGCGAACAGCGCGGCTTCGGGCACCACGCGCGCGAGGCTCACCATCTTCACGATGGTGACGAGGATGCCGAGCATGAACACCTCGATCATCCCCCACGGGCGCACGAGCTGGATCGCGCGCAGCACCAGGTTGAACGCGGGCGGCACGACGCCGCGGCGCATCGGAAACAGCAGATACAGCAGCGCGGCCATCTCGACGAGCGGAAACAGCACGGTCGAGCAGAACACCATCACGGCGACGAGCCGCATGTCCTGCTGCCACAGCGCATCGAGCGCGCCGATCAGCGTGGTGCGCACGCGGTTGCCGTTCACGTCCATTTCGAGGATCGGGAACGCCTGCGCGATCACGAACGTGACCAGCGCCGCGAGCGCGAGCGCGCAGATCCGCTCGAGCTGTGCCGAGCCGCTTCGGTAGAGCAGTGCGTCGCAGCGCGGGCAGCGCGCGACGTCGCGCCCGCCAAGGCGCGGTTTATGCAACAGTGCGTCGCACTCGTGACAGGCAATCAGTTCGTTTCGTTGCATGCGGAAAGCGGTTGCGCAGCGTCGGGAGGACGCATCGAGGGGGGCGGAACCCGCGCCAATCTTACCAAAAGGTGTTTTTCGGGGTGTCAAGTCCCGGAGCCGGCGTGACTGGGCGGTCACATCGGCGGCGGCGCGCGGCGCGCATCGTCGGCCGTTCTGAGAGTCTGCCAGCGACAAAAGGTTGCGGTAGGATTGCGCCTCGATATGCATCGCCCGAAAAAGGGCGGCGCCCCTTCGCTGAACTGAGGAACCCATGGCATCGAATTCGTTGCCGGCCGAGCCGGTACGCTATACGCAGCCCGCCATTGCACTGCACTGGCTGATTGCGCTGCTGATCGTCTGCGCGTTCGCGCTCGGCTGGGTGATGACCGACATCCCCGGCTTCACGCCCGCGAAGCTGAAGTACTACTCATGGCACAAGTGGCTCGGCGTGACCGTGTTCTCGCTCGCGATCGTGCGCGTGCTGTGGCGCGCGACGCACCGGCCACCGCCGCTGCCGGACGACATGCCCGCGCTGCAGCGTCTCGGTGCGCACGGCGTGCACGTGCTGCTCTATGCGCTGATGTTCGTGATTCCCGTGACGGGCTACCTGTACAGCTCGGCGTCGAACATTCCGGTCGTGTACCTGGGTATCGTGCCGTTGCCGCGCCTGATCGATCCCGATCCGGTGCTGAAGGAAACCCTCAAGACGCTGCATGTGTCGTTGAATTACGTTTTGCTGACGCTTGTCGGGCTGCACGTGGTTGCCGCCGTCAAGCATCACGTGCTCGACCGCGACGGCCTGCTGTCGCGGATGCTTCCGTTTGCCAAGTGAAAGGATCCCATGAAAGTGTCTGTCTCCCGCTCCATGCTGGCCGCGTTCGCCGCGGTGTCGCTTGCCGCGTCGAGCGCGGCGCTCGCCGACGTCGACATGTCGAAGAGCAAGGTGTCCGCGATCTCGAAGCAGATGAACGTGCCGACCGAAGGCGTGTTCAAGAAGTTCTCCGCACAGGTGAAGTTCGACCCGGCGAAGGCCGCGCAAGGCAGCGCCCAGGTGACGATCGATATCGCGAGCTATGACCTCGGCGACAAGATGTACAACGACCAGGTCGCCGGCAAGGACTGGTTCGACGCGAAGACCTATCCGCAGGCGACCTTCGTGTCGACCGCGATCGCGCCGGCGGGCGGCAACAAGTACAGCGTGACCGGCAAGCTGACCGTCAAGGGCAAGAGCGAGACGCTGACCGTGCCCGTGACCGTCACGCAAAACGGCGCGACGCAGGCGTTCGACGGCGTGCTGCCGATCAAGCGCTCGGCGTTCAACGTCGGCAGCGGCGAATGGAAGGATACGTCGATCGTCGCCGACGAAGTGCAGATCAAGTTTCACATCGTCGCCGCGAAGTAAGCGCGGCGTGTCATGTCCCGATGCCGCGCGGGTGCGCGGCCCAGTTTCAAGGAGATTGAATTGAAGAAGCATCTGATGATCGCGGCCGGCGCGCTTGCCGCTTCCCTGTCGTTTTCCGCATTCGCCGACGTCACGACCTACCAGTTCGACCCGACGCACACGTACCCGGCATTCGAGGCCGACCACTTCGGCGGCCTGTCGGTCTGGCGCGGCAAGTTCGACGCGTCGAAGGGCTCGGTGACGATCGACCGCGCCGCGAAGACCGGCACCGTCGACGTGACGACCACCATCGCGTCGATCAGCACCGGCAACGCGAAGCTCAACGAGCACCTGCAGACGGCTGAATTCTTCGACGCCGCGAAGTACCCGGAAGCGAACTACAAGGGCACGCTGAAGTTCAAGGGCGACCAGCCGGTGGAAGTGGTCGGCAACCTGACGATGCACGGCGTGACCAAGCCGCTGACGCTCAAGATCGATTCGTTCAAGTGCATGCCGCATCCGATGCTCAAGCGTGAAGTGTGCGGCGTCGACGCTGTCGGCGAATTCGACCGCGACGACTTCGGCATCGACTGGGGCAAGTCGTACGGCTTCAAGATGAAGACCAAGCTGCTGATCACGGCCGAAGCGCTGAAGCAGTAAGCCGCGATACCGGTGCGGGTCGTGTGACCCGCGTGCCGCGAACCGCCGCGTTCTCCCTCCGGGCGCGGCGGTTTTTTGTTTGACGATGATGGGACTGGATCGACTTGGAAAACCGCCGTGTCGTGTAGTGGTCAATTCATCCCGGACATGCTCGAAGCCTTCATTGCGGGAGATCGTGGATTTCGCCGTGGTGCATCTCCACCATGAGGGCTGTCACTCGAAGCGAAGCCAGTCTAAGGCAACAGGGCATGTGCCTATGACCTTGGGCGCTATGCAATGTAAGCGTCTAGGGCGTCCATCGGCACATGCAGTTTTTGATCTGCCTCGAATGCCTCCAGCAGATGTTTCAGCGTGACTTGCACGCGAGGGGCCATCAGTGCCCGATGCGGGTACTGCATCACCATCTCGAATGTTCCGGGCTGGTGGAACTTGTGGAGAATGACCTTCAACGAACCGGAAAGCAGATGATCCCAGGCTAGATGAACACCGACTTGGGCAATCCCAACGCTATCGCATGCCGCTTGAACGAGCGACTCGGGCGCGGATAGCGTCAACATCGCTCTGCTCGCAGGGTCTAGCGTGGTAATGCTTACGTCTTCGGCCTTAAAGTTCCACGGAGCAACCTGACCGCTCAAGAACCGTCGCGCTATGAGCCGATGGGCTTGCAACGCCCCAGGTGTTTGCGGCACCCCATGCTTTGCCAAGTATTCGGGAGATGCAACCAGCACCGCGTTCAAGCGGCAGACCGGACGTGTCACGAGGGCTGAATCGGGGATGTTGCCGCCTCTCACAGCGATGTCGTAGCCGTCCCGCACAATATCGACGATTCGATCATCGAAATCGACTTCCACGGCCAAGCTCGGATAACGCGCCAGCAGCGCCGGCAATGCGGGCAGCACATGATCGTGCCCGAAGGCCGAACTTGTCGAAATACGAACCCGCCCACTAGGCACGGCGCGCTGCGCCGCGATCGTATCAACCGCGGCATCAAGCGCCTCCAGTGCAACGCGCGCCTGCCGGAGAAATGCCTCGCCTTCTTCAGTGAGCTTCAGCGTTCGGGTTGTGCGGTTCAATAGCCGCACGCCTAATGCTTTCTCCAAACCGGCTACGTTCTTGCTGACCGCAGCCGATGTGATGCCAAGTAGGCGGCCAGCGGCTGCAAAACTTCCGGCATCCACTGCTTGAACCAGCGAAACGATCGCACGAACGCGCTGGGATGAATCCATCGCCACCCTCCGTTACTTCGGGACACGCACGTCGTGCGCGCATGTCGTTTTTGCTGACGATGATTCTAAACTTTTGGTTGAGAGTGGTTCAACCAAGTCATAACTTCTGGTAAATGCCGAGGCTGGCGACAATGCGGAGCATTGCCTTATCTCAACCAACGGCACGGAACCAAAATGCTCATCACCATCATTTACGACAGTGGCTACGGCCACACGGCAAAACAGGCTCAGGCAGTGGCGGACGGCGTTCGGCGCGTACCCGGAGCCGAAGCACAGTTGATCGCTGTTGCTGACGGCGAAACCCCGTGGGAAAAGTTGGCCGCCAGCGATGCCATCATCTTCGGCTCGCCGACCTATAACGGCACCATCAGCGCACGACTCAAAAAGCTGATGGAGGACTCGACGCGGACCGCGTGGATTCCGCAGACCTGGCGCAACAAGATCGCTGCCGGCTTCACGAACTCGGGGGCGATGCACGGAGACAAGCTGAACTCTCTGGTCACAATGGCGCTGTTCGCCGCGCAGCACGGCATGATCTGGGTCGGACTCGACCTCTTTGCCAGCACGAACAAGGAAGACAAAAACCGCATCGGCGGTTGGCTCGGCGCGATGGCTCAATCGAATGACGAGTCGCCGGAACTCTCTCCGATTAAGAGCGATCTGGATACGGCTGCCCATCTCGGCCAACGTGTCGCGGAAGTGACGGCGCAGTTCAAGGCGGGAGCCGGGAAATGAGATTGCTCTGTCTCGACGTTCCGCTGCCAGGTGCCAGCCCGGAAAGCTATCAGCCTCATTTGCTGGAAGAAGTGCGTCACGGCTGGCACCTCTATAAATCCGGCTTTGTGCGCGACATTTACTTCCGTCAAGACCGCCCTGGCGTCGCCATCATCGCCGAAAGCGAGTCGGTAGATGCCGCAAGGCAAGCCTTGGCCGAGTTTCCGCTTGCCAAGGTCGGCCTTATCGACTGGGAGATTATCCCGCTCGGCCCGTTCGTAGGCTGGGAATCGCTTTTCGCGTCTGGCAACGCTTGAACGGTTTTGCACGAAGGAGCGATATGACCACCTCTGCACACATGTTCCCGCTCAACGCCGAAACAGCAATACCTGCCGTCGGGTTTGGCACCTACCTAATATCGCCTGACGACACGGCTAAAGCGGTAAGCAGCGCGATTGCCTGCGGCTATCGCCACGTTGATACGGCCGCCGTCTATGACAATGAGCATGGCGTTGGCGAAGGTATACGTAGTGGATTGGATGCAGCGCATTTATCGCGCGAAGACATCTTCGTTACCACCAAGTTGTGGCCGGGATATTCCGGCTGGGGTGAGACGCCGAAGTCAGAGGCGGAAACTATTGCTGATTTTTACGACAGCCTGGAGCGATTGGGGCTGGATTATGTCGATCTGTACCTGATCCATTCTCCGCATGGCGGCCCCCAACGTATCGCGCAATGGCGGGCACTGGTGCAGTTGAAGCAGGCGGGCAAAGCTCGCAGCATTGGCGTGAGTAACTTCAATCAGAAGCATCTCGACGAAATCAAGGCGGCGGGCCTGCCGTTGCCGGAAGCCAATCAGATCGAACTTCATCCGTGGTCGCAGAAGCCGGAGCTGATTGCCTATATGCGCGAGAACGGTATCGCGCCCATTGCGTACAGCAGCCTTGCACCGCTATCGACTTGGCGAGTTGAGGACGGGCAGGACAGTACGAAGACCGCTGCGATGAAACGCGACGGCGATGTTTTCGCAAAAATGGCCGCGAAGTACGGTGTATCGGAAGCCCAATTTCTTCTCCGTTGGGGAGTGCAGAACGGCTACGCGGTATTGCCCAAGAGCCTGAACCCGGAACGGATGCGCCAAAACCTCGACATCTTCGGGTTCTCCATTGATGAGAAAGACATGGCGCTGCTCAAGACGATGGATCAAGGCGGGGGCATTGCGTGGGGAGCAATCGGAGACCCTACAGCGGCCGAATAAGCGACGTACTCACGCGTTCTTATCATTAATCTTCGCTCTTGCAACTGCGAAATATGCGCAGCCTTATGGCTGCGCTTTTGTTTTGTAGCCACCGCTGGAGGGACAACGCCGCGTGATCGAGCGCCTTGATTGCTGCGCATGGCCGCGTGTGCTTGCCCTATATTGTTACGATATAACATATCAATTCAAGGCTTGCCTTCGTTCAGTGACAGAGCATCGCAATGCCATGCCCCCAATCCGCCAGTCGCCGCCGCGCGCCGATAGTCCGACGACCCATATTTTTCTTCGAGATACCACGATGAGCCGCGAAACCACGATTTCACAAAGGACAAAGAAGCTCCCCGTTACCGTTCTAAAAGCCCCTGGCTGGTTACAAGAACTACGCGGCACCCATAAACCTGAAACCGAGGAACATGGCATTTCGAGCTTCGTGTATCGCGCAAGACGCCCGTTCCAGCTGCAACGCTTCTTCACGCTGATTCAGGGCGAATGGCCGGGCGTGGTTCGTTCCAAGGGATTCTTCTGGCTTGCCAGTAGTCCGACGCTCGCGGGTTCTCGGTCTCAAGCTGGCTCGGTCGCCCGACATGGCCCGCCGGTACTTGGTGGGCGGCGGTGGCCGACGTCCGCAAATGAAAAAGGCCGGTTCGACGTGAACCGGCCTTTCGTTTGCCGAAGCGACAAGCGACGCGCTTACACTTGCGCGCCCGCGTTCGGGTCGTCCGGATCGTGCGCGGCCTTCTTGTCCTTGACCAGATCCTCGCGGCGGATGCCGAGCCACATCGCGAGCGAGCCCGCGACGAACACCGACGAGTAGATGCCGAACATGATGCCGACCGTCAGCGCGAGCGCGAAGTAGTGCAGCGTCGGGCCGCCGAAGAAGAACATCGACAGCACCATCATTTCCGTCGACGTGTGCGTGATGATCGTCCGCGACATCGTGCTCGTGATCGCGTGGTTGATCACTTCCTGCACGCTCATCTTGCGCTCGCGGCGGAACGTCTCGCGGATCCGGTCGAAGATGACGACCGACTCGTTCACCGAGTAGCCGAGCACCGCGAGGATCGCCGCGAGCACGGACAGCGAGAACTCCCACTGGAAGAACGCGAAGAAGCCGAGAATGATCACGACGTCGTGCAGGTTCGCGATGATGCCGGCGACCGCGTACTTCCATTCGAAGCGGAACGACAGGTAGATCACGATGCCGATCACGACGCACGCGAGCGCGAGCAGGCCGTCGGTCGCGAGCTCCTTGCCGACCTGCGGGCCGACGAACTCGACGCGCTGCAGCGCGACGTCGGCGTTCTGCGCCTTCAGCGCGGCCATCACCTGGTCGCTCTGCTGCGCGGACGTGAGGCCCTGCTTGAGCGGCAGGCGGATCAGCACGTTGCGCGAGGTGCCGAAGTTCTGCACTTGCGCGTCGCCGTAGCCGAGCGTGCCGAGCGTCGAGCGCACCGGCTCGAGCTGCGCGGCCTGCTGGTACTGCACCTCGATCACCGTGCCGCCCGTGAACTCGACGGACAGATGCAGCCCGCGATGGAACAGGAAGAACACGGCGGCGAGGAACGTCACGAGCGAGATCACGTTGAAGACCAACGCGTGCCGCATGAACGGAATGTCTTTACGGATGCGGAAAAATTCCATGATCGTCTCCGGCGCTTATTGGGACGAGCCCGGTTTCTTCGGCGGCATGCCAGGCTGCGCGCGGTTGCGCAGCTGCGGCTTGCCGGCGCGCGGCGCGTTGCCCTTCGCCGGGGCGGCAGGCTTCGCGGCGCGTGCGGTGTCGGTGGCGTCGTCCTGCGCGGCGAACGCGGCGGCGCTCGCGGCGCCGGCCGGCTTCCACACCTGGCCGATCGCCAGCGACTTCAGCTTCTTGCGGCCGCCGTACCAGAGGTTGACGAGCCCGCGCGAGAAGAACACCGCGGAGAACATCGACGTCAGGATGCCGATGCAGTGCACGACCGCGAAGCCGCGTACCGGGCCCGAGCCGAACGCGAGCAGCGCGAGGCCGGCGATCAGCGTCGTGACGTTCGAGTCGAGAATCGTCGCCCATGCGTGCGAGTAGCCCGCCTGGATCGCGACCTGCGGCTGCGCGCCGTTGCGAAGCTCCTCGCGCACGCGCTCGTTGATCAGCACGTTCGCGTCGATCGCCATGCCGAGCGCGAGCGCGATGGCGGCGATGCCCGGCAGGGTCAGCGTCGCCTGCAGCAGCGACAGGATCGCGACCAGCAGCAGCAGGTTCACCGACAGGCCGATCACCGACACGATGCCGAACAGCATGTAGTACGCGACCATGAACACGGCGATCGCGGCAAAGCCCCAGACCACCGAGTGGAAGCCCATCTTGATGTTGTCGGCGCCGAGGCTCGGGCCGATCGTGCGTTCCTCGATGATGTCCATCGGCGCGGCGAGCGAGCCGGCGCGCAGCAGCAGCGCGAGGTCGGCGGCGGCCTGCGGGGTCGGCTGGCCGGTGATCTGGAAGCGGTCGCCAAGTTCCGACTGGATCGTCGCGACCGTCAGCACTTCGCCCTTGCCCTTCTCGAACAGCACCATCGCCATCGGCTTGCCGATGTTGTCGCGCGACACGGCGCGCACCGCGCGGCCGCCCGCCGAGTCGAGACGGATGTTGACCGACGGGCGCTGATGCTCGTCGAAGCCCGCCGACGCGTCGATGATCCGGTCGCCGGTGAAGATCACCTGCTTCCGCAGCAGCACCGGTGCCTGGTTGCCCTGCGTGAACAGCTCGTCGCCCGGCGGCACCGGGTCGTTCGGGTTCGGATGCGTGTTGACCGGATCGGCGAGGCGCGCCTCGAGCGTCGCGGTGCGGCCGATGATGTCCTTCGCCTTCGCGGTGTCCTGCACGCCCGGCAGCTCGACGACGATGCGGTCGCTGCCTTGCTGCTGGATGATCGGCTCGGCGACGCCGAGCTCGTTCACGCGGTTGTGCAGCGTCGTGATGTTCTGCTTGAGCGCGGCTTCCTCGACGGACTTCTGCACGGCCGGCGTGAACGTGCCGACCACCTGGTAGCCGCCGCCGCCGGGCTGGCTCGCCCATTGCAGCTCGGTGATCGACGACGCGAGCAGCTTGCGGGCGTCGTCGGCGGTCTGCGCGTCGCCGAAGTTGACGACGACGGACTGGTCGACGCGGTTCACGCCGCCGTCGCGGATGTTCTTGTCGCGCAGCAGCGTGCGCGCGTCGGACGCGTCGGAGTCGAGCTTCTTCGTGAGCGCGCCCGTCATGTCGACCTGGAGCAGGAAGTGGACGCCGCCGCGCAGGTCGAGGCCGAGATACATCGGCAGCGCGTGCAGCGCGGTCAGCCAGCGCGGCGACGCGCTTTGCAGGTTCAGCGCGACGACGTACTGCGGATCGGCCGGGTCGGCGTTCAGCGACTTCTGCAGCAGATCCTTGACGCGCAGCTGCGTGTCGGTGTCCTTCAGGCGCACGCGGATCGTCGCGTTATTGGTCGCGTTCTCGAAGGTGACGTCGTCCGGCGTGACCTGATTGGTCGCGAGTGCGGCTTCGACCTGGCTCAGCGTCGCCGCGTCGAGCTTGACCGTGGCCTTGCCGCTCGACACCTGCACCGCCGGCGCTTCGCCGAAGAAATTGGGCAATGTGTACAGAAAGCCGATGGCGAGCGCCACGACCATCACGACATATTTCCAGATTGGGTAACGATTCATGAGGGGGCCGAACGGGAAAGTTGGCTTGAAAGCGTCGCGTCCGGCGCGGCGCCGGCACCTGCCTGTCGGGCGGGTGCGGCGCGGGCAGCCGGACGCTCGGGGAAGGGCTTACAGCGACTTGATCGTGCCCTTCGGCAGAATGGTCGTGATGGCGGCCTTCTGCACGGTGACTTCGGTGCCTTCCGAGATCTCGACGCCGATATACGCTTCCGACACCTTCGTCACCTTGCCGACGAGCCCGCCGCTCGTGACGACTTCATCGCCCTTGGCCATCGCCGAGAGCATGTTGCGGTGTTCCTTCTGGCGCTTCATCTGAGGGCGGATCATGATGAAGTACAGCACCGCGAACATCAGGATGAGCGGCAGGAAGCTCATCAGGCTGGATTCGGCGCCGCCTGCAGCGCCTTGCGCGTAGGCGTTGGAAATGAACGACAAGGACACGTTGGTCTCTCCGTGATGGAAGATCTGAAAAAGTAAGCCGGTTATTCTACCACCGGCCAAAACCGCGACGGCGTGGCAAATGCGCTTTGGGATCAACCTGTTAAGTGTCGAACCCGGCGTGTCCGCGCGTCGAATGAAAACGAATTGTAATGTTTGGCCGCCCCGATTGGCCGTCTGTCCGATCCGAAATCGTTCTTGTCCTATTCGGACAGCAGAGGCGACGTGAACGCGTCCTATCAGGCGGGGGCATCCCGGCCGCGTGCGGCCCGCGCGCGCCGCGCCTAGTCGACGCCTCTCGCGCGATCCTCCGCGAAGCGCTTGCGGAATGCGTCGAACGTGTGCGTCTCGATCGCTTCGCGAATCTCGCTCATCAGCTCCAGGTAGTAATGCAGGTTGTGGATCGTGTTGAGCTGCGCGCCGAGGATTTCGCCGACGCGGTGCAGGTGGTGCAGGTAGCCGCGCGAGAAGTTCCGGCAGGTGTAGCAGCCGCAGCTTTCGTCGAGCGGCTTCAGCGAATTCTTGTGGGTCGCGTTGCGGATCTTCACGTCGCCGAAGCGGGTGAACAGCCAGCCGTTGCGCGCGTTGCGGGTCGGCATCACGCAGTCGAACATGTCGATGCCCGCGGCGACGCCGGCGACGAGATCCTCCGGCGTGCCGACGCCCATCAGGTAGTGCGGCTTGTGCGCGGGCAGCTTCGGCGCGACGTGCTGCAGGATGCGCACCATGTCGTCCTTCGGCTCGCCGACCGACAGCCCGCCGATCGCGAGGCCGTGGAAGTCCAGTTCCGCGAGGCCGGCGAGCGATTCGTCGCGCAGGTCCTCGAACATCCCGCCCTGGACGATCCCGAACAGCGCGTTCGGGTTGCCGAGCCGGCCGAATTCGTCGAGCGAGCGCTTCGCCCAGCGCAGCGACATCCGCATCGAGTCGGCCGCTTCCTTGTGCGTCGTCGGAATGCCGTTGGTCGCGTACGGCGTGCATTCGTCGAACTGCATCACGATGTCCGAATTCAGCACCTTCTGGATCTGCATCGACACTTCCGGCGACAGGAACAGCTTGTCGCCGTTGATCGGCGACGCGAACGTGACGCCGTCCTCGGTGATCTTGCGCAGATCGCCGAGCGAGAACACCTGGAAGCCGCCGGAATCGGTGAGGATCGGCTTGTTCCAGCCCATGAAGCCGTGCAGGCCGCCATGCGCGTCGATCGTCTCGAGGCCGGGACGCAGCCACAGGTGGAACGTGTTGCCGAGGATGATCTGCGCGTTGATCTCGTGGAGCTCGCGCGGCTGGATCGCCTTCACTGTGCCGTAGGTGCCGACCGGCATGAAGATCGGCGTCTCGACGACGCCGTGATTGAGCGTCACGCGGCCGCGCCGCGCGTGGCCGTCGGTCGTCAACAGGTCGAACTTCAGGCCGTTGTGCGGGCGAATGTGCGTATGCGTGTCGTGGGATGAACCTTCGGTCATCGCGGGATTCTCCTTGTCGCCGGGATGCCGGCGGCCGTGAAAAAGGGGCGGGTGTGCGCCGCGCGCTTACGCGCCGTCGCGCCGCGTCAGCAGCATCGCATCGCCGTAGCTGAAGAAGCGGTAGCGCTGTTCGATCGCATGGCGATATGCCGCGCGAACCGTCTCGATGCCCGCGAACGCGGAAACGAGCATCAGCAGCGTCGATTTCGGCAGGTGGAAGTTCGTCACCAGCCGGTCGACCACCCGGAAGCGGTAGCCGGGCGTGATGAAGATGTCGGTCTCGGCCTGCGTCGCGGCAAGCGGGCGGCCGGCGGCTTCCGCGTCGCGCGCCGCGGCTTCGAGCGCGCGCATCGACGTCGTGCCGACCGCGATCACCTTGCCGCCGCGCGCGCGGGTCGCGGCGATCCGGTCGACGAGCGACTGCGGCAGTTCGTACCACTCGCTGTGCATCTTGTGCTCGGCGATGTTCTCGACCCGCACCGGCTGGAACGTGCCCGCGCCGACGTGCAGGGTCAGCGTCGCGCGCTCGACGCCCATCGCGTCGAGGCGCGCGAGCAGCGCGTCGTCGAAGTGCAGGCCGGCCGTCGGCGCGGCGACCGCGCCGGGGTTGCTCGCATAGACGGTCTGGTAACGCGTCTCGTCGGTCGCGTCCGGATCGTGCTCGATGTACGGCGGCAGCGGCAGGCGGCCGTAGCGTTCGATCAGCGTCAGGCACGGCTCGGGGAAATGCAGCGTGAAGAACGGCTCGACCCGCTCGCCGACCGTCACGTCGAACGCATCGGCGAGCGTGAGCGCGGTGCCGGCGCCGGGCGACTTGCTCGCGCGGATCTGCGCGAGCGCGGTGTGCGTGCCGGTCACGCGCTCGATCAGCACCTCGATCTTGCCGCCGCTCGCCTTGTGGCCGAAAAAGCGCGCCTTCAGCACCTTCGTGTCGTTGAAGACGAGCAGGTCGCCGGGCGAGATGCACGACGGCAGCTCGGCGAAGCCGCGATCGGCGAGGCGCGGCGGCTCGGTCGAATTGTCGACCTCGAGCAGGCGGCTCGCGGTACGGTCGGGCAGCGCGGTTTGCGCGATCAGCTCGGGCGGCAGATTGAAATCGAAATCGGAAAGCGTGAACATGCGGGCTGGTTCGAGGCGGCCGGCGCGCGCGGCCCGCAGGCTGAAACGCGTAAATGGGGCGCGCGAGCCGCTATGATGGCGGAGTCGCGGCCTGGCCGGCGTCGCTCGTTCGGACGACGTGAAAGCCGCTATTGTACTTGCGAAGCACCCTGACGATCCGATGCCTGTATCACCACGCCGTTCCGCCACCGCCGGTGCCGATTCCGCCGATCCGTTCGACGCGGAGGATGCCGCGTCACCCGCGCCCGCCGCGCGACCGCGCGCGGCCGGGCCGCGGGTGAC
>NZ_JGVW01000055.1 GCF_000687455.2 Burkholderia sp. lig30
ATCAAGGCGAAGACGGGCGCGCCGCTCGACGTGAGCGCCGTTTCGTAAGCGCCGTCTCGTAAGCGCGATACGCGCGTTGCGCACGGACGCCCGGCGTTCCTGAATGGAGCGCGCGGCGTCATGAGAGGGGCGCCCCGATCCCTGCTTGGCGGGCTACGCTGAGCAGGGATTTTTCATTTGGCAGGCCGTCATGAACGCCATCTCGTCATGGTGCGTGACGCCGCGCGTTGTGCAGCGCCTGCGGCATGCCGCACACGCCGGGTCGTATCCGGCCCGCCGACCCGACCCCTCGCGCGGAAGCGGTTTACAATCGACCGCATCGGGCGGCGCGGCGGTCGCGCCGCCGCGCCTTCGTTCGACAGGATGCTTCCGATGCCCACGACTCCAGCGAATTCCCCGGTTCCCCGCATGCGGCGCGTGCAGTGCGCGAGCGCGGCCGGCCTGCATCGCATCGCCTATACGGAATGGGGCGATCCCGCCAATCCGCGCGTGCTGGTCTGCGTGCACGGGCTGACCCGCTCGGGGCGCGACTTCGACCGGCTCGCCGCCGCGCTGTCGGATGCCTATCGCGTCGTCTGCCCGGACGTCGCCGGGCGCGGCCAGTCAGACAGGCTCGGCGATCCGCGGCTCTATGCGATCCCGCAGTACGTCGCCGACATGGTGACGCTGATCGCGCGGCTCGACGTCGAAGCGGTGGACTGGTTCGGCACGTCGATGGGCGGGCTGATCGGCCTCGGGCTCGCCGGGCTTCCGGGCTCGCCGGTGCGACGGATGATCGTCAACGACGTCGGCCCGCACATCGAGCCGGATGCGCTCGCGCGCATCGGCGAGTATCTTGGCGTCGCGCCGCGCTTTGCGACCGAGCAGGAGGGCATCGATTACCTGACGTCGCTGTCGTTGCCGTTCGGCGCGCTGAGCGCCGACGAATGGCGGGCGCTCAACGCGCCGCTGCTGCGCGCGCTGCCGGAAGGCGGCTTCACGCTGCGCTACGACCCGCGGATCGCGGAGCCGTTCAAGGCCGTGACGCCGGAACTGGCCGCGCTCGGCGAGGCCGCGCTGTGGCGCTCGGTCGAGGCGATGGACGCGCAGGTGCTCGTCGTGCGCGGCGAGTCGTCCGACCTGCTGTCGCGCGAAACGGTCGCCGACATGGTGACGCGCGGCAAGCGCGTGTCGCAGGTCGAGGTCGCCGGAGCCGGCCACGCGCCGGCATTCGTGAGCGCGGATCAAATCGCGCTCGCGCGCGGGTTTTTCCTCGGAAACGAAGGGCACGCGTCATAATGTGCGGTTCGGCGTCGCATGGGCCTGGCTCGCGCGACGCGTCCGCTCCTTTCATCCATCCATTCAATCGGGACATTTCATGGCAGTTATTCGTCACCACGTCGGTGCCCGCCTTTCCGAAACCGCCATTCACAACGGCACCGTGTATCTTGCCGGCCAGATCGCCGAAGACACCGCGCAGGACATCCTGGGCCAGACGCGCGAAGTGCTCGGCCACATCGATCGTCTGCTTGCCGAAGCAAACAGCGACAAGGCGCACCTGCTGTCGGTGCAGATCTATATCTCCGACATGGCGAATTTCGCGGGCATGAACGAAGTGTGGGACGCATGGGTCGCGCACGGCGCCACGCCGCCGCGCGCCACCGTCGAAGCGAAGCTCGCGGATCCCGCGTGCCTCGTGGAAATCGTCGTCGTCGCCGCACAGCGGAGCTGAGCGCCGTTTCACGATGACCGTATCCTGCAAGGCCGCCCGATGATCGCCGGTTCCACTTCCAGTCCGTTGGCCGCGTCGCCGTCGTTCGACGACGTGCTTGCATTCGTGCGCGAGCACGCGGGCGACGTGCGGCTGTCGTCGGGCGAGCGGCTCGCCGATCACGCGGCGGGCACGGCGTCGATCGTGCGCACGCTGAACGTCGATCCGCCCGCAGTGGAGGCGGCGGCGCTGTTTGCGCTGACGCCGCACCTGAGCAATCCGGAGCGCGAGCTTGCCGAGCGCTTCGGCGACGAGGTCGCCAGCCTCGTCGCCGACGTGCGCAAGCTGCTGCGGCTCGGCACGGTCAGCCTGCGCGCCGCGCAGAACGCGATGCCGGAGTCGGGGCGCGACGCGGCCGCCGCGCGCCGCGCACAGATCGAGGCGCTGCGCAAGATGCTGCTCGCGTTCGCGCAGGATATCCGCGTCGTGCTGATCCGCCTCGCGTCGCGGCTGCAGTCGCTGCGCTACTACGCGGCGGCGAAGGTCGATCCGCCGCCGGAAGTCGCACGCGAGACGCTCGATATCTACGCGCCGCTCGCGAACCGGCTCGGCATCTGGCAATTGAAGTGGGAGCTCGAGGATCTCGCGTTCCGCTTCGAGGATCCGGTCACGTACAAGCGGATCGCGAAGCTGCTCGACGAAAAGCGCATCGAGCGCGAGGCGTACGTCGCGCAGGCGATCGAGCGCCTGCAGCACGAGCTGGCCGCCGCGCACATCCAGGCGGAGGTGAGCGGGCGCCCGAAACACATCTACAGCATCTGGCGCAAGATGCGCGGCAAGGAGCTGGATTTCTCCGAGCTGTACGACGTGCGTGCGTTCCGCGTGATCGTGCCCGACATCAAGGATTGCTATACGGTGCTCGGGATCGTGCATCACCTGTGGCAGCCGGTGCCGAAGGAATTCGACGATTACATCTCGCGCCCGAAGCCGAACGGCTACAAATCGCTGCACACGGTCGTGATCGGCGACGACGGGCGCGCGTTCGAAGTGCAGATCCGCACGCAGGAGATGCACCGCTTCGCCGAATACGGCGTCGCCGCGCACTGGCGCTACAAGGAAGCGGGCGCGCGCGGCTACGGCGGCCAGTTCTCGGCGAGCGACAAGTACGACGAGAAGATCGCGTGGCTGCGCCAGCTGCTCGCATGGAAGGACGACGTCGAGGACGGCGCGGCCACGAGCGCGGCGGGTGGCAAGGCGTGGGCGCAGTTGCGCGAGACGACGCTCGACGACGACCACATCTATGTGCTGACGCCGCAGGCGCGCGTGATCGCGCTGCCGCAGGGCGCGACGCCGCTGGATTTCGCGTACTACCTGCACAGCGAGCTCGGCCACCGTTGCCGCGGCGCGCGTGTCGAGGGCGCGATGGTGCCGCTCAACACGGCGCTGTCGAACGGCCAGACGGTCGAGATCGTGTCGGTGAAGGAGGGCGGCCCGTCGCGCGACTGGCTGAATCCGCAGCTCGGCTACCTGCAGAGCCCGCGCGCGCGGCAGAAGGTGCGCGCGTGGTTCAACGCGATCGAGCAGCAGGAGAACATCGCGCACGGGCGCGCGCTCGTCGAGAAGACGTTGCAGCGCGAAGGCAGGACGTCGGTCAATCTCGACAATCTCGCCGCGAAGCTCGGCTTCAAGTCGCAGGACGACCTGTTCTCGGCTGTCGGCAAGGAGGAGTTCAGCCTGCGCCACGTCGAGCACGCGCTGTCGGATGCACCGCCGGCGGAGCCGGCGTCCGAGGCGCCCGCCGATTTCGAGAAGCGCGGCAGTGGCGCGAGCGTCGCGCACGGCGCATCGACGGGCGTGCTGGTGGTGGGCGTCGATGCGCTGCTGACCCAGCTCGCGCGCTGCTGCCGGCCGGCGCCGCCCGATCCGATCAGCGGCTTCGTCACGCGCGGCAAGGGTATGTCGATCCATCGCAGCGACTGCGCGACGTTCCGCCGGATGGCGGAGCGCGCGCCCGAGCGCGTGCTGCAGACCACCTGGTCGGCCGATGTGCTCGGCGGGCGCGGTGCGTCGGTCTACCCGGTCGACCTGATGATCGAGGCGAGCGACCGGCAGGGGTTGCTGCGCGACATCTCGGAAGTCTTCGCGCGCGAGAAAATGAACGTGGTCGGCGTGAAGACGCAGAGCCGCCGCAACGCGGCGTTCATGCAGTTCACGGTCGAGGTGTCGAATGCGGCGCAGGTGCAGCGCGCGTGCACGCTGCTTGGCGAGGTGGCGGGCGTGGTGCGCGCAGGCCGGAAGGCCTGATGCGGCGGTCGGCGGCGGGCCGCGCTGAAAAAAATTGGCAGCGAACGCATAAAACCCTTGCCAAGTGAATATCAGGTCCATATAATTTCAGCTTCTTCAGGCTCGTAGCTCAGCTGGTTAGAGCACCACCTTGACATGGTGGGGGTCGTTGGTTCGAGTCCAATCGAGCCTACCAACGAACAGGAGTGTCCGGCTTGCCGGGTACTCGAGGCAGTAAAACATTGACCGCGTATAAGGCGAATACGGTTATGACACCGCGAACGTTGACCGAAACGGTTTCGGAGCGACGCTAGTCGGGGAACGTCTTCGCCCTTGCGGTTGGTTGAAGTATCGAATGCGGCCCCTCGAAAGCGGGGCCGCATTTTTTTTGTCTTTTTAATGCGTTGTTTGCCTGCCGCGCACTGCCGGCATCACGGAGATTGCTATGGTTTCGATACGCCTGCCTGACGGCTCAGTTCGACAATACGAGCATCCGGTGACCGTCGCCGAAGTGGCGGCCTCGATCGGTCCCGGTCTCGCGAAGGCTGCGCTCGGCGGCAAGCTCGATGGCGAGCTCGTGGATACGTCCGCGGTGATCGATCGCGACGCGTCGCTCGCGATCGTCACGGACAAGGATGCGGACGGCCTCGACATCATCCGTCACTCGACGGCGCACTTGCTCGCCTACGCGGTGAAGGGGTTGTATCCGGATGCGCAGGTGACGATCGGTCCCGTGATCGACAATGGTTTCTACTACGACTTCTCGTATCACCGCCCGTTTACGCCGGAAGATCTGGAGAAGATCGAAAAGCGCATGCAGGAGCTCGTGAAGAAGGACGAGCCGGTGTCGCGTCGCGTGGTCTCGCGTGACGATGCGGTCGCGTATTTCCGCGGCATCGGCGAGAAGTACAAGGCCGAGATCATCGAGTCGATTCCGGTGAGCGACGACATCAGGCTGTATTCGCACGGCGGCTTCACCGACCTGTGCCGCGGCCCGCACGTCCCGTCGACGGGCAAGCTGAAGGTCTTCAAGCTGATGAAGGTCGCGGGCGCGTACTGGCGCGGCGATTCGAAGAACGAGCAGCTGCAGCGGATCTACGGCACGGCCTGGACGAAGAAGGAAGACCAGGACGCGTACCTTCACATGCTCGAGGAAGCGGAAAAGCGCGACCATCGCAAGCTCGGCAAGCAGCTCGACCTGTTCCACATGCAGGACGAGTCGCCGGGCATGGTGTTCTGGCACCCGAAGGGCTGGACGCTGTGGCAGCAGGTCGAGCAGTACATGCGCCGCCGCGTGAACGACGCCGGCTATCTCGAGATCAAGACGCCGATGATCATGGACCGCTCGCTGTGGGAAGCGTCCGGTCACTGGCAGAACTACCGCGAGAACATGTTCACGACGGAATCGGAGAAGCGTGACTACGCGATCAAGCCGATGAACTGTCCGGGGCACGTCCAGGTGTTCAAGCACGGCCTGCGCTCGTATCGCGACCTGCCGCTGCGCTACGCGGAATTCGGCTCGTGCCACCGCAACGAGGCGTCGGGCGCGCTGCACGGCCTGATGCGCGTGCGCGGGTTCGTGCAGGACGACGCGCACATCTTCTGTACCGAAGACCAGTTCATCTCCGAGTCGATCGCGTTCAACACGCTGGCGATGAGCGTCTACAAGGATTTCGGCTTCGAGCACATCGACATCAAGTTGTCGCTGCGTCCGGAGCAGCGCGCGGGCACGGACGAGACCTGGGATCGTGCCGAGCAGGGCCTGCGCGACGCGCTGACGGCGTGCGGCCTCAAGTGGGAAGAGCTGCCGGGCGAGGGCGCGTTCTACGGCCCGAAGATCGAATACCACATCAAGGATGCGCTCGGCCGCTCGTGGCAATGCGGCACGCTGCAGCTCGACATGGTGCTGCCGGAGCGCCTCGGCGCGGAGTACGTCGCCGAAGACAACAGCCGCCGCCGGCCAGTCATGCTGCACCGGGCGATCGTCGGCTCGATGGAGCGTTTTCTCGGCATTCTGATCGAGCACCATGCCGGTGCGATGCCGGTCTGGCTCGCGCCGTACCAGGCTGTTGTGCTCAATATCGCCGAAAGTCAGGCCGAATACGCGCAATCTCTGGCCCAATCGTTGCAAAAACAAGGGGTTAGGGTGGCGGCTGATTTGCGTAACGAGAAAATTAGCTATAAAATACGCGAGCACACGCTGGAAAAGGTGCCTTATCTGCTCGTCGTGGGCGACAAGGAGCGTGATGCACAAACGGTAGCCGTGCGTGCCCGTGGCGGCGTCGATCTGGGCGTGATGCCGATCGATGCCTTCGTTGAGCGTCTGCAGGAAGACCTGCGCTCGTTCAAGTAACCGCCCTGGCAGCGCGGCTCGTTTTTTTAATTTTTAGAGGAAACGTAACATCGCTACTGATAAGTCGTCGCATCGCATCAACGGTGAAATCACTGCGCCGGAAGTGCGTCTGGTCGGGGTCGAGAACGAAGCGCTCGGTATCGTAAAACTCGCTGATGCCTTCCGTAAATCGGAAGAGCTGGATGTTGACCTGGTGGAAATCGCGCCGCAAGCGGTTCCGCCGGTTTGCCGTCTGATGGATTACGGCAAGTTCAAGTACCAGGAAGCGAAGAAGCAGCACGAAGCGAAGCTCAAGCAGAAGGTCATCCAGGTGAAGGAAGTGAAATTCCGCCCGGGTACCGATGACGGTGATTACAACGTCAAGCTTCGCAATCTGCTGCGCTTCCTCGAAGAGGGCGACAAGACGAAGATCACGTTGCGTTTCCGCGGCCGTGAGATGGCCCACCAGGAAATCGGCATGCGGATGCTTGAGCGTCTGCGCGCCGACCTCGACGAAGTCGGCCAGGTCGAGCAGATGCCGAAGATGGAAGGGCGCCAGATGATCATGGTGCTCTCGCCGAAGAAGAAGAAGTAACGGGCTTGCGCGCGGGTCGCGCGCAAGTTCGGAAGTGGTTCGGCACGTCGCCCGGTCAGGGCGGCGCGCCAGAAACGACAGTGGCCGCGCATGCGGCGCGCTGTACACAAGTGGACTGGGTTTCGAAGGGCGGGTTGAGGGCGCAAGCCAACCGCACACCCATCTCCATCTAATAAACTGGAGTTGTTCGTCATGCCTAAGATGAAGACCAAGAAGAGCGCTGCAAAGCGCTTCGTGGTGCGTCCGGGCGGTACCGTCAAGCGCGGTCAAGCCTTCAAGCGTCACATCCTGACCAAGAAAACCACGAAGAACAAGCGTCACCTGCGCGGCGCCACGGCAGTTCATGATTCCGATCTGAACTCCGTCCGCGCGATGCTCCCGTTCGCGTAACCCCTCAACAGATACTCACAGGAGAGAAACATGCCTCGAGTCAAACGTGGGGTAACCGCACGGGCCCGTCACAAGAAGATCATCAAGCTGGCCAAGGGTTATCGCGGTCGCCGCAATAACGTCTACCGCATCGCCAAGCAGGCGGTGATGCGTGCAGGCCAGTACGCTTACCGCGATCGCCGCAACAAGAAGCGTGTGTTCCGCGCACTGTGGATCACGCGTATCAACGCGGCTGTCCGTCAGCACGACATGACCTACAGCGTGTTCATCAACGGCCTGAAGAAGGCGTCGATCGAACTCGACCGCAAGGTGCTGGCTGACATGGCGGTGTTCGACAAGGCTGCTTTTGCTGCGATCGTCAAGCAGGTGAAAGCCGCCGTTGCAGCCTAATTGAGAAATTAGCACTGCGTGGTTAGTTGCAGCGACGTTCCGGTAGTCTCGGCCGCTGCAGCGAAAACGGGGCTCTTCCGAGCCCCTTTTTTGTTGGTCGGGCGATTTCGCTCGCCGAAAACGAATGACGTTGGAAATGATGGGATCTATGGATCTGGACCAGATTGTCGCCGACGCGCAGCAGTCCTTCGAACAGGCTGCCGACATCACCACGCTCGAAAACGAGAAAGCCCGCTTCCTCGGCAAGTCGGGGGCGTTGACCGAGTTGCTGAAGGGCCTCGGCAAGCTCGATCCCGAAGCGCGCAAGACCGAAGGCGCGCGCATCAATGTCGTGAAGCAGCAGGTTGAAGCCGCGCTGACGGCGCGCCGCCAGGCGCTTGCCGACGCGCTGCTGAACCAGCGTCTCGCGGCCGAGGCGATCGACGTCACGCTGCCGGGCCGCGGCGCCGGCGCGGGCAGTCTGCACCCGGTGATGCGCACGTGGGAACGCGTCGAACAGATTTTCCGCACGATCGGCTTCGACGTGGCCGACGGCCCCGAGATCGAAACCGACTGGTACAACTTCACGTCGCTGAACAGCCCGGAGAACCATCCGGCGCGCTCGATGCAGGACACGTTCTACGTCGACGGCAAGGATGCCGACGGCCGTCCGCTGCTGCTGCGCACGCACACGAGCCCGATGCAGGTGCGTTACGCGCGCATGAACCGTCCGCCGATCAAGGTGATCGCACCGGGCCGCACGTACCGCGTCGACAGCGACGCGACCCACTCGCCGATGTTCAATCAGGTCGAGGGTCTGTGGATCGACGAGAACATCAGCTTCGCCGACCTGAAGGGCGTCTACACCGATTTCCTGAAGAAATTCTTCGAGCGCGACGACATCCTCGTGCGCTTCCGCCCGTCGTATTTCCCGTTTACGGAACCGTCGGCCGAGATCGACATGATGTTCGAGCACGGCAAGAACGCCGGCAAGTGGCTCGAAATCTCCGGCTCGGGGCAGGTGCACCCGACCGTGATCCGCAACATGGGCCTCGATCCCGAGCGCTACATCGGCTTCGCGTTCGGCAGCGGCCTCGAGCGCCTGACGATGCTGCGCTACGGCGTGCAGGATCTGCGCCTGTTCTTCGAGAACGACCTGCGCTTCCTGCGCCAGTTCGCGTAACGCGCCGCCACTGCGCCGACTTGTGCCCGCGCAGGCCCCTCGGGCGCCGGGCGTCGATCTAACCTGTTTCGAACGTAGACATCCATGCAATTCCCTGAATCCTGGTTGAGAACCTTTGTCGATCCGCAACTGACGACCGACGAGCTGTCGCACGCGCTGACGATGGCGGGGCTTGAAGTCGAGTCGCTGCGGAAGGCGGCGCCGCCGACGTCGAAGATCGTCGTCGGGCGCGTGCTCGAAGTCGTCAAGCATCCGGATGCGGACAAGCTCAATGTCTGCCAGGTCGATGCCGGCACGGGCGCGACGCTCAACATCGTCTGCGGTGCGCCGAACGTGGCGCCGGGCATCAAGGTGCCGGTCGCGCTCGTCGGTGCGGAACTGCCGCCCGCCGAGGAAGGCGGCAAGCCGTTCGCGATCAAGCTGTCGAAGCTGCGCGGCGTCGAGAGCCAGGGAATGCTGTGCTCGGCGCGCGAGCTGAAGCTGTCGGAAGACCACAGCGGTCTGTTGATCCTGCCGGAAGACACGCCGATCGGCCAGGATATCCGCGATACGCTGAACCTCGACGACGCGATCTTCGAAATCAAGCTGACGCCGAACAAGGCGGACTGCCTGTCGGTGTTCGGCATCGCGCGCGAGACTGCCGCGATCACCGGTGCGCCGCTGACGACGCCCGACATCCGCCCGGTGCGCGCGGAACTCGACGAGACGCTGCCGGTACGCATCGCCGCGCCGGATCTGTGCGGCCGCTTCTCGGGCCGCGTGATCCGCGGTGTGAACGCGCGCGCGAAGACGCCGCAATGGATGGTCGAGCGTCTCGAGCGCGCCGGCCAGCGCAGCGTGTCGGCGCTCGTCGACATCTCGAACTACGTGATGTTCGAGCTGGGCCGTCCGTCGCACGTGTTCGACCTGGACAAGATCCATGGCGGCATCGAGGTGCGCTGGGGCAAGCGCGGCGAGTCGCTCAAGCTGCTGAACGGCAACACGGTCGAGCTGGACGAGACGGTCGGCGTGATCGCCGACGACCGCCAGGTCGAAAGCCTCGCGGGCATCATGGGCGGCGACAGTACGGCCGTGACGCTCGACACCACCAACATCTACCTCGAGGCCGCGTTCTGGTGGCCGGACAGCATCCGCGGCCGCGCGCGCAAGTACAACTTCTCGACCGATGCGGCCCACCGCTTCGAGCGCGGCGTCGACTACGCGACGACCGTCGAGCACGTCGAGCGCATCACGCAGCTGATCCTCGAGATCTGCGGCGGCAAGGCGGGCCCGGTCGACGACCAGGCGGTCAACCTGCCGGAGCGTGCTCCGGTGAAGATGCGTGTGTCGCGCGCCAACCGCATCATCGGCGTGACGATCGACGGTGACGAGATCGCCGGCATCTTCACGCGCCTCGGCCTGTCGTTCGAGCGTGACGGCGACGTGTTTTCGGTCATGCCGCCGTCGCACCGCTTCGACATCGAGATCGAGGAAGACCTGATCGAGGAAGTGGCGCGCATCCATGGCTTCGAGAAGATCCCGGCGCGCCCGCCCGTCGCGGCGAGCGAGATGCGCCCGACCAACGAGACGCAGCGCTCGATCCACGTGATCCGTCATGCGCTGGCGGCGCGCGACTACGCGGAAACCGTCAACTTCAGCTTCGTCGATGCGGGGTGGGAGCGCGACTTCGCCGGCAACGAGAATCCGATTCGTCTGCTGAATCCGATCGCGAGCCAGCTGTCGGTGATGCGCACGACGCTGTTCGGCAGCCTCATCAGCGTGCTGCGCCACAACCTGAACCGCCGTGCCGACCGCGTGCGTGTGTTCGAGACGGGCCGCGTGTTCCTGGCCGATTCGTCGATCAAGGCGGGCGAGCTGGTCGTCGAGGGCTACGCGCAGCCGAAGCGTGTCGGCGCGCTCGCGTACGGGCCGGCGATCGACGAGCAGTGGGGCGCGGCAACGCGCGCGGTGGACTTCTTCGACGTGAAGGGCGATGTCGAGGCGCTGCTGGCGCCGGCCGTCGCGCGCTTCGTGAAGGCCGAGCACCCGGCGCTGCATCCGGGCCGCAGTGCACGCATCGAGATCGACGGCAACACGGTCGGCTTCATCGGCGAACTGCACCCGCGCCTGATGCAGAAGTATGAGCTGCCGCATGCGCCGGTGATGTTCGAGATCGATGCGGATGCGCTGATCGCGCGCGCGCTGCCGGCGCCGACCGATGTGTCGAAATTCCCGCCGGTGCGCCGCGATATCGCGGTCGTGGTCGATCAGTCGGTCGAGGTTCAGGCCCTCTTCGACGAAATGAAGAAGGCGCTTGCCGACGACGCCTGCCGGTTCGTCCAGAAGGTTGTACTCTTCGACGAATTTCGTGCAAAATCAAATACTTCCGGTGGACTTGCCGAGCACGAGAAGAGCCTGGCCTTCCGCGTGACGCTGCAGGACGCGGCCGGCACGCTGCAGGACGAGGTGGTCGATCGTGCGATCCAGATGCTCGTCGAGCGGATGGCGGCCGCAGGCGCGCGCATGCGCGGCTGAGGAAGAAGCCCGCCCGTGACGCGGGCGGCTTTTTCCCCATCGTGAGTTTTGGTTTAACGCGCTGTATGGCAGATATGAACGACATGACCTCGAGTGAATTCGAAGCCCTTCTGACGGCGCAACGCAGCGCCATGAGCCGTGACGCCTCGGCGCCGGCGTCCGCCGAGACGCCGACGCTGACGAAGGCGGAGCTGGCCGACCTGCTGTTCGACAGCGTCGGGCTGAACAAGCGTGAGGCGAAGGACATGGTCGAGGCGTTCTTCGAAGTGATCCGCGATGCGCTGGAGAACGGCGAGAGCGTCAAACTGTCGGGCTTCGGCAACTTCCAGTTGCGGGACAAGCCGCAGCGTCCGGGCCGCAATCCGAAAACGGGCGAGGCGATCCCGATCGCCGCACGCCGGGTGGTGACCTTCCACGCGAGCCAGAAGCTGAAGGCACTGGTCGAAAGCGGCGCGGAATCGGATCTCGCGCGCTGATCCCCCGCGCGGCCGCCGCGCACTTTACCGATGGTTGACTGACGATGACCACGACGGTTGACAAAGTCGTCTTGCCTCCGATTCCCGCGAAGCGCTACTTCACGATCGGCGAAGTGAGCGAGCTGTGTGGCGTCAAGCCGCACGTGCTGCGCTATTGGGAGCAGGAATTCACGCAGTTGCGGCCGGTGAAGCGGCGCGGTAACCGCCGCTATTATCAGCACCACGAAGTGCTGCTGATCCGGCGGATCCGCGAATTGCTCTACGAACAGGGCTTCACGATCAATGGCGCGCGCAACCGGCTCGATGCGCCGGGCGGCGATCGCGGCGAGCCGGCTCCGGCCGTGGAGGCCGAGGCATCGGCGGCCGACGCGAAGCCGGCAAGCCAGCCGGGCAGCGCCGTCGACGTTGCCGCGTTGCGTCAGGCGCTGCTCGACGTGATCGACGGGTTGAAGCAAGACTGAGAAGATCGCGCGTCAGCGCCAGGCCCGGCGGCGTCGTACTCCCGGGCTCGATGAGATGGTCAGCCCGATCCCCACTCAGCGGACGACGTCGAGTGGGGATTTTTCATGGGTCGCGCGCTGGTCTCATCGCGCGGCCAGCGGATTCCTCTGTCCGAGGTCGACGACCAGCGTGCCGTCCGCCAGCATGCGCACCGAGCCTTGCGCGACCTGGCTGCGATAGCCGTAGAGATCGAACGGCATCGGGTTCGCATCGGCCGAATTCCGGATCAGTGCACGGACGTTCAGCTCGAGGACGTTGAACATCTTCATGTCGCCGCCTTCCATCCACATGTAGCTCTTCGCGTCGACGGGCGGGCGGCTTGGCGCTCGTGCGTCGGAGGCATGCCGGAACGTCAGGCGCAAGCCGTCGCGCTCGACGCTCGCCTGCGCGAGCCGGCCGTCGAGGCGCGGCGGCGGGAAGGCCGTGTACTGGTCTAGCACCAGCGTGTCGCCGCGCAGCGCCGCGCCCCGCCGCTGGAGCGGCGTGAGCGACGCCAGTTCGATGCCGAGCGCGCGCAGCAATCGCGCCTGCGGGATGCCGAGCACCGACACCCGGGTCGGCGCGAACGCGAGATGCCGGTCGTCCAGCACCGACAGCGTGCCGCTCATGTTCGTCGGCAGCCACGCGCCGGGCACATGGTTCCACAGCTTGATGCCGCCTTGCACGCGCAGGTTCGGCCCGTCGGCGCTCAGTTGCAGATCGTTGAGCGAGCGCGGCGAATAGTCGAGCAGGTAGCCGTTGAAGAGCGCGGACAGCGCTTTCCACGATTCGACGACCGACCCGCCGAGTATGCGGATGTCGTACTGGTTCGGGTCGTCCAGATCGACGGGGGCGCCCGCCTGTTTCGCGACAAGTTCGACGTCCAGTTCCTCGACGTGAAAGCCGATTTCGCCCGACAGGAAGAAATCGACGTTGCGCAGGTGGATCGTCGGGTGGCGGTTCGATACGTGCCGCTCGTCGAATGGCGCACGCGCGGCGCGGCGCATCGCCACCTTCCGTATGCCAGGCTGCGCGGGAGCGTCATCGGCGCGCGCGAACACGTCCCAATACTGGCGGAGATAGCGCAGCGCGTTCTGCTGCGCGGCGAGGAAGCCGTCGTTCAGTCGCGCGGCGGGACTGGCGGCCGGCGCGGCATTTGCGGCGTCCGGCGCGGTGCCGGCATAGGAGGGCATCCGGATCGCCATTGCGCCGCTTTCGTCGAAATTGAAGTAGCCGGCCGATACCTGTTCGCGGTAATGGTAGAGGTCGAAGACGAACGGCCTGCCGGCCGTACGTGGCTCGACCTCGCCGATCAGGATGTCGGCGTTCATCGGCATCGAGCGCATGAACTTGACGTCGCCGCCGCGGATGTACATTGCCTGCTGCGGTGCGTCCGGCGGCATCGCGAAGCCGGCGTGCGTGCCGTCGTCGAGCGTCAGGTCGAGTCCGGCAGGCGTGACGCGCAGCGCGGCGATCGTGATTTTCAGGCGCGGCGGCGGCATCAGCCGGTCGACCGACATCACGAGATCGTCGCCGGCCAGCCGCGCGATCGGCGTGTCGACCTTCAGCAGGTCGGACATCCGCATGTTCGCCGCGCGCATCACGGCTTGCGCATCGACTCCGGAGACCCGCACGGCGGTTGGATGGAATACCAGCTGATTGCCGTCCCGGATCGCGAGCGTGCCGGACAGCGAGAACGGCACCCAGCCGTCGCGCTGCATCTCGCCGCGCAGGTGGATCACGCCATCGCCGGCCGTGACGACGAGCTTGCGCAGCGGTGCATGCCGATAGCCGAAGATGTAGGTGTCGAAGAGGGCCGTCAGCTTGGCGCTGTCGAGCGTCACCGTGCCGCGATGCACGTCGATCCCGAAGCTCCTCGGGTCGTCGAAGACGATCGGTGCGCCGGCCTGCGTCGGCACCAGTGTCGCCGACAGCTGATGCACGTAGAAGCCCAGGTTGCCGACGATGCGGAAGTCGATGTCCCGGAGGAATGTCATCGCGCCGTTCTGGCCGGAGTCGCGCAGGCTGACCGGGCGGGGTTGCGTCAGGCGGATCGACGCGAGCGACGGCACGGTGCGCGCGGCTTGCTGCTCGCGCGCGAGGCGCTCGGCTTTCGTGCGTTCGACGGTAGTGGTGGCGCCCGGTGCGTTGGCGCTTGCGTTGCGCGATGTGTTGGGCTCCGTGCCGCCGGTGTCGAGCAGCGCGAACGCAAGCACAACGCAGCCGAGCACGCGTGCTGCGCGACGCGACGCCAGCACGGTGCGCGGCGGATGCGGGATCGATCGGGGTACTGTCAAAGGCGAGCGATGGCCGAGCCGGACCGTGTGTCGCATCGTCTGTCTCCATGTCCTGTCGTGATCGCACGCGGGAGCGCGGTGCGCGTCGCCGGGTGTCGGTGGCGAGCAGTGTGGCATAGCGCGCTAGAGCGGCGTTACCAAACAGCGGACGGTGAAGGCGGAACGGCGGGTGCGTGGCGGCGCAATGGGGGCGGGGCGGTTTGTCCGGCGGATCAAACGGGCCGTGTGGCTATGGGGTGGTGCCCGTTTTGACACTGCAGAGAAACGTCACAAAAATCCCGAAAACCCGCACGGCGCAAGGCTGAGAGCGATTTAACCCGGCGCAAGACAGGAGCGCGAAAAGTGCGCGAAATCGAGCAGCCATCGGCAGATTTCGCGCACTTTTTGACACCGGAACGAGCAAAAACCGGGCAGTTTCAGACCTGCCGCCCAAACCACACGACTCGCCCGATGACGGCGAAATCGGCTGGCGGCTTTTCCATGTTCACTTCGAACGGCTCATAGGCCGGATTGGCACTGCTGACGCGAAGGATCGCGCCTGGCAGCCGCTGCAACGTTTTAACGATCACATCTCCGTCGATCCGCAGCACGTAAATACCAGCCGCCCCACTGATCTGGCTTCGGTCGATCAAGATCACATCCCGGTCATTCAGTACCCCCTGCTGGGAGTCCCCCTTCACCGACAGTACCGACAGATCCGCTGGATTGGCGTGCAGGTAGTTTTCAATCCAGTATCGGCGGAACGCCATCGTGTGCGTGGGCGTCTCGTCGGTCACGGCTTGGCCGTGACCGGCTGCGGCCTTCACGTTGTAGCGCGGGACGAAAACAAACTCGGATATATCGACGGGATTGCCGAGCGTGTCATGCGTTTGAGACCCGTGACTACTGGTAGTGGTTGACGAATCACCATCAGCCATCCATTCCAAGCTGCGGCCAGATGCACGAGCCAGCTTCACGATTACCTCAAAGGGCGGCTTACTGTCCCCTCTGATGTACCGGCGAAGCATGTCATCTGAGACACCTGCTGCAGCAGCGGCAGCTACACGTCCCCCAATCACCCGGCATGCCGCGTTTATGCGGCTTCCGATCCCCTCAAGAGGAAACGGAACCCGAACATCCGCGTGATCAAGGCTTTCCGGTTCTGACATAAGTTGCTGAAATCAATAGTAATTCCTTGGAATTCGAGAGAAATTTCGGGGTTCTGAAACGGAAAAGAATCGGAAACACGAATTTTCTCTTGATCGACCAAGAGTTTGTGCGTTAAGATCCACGCATATATTCACGGACTGGGTGAACAAATGCGCACATACGAGCAGCAAAAAAATAGTGGCGAAGACTGGAGCGCCAACAAGATTAGATACGCCCTCTATGAAGCCGGCTGGAATTGGTCGTCGCTTGCTAAAGCCACTGGGTACGCCAGTAGCGCAGCTCTTCGCAACGCCGCAGCACGACCGTATCCCAAGGCCGAGCGAATCATTGCAAGCGCAATTGGTGTCGCACCCGAAACTATCTGGCCGAGCCGATACGAGAAACGGAATTTTACGCCCGTTTTGTCACCATCCACCCCTGTCTGTGTGCCGCGTCGCGGGCATCAGCTCGCTGCTGCGATGGAGTGAATCGTAGATGTGCCGAAGCCCGGACGCCACCACGACGATTCCCGATACAGACGAAACGAAGATGAGAAAACGTTCCTGGAAATCCCAGCACGCAACGAGCCTGAGCGAGGCATTCGAACTGTGCGTTGAGCATGCGGCGGAGCGCCGCCGGCCGGCCAAGGTATTGGCCGACCTGATGGGCGTCGAGCTGAAGACGCTGTATCGTTGGCTGGCCGAGACGTCCATGCCGATGAACCGCGTTCGCCAGTTCGAGGAATTCTGTGGTGCACGCTTCGTTAGCGAGTACCTGTGCATTGCCGATGGGCGGCGCGTCGTAATCGAGATCCCGACCGGTCGGCGCCCAAATGTTGCCGATCTGTCCAGCCTGCAAAGCGCTTTTGCAGATGCGGCTGCGGTTCTGTGCCGCTACTACGCGTCCGGTCACGAACAGGCTGACGCGATTGCCGCGCTCACACACGCCATGACGCAGGCGGCATACCACCGCGAGAACGTGACGAAGGATCGCGCGCCCGAGCTGCTGTTCGACGAAGCGGAGGCCAAGTGATGCAGTATCCGAACGCTACTCGAACGGGGACGGTTCAATGTCCGCAAACGCCGTTGGCCACTGCGGAATGCGCATGCGCAAAAGCTCTCGGAATATCGACCCGGCAACGGATGTGGTGTCACGATAGGGCGCACCAGGTTCGAGCACTGGTGCGTTCAAGACAAGCGCATCTAGGACGGCGTGGGCCTGACGGCAATGAATTATCGCTGCTAGCGTTAGCAGCCGACGAATCTCTTCGTCTGCCCATGCCTTGCGACGGTTGCGCTCCGACGGAGTCGCAGCAACGAACGCTTCAATCGCGTCCGCGTTTTTCTCGCGCCAGTCGAGCCAGATTTGAAGCCCGGCGCGCCGTAAGTCGCGTGCGAGTGAAGCTATCTCTTCTTTGGTTAGAGAGTTTTCAAGTTCCGTCGCGAGTCGGATGCTGGCTGACGCGTACTGTCCTAATCCCATTGCGCTCACTCCTCGGAAATGACCGGGAAATCTAACATGGTAATCGTCAAGTCCCATTACAGCGCGCCAGAATTGGCAGCGCTCGGTCTTCGCGGCGTGCCGACTACAGAGCGTGGCGTCCGATATGGTGCGACTCGCGAAAACTGGGTATCTCGGCCGCGCCCGAAAGGAAAAGGTCTCGAATACGCATTTGACAGCCTGCCCGCCGACGCCCAGGCCGAAATCCGACGCCGCGCCGCAGCCGATCTGATCGGCACGCCCGCGTCGACGCCCGCCATCGCACGCCCGCAGCAGATTGACATGCTGGAAACGGACACGCAGCGCCTGAAGGCACATGCGCGAAAGGGCATTCTCACGATGCTCGACCGGCTCATGGATCAGTGCAATATCTCGCGCGAGACCGCGATGGCGACGCTGCTCGCGCAGGCGAAGCTCGGCACGCTCGACGATCACGCCGTCATGATGCTACGCGCCGCACGCGACGAGCGCGGACGCAAGGGTGATTTCCCGAGCGTGCGAACGCTCAAGCGGTGGCTTGCGCAGGAGAAAGCCGGCGACCTCGCACCGAAGATCGCCAGTCAGCAGGACTTCAGCGTGCCTGAATGGGCACGCGTGTTCCTCAGCCACTATCAACAACCGCAGAAGCCATCGGTCGAGCATGCTTATCGCGAGTTCGAGAAGGCGCACCGGATGCGCGACCGCGCTTGGGACTTCCCAACTATCCACCAGGTGCGTCGCTTCTTGGGCAAGCTCGGTAATGTGTCTCGCGAAGTCGGCCGCATGGGACCGCATGAGTTGAAGAATATCCGGCCGTATGTCGTCCGCACGTTCGACCAGCTACTGCCGAACGATGTCTGGAGCGCTGACGGTCATACGTTCGATGCCGAGGTCCAGCATCCATTGCATGGTCGCCCGTTTCGGCCGGAAATCACGACGATCATCGACATCGCTACGCGCATGGCCGTAGGGTTCTCTGTTGGCCTGGCCGAATCGAGCATTGCGGTGCTTGAAGCGATCAGCAATGCGACGCTGAACTGTGGTGCACCTGCAGTCTTCTACGTCGACAATGGCTCGGGATACTCCAATCAACTCCTGAAGCGAGAAGGTACTGGTCTGCAGGGGCTGCTCGGTTTCAACATCAAGCATTCGCTACCGTACAACTCGCAGGCCAAGGGGGTGATCGAACGCTCGCACCAGACGATCTGGATTCAGGGCGCCAAGCTGCTGCCGAGCTTCATCGGCGCATCGATGGATCGTGAAGCGAAGCTGGCTCAGTTCAAGGTCACGCGCAAGGCGATCAAAGACGGTGGTGCGTTGCCACTCATGGGATGGGACCAGTTCATCCAGTTCGCGCAGGAACGAATCGACGAATACAACCATCGACCGCATCGCTCATTGCCAAAGATCGTCGACGAGTCAGGCCAGCGCCGTCATATGTCGCCGCTCGAATGTCGCGAGGCACATCGTGCGCGCGGTTGGGAACCGATCATGCTGAACAAAGCGGAAGCGCAAAGCGTTTTCCGGCCACGCGTCGAGCGCTCGGTAATTCGCGGTGCGATTGCGCTGTTCAACAACGGTTACTTCAGCCCGATGCTGGAAGAGTTTCACGGCGAGCGCGTGCAGGTCGCATTCGACATTCACGATGCGAAGCAAATTTGGGTGTACGACGCCGACGGCCGCTTTGTGTGTACCGCAGATTTTCGTGCGAACGAACGCCACTACTTCGAGATGCCGTTTATCGATCAGTCTCGCGAGAAGCGTGCCGACGCGCGCGAAAAACGCGTCATGGCCAAGCTCGACGAGATCGATGCCGAACGTCGTGGACATCGGGCGTTGCCGATGGAAACGCCCGAGGTACTGGAAATTCCGGGAATTGGACAGATCACGCGCGAAGCCCTTCGTGCACGCGTCGTCAATGTGCAAGACATCGAGCCCGAACAACCGATGGCCACGGTCACCGTCGACGCAGCACCGGTGGCGCAAGTTCTCGCGTTGCCTGAAACGGCAGCGCAGAAGTTCGCCCGCTGGCAAGCCCTGGACCGACACATTACCAACGGAGGAACGATCGAGAAAACCGAAGACTTGAAGTTTTACAGCCTGTATATGAAGAGCAAAGAGTTCGCGGCGCAGAAGCGCCGCGCGGAAGACGCTGGCGAGTTGCAGCTCGCCAGTCAAATGTAAGACCAACCAATGCGAATAATGACACAACACGAATTGAACAGTAAATCCATCGGTTCCATCGCGCAGATCGCGAACCTAGGCATGTGCGACATCGCGATCGAGCGTGCCATCTCGCGCAGCACTAACCTGCCGGGCCTCGTCTGCTTCTACGGCCCGTCCGGTTGGGGAAAGAGCATGGCGGCGAACTACGTCGCTAACACGCGCCGCGCCCGCTACGTGCAGGCGAAGTCGGTCTGGACGAAGAAGCACTTCCTGAAGGCGGTGCTGTTCGAGATGGGCATCAAGCCCGCGGCAACGATTCCGGAGATGGCCGACCAGGTCGCCGAGGAACTCGCCGCGAGCGGCCGGCCGCTCGTCATCGACGAAATGGACCATCTGGTCGACCGCAACGCGGTCGAGCTGGTGCGCGACCTGTACGAGTCGAGCCAGGCCCCGATCCTGATGATCGGTGAGGAAGGTCTGCCGGCCAAGCTCAAGAAGTGGGAGCGGATGCACGGTCGCGTGCTCGCCTGGGTGCCGGCGCAGCCCGTCACGCTCGAAGATGCTCACAAGCTCCGTCCGCTTTACTGCCAGAACGTCGACGTGTCCGAAGACCTGCTCGCGAAGCTCGTCGAGCTGTCGCACGGTTCGGTGCGCCGCGTCTGCGTGAACCTTGAGCGCATCCAGGAAGAAGCGCTGGTACAAGGGCTGGATTCAATTGACCTCGCAGTATGGGGAAAGCGCGAGCTGTACACCGGCGAAGCGCCGAAGCGGAGGGTTTGACGAATGGCTCGCAAACCCGCACATCTGGAACAGAACGGTGGCAAAGGGCCGCGACAACGTGCTTGGGAGGCCATCCGCCGCCAGCGCAACGATTTCACCACGGATAGCGTCGTGAAGACGTCCAAGGTCGACAAGGCTGCGGTGCAGACTTACCTGCAGTCGCTTGCGCGCGGCGGCTTCATCGAGACGATCGGCGATCGTATGGCGCTCGGCGTCACGAAGCACTATCGGCTCGTCCGAGACACGGGTGTAGAAGCGCCGCGCCTTAACCGACAGGGACAGCCGGTGCTGCGTTCGCGCGGCAGCGAGAACATGTGGCGAACGATGCGCATCATGGGTGAGTTTTCGTGGCGCGAATTGGCGATGCACGCATCGACACCCGATACCGTGATCGCTGAAATGGCAGCGAAGGCATACGTTCAGGGCCTCGCGCATGCTGGCTATCTGACGGTGGTCGATCCTGGCCACCCGTTCATCAAGGGCAAGGGGGCGAAGCAAGCGCGCTACCGGTTACTGGTGTCGAAGTACACCGGGCCGCGTCCGCCGATGATTCAGCGTACGAAGTCAGTGTACGACCCGAATCTCGGGAAGGTTGTGTGGCAGGAGGAGCCGGATCATGACGACTGATGATCGCTGGCTCACACTGCTTCGCGAGGCTGTTTCTGTGTCGTCTCGGGCCGAGGTTGCGCGCGAGCTGGATCTATCGCGCACCACTATTTCCCTCGTGCTGTCCGAGAAGTATCCGGGCAAGACCGACCGTGTGGCCGCACGCGTTCTGCGCGTCTTCGGCCAAGTGAAATGCATGCATACCGCCGAGCTGGTGACGCCGACGGTATGCCTGGATTTTGCCGCGCGCCGGCCGCCAGTGAACAACCCGCTCGCCCTGACCCACTGGCGCGCATGCCAGACCTGTCCGCGTCGCCCCGTTAAAGGAGACTCCAAATGAAACAGAGTTCTAACGTACTGAACCCGACCAAGCCGCCGATCAATGAGTTGATGCAGTTGACAGCGCTGCGCATCGCGGCGGCTATCGAGACGCTGACCGAGAAGGGGTTCACGGTCATCGGCATTGAGTTTTCCAGCGGCTCGAAGCCGACGATTCAGATCCAGAGCTGCTCGGCATGCGCCGAGCTGATCGATAAAGACGAAGCGACCTACTACCTAACCGGCGGCTCTGGCGCGAGGCGATACCGCACGGGGACTTTCAAAATCGGCGAGGTGCGCATCATCTGGACGGAAAAGGGTAACTGATACCTGAAACAGGTTGTGCCAAAAGCAACGCGAAACGAAATTATTTTAAGGAGTGCTACATGAGTGATGAAAACAAAATCCCGGATATCGAAAATCCGGATGGCTTCGATACCGTGCCGGAACTCCGGCGTGAGCTGAATCGAGTGAAGGTCGAACTGCTGGCGTGCGCGGAAGCGCTCAAGGAACGCGATGCAGTCGGCTGCGAGCTCGCCGGTCTGATCGACCGCGTATTGATGCAGCACGTTCTTGGCGACCATCGCGGCGTTGCCGCGATCCTCGATGCTCGGCTGGAGGGCAATCCTCGCCTGCGTGAACGGCTTGAGGAGGCAAATGAATCCGCAAAAATCCTGCAGGCTCAGCGGTGGGACGGCGATGCTCGGGAAAAACGAGAGCAGGAATCACTGCCGCCATACAACTGCGGCGGCGACGATCCGTGGTCGACGATGACCGTCCAGGAATTGCGCAAGGCTCTCGATATTGCCAATCGTACCGGCGTGGTCATCTCGTCTGAGCTGGTCGCAGTCAAGGATGTCCTGAACAGCCTGACAGGAGAGATATCGAAGATTGTCGTCGCGCACGTAACGGGGGGCGCGGATGCCGTCTTGCAAACCGTAAGTACGTTCTGTGAGAAGCGTGTCGTCGTGAAAGGCGATCTGACGCGCAAGGTGCACTGATGCCGCTCCCGCAACTCTGTTGCCCGAACTGCCGTGCGGTGATGAGCCTCGACGTGCTGCTGGCCGACGACGCGCCGCGCGAGGCGCTCAATGCAATCGTCGAGGCTCATCCAGCTGGCGAGACGTTCGTGAAGCCACTTCTACGTTACATCGGCCTGTTCGCGCCCGTGAAGAGCCAGATGAGCCATTCGCGCATTGCAGCCCTGATCAACGAACTGGCACCGATGATCCGTGCCGCGCAAATCGAGCGCAACGGGCGCACCTGGCCATGCCCGATTGACTATTGGCGTCAGGGCTTCGATCACATGCTCGCGCAGCGCGACCAAGGCCGGTTAAAGCTCCCGCTGAAAACACGCGGATATCTACTGGAGGTGCTCGCTGGATTCGCGGACAAGGCCGAGTCAAGAGCGGAATCGAATACCGAGCGGCAGCGTCAGGGGCATGCCGGACTCGGGACGCCAGAAGCACGCGCATCGCCGCACCCCGACGTTCCAGCCATTCACGTCGACGCACAGCAGACCGGCCCGCGTCAGGTGACACCCGACGTTGCGCAGAGCCTGACCAAGCTGAGGCGCATCACGAAGGAAATAAACCAATTTTCGAAGGAAGGAAAAAAACATGACTGAACAGCATATCCCGGCCGGCTACGTGAAAGACGCTCGTGGCCGTCTCATTCCGGAATCGCTGGTCGAGCCGATCGACCAGCTGCGCGACCAAACCATCACGTCGCTGATCGACGACGCGAAGCGCCTCCAGACGATCATGGCCGAGTTCAAAACGCGTGCCTTCACCGATATCGCCGCATTCGTCGAGGCCAGTCATGAACAGTACGGCGTGAAGGCCGGCGGCGCAAAGGGCAACATTTCGCTGGTCACGTTCGATGGCCGTTACAAGATCGTCCGGCAGATCGCGGAGCACATCCAGTTCGACGAGCGACTGCAAGCCGCAAAGGAACTGATCGATGAGTGCCTGCGTGAATGGACCGAAGGCAGCGACGACAAAATCAAGGTGCTGATCAACGAAGCATTCCAGGTCGACAAGGAAGGGAACGTGAACACGGGCCGCATTCTCGGATTGAGACGCCTCAAGATCGACGATCTGAAGTGGACGAAAGCAATGGGCGCGATCAGCGACAGCATTCGGGTGACGGGCAGCAAGCCGTATGTCCGACTGTATGAGCGTGACGACGAGACCGAGGAGTATCGCGCGATCAGCCTCGACCTCGCTGTGATCTAGGGAGGCCGCATGTCGAAACTATCGAAACAGGACATTCAACGGATCGACTCCGAGCTGTCGTTTCCGTACGGGTGTGTCGTGCTTCGTTGCGATGGCGATACGGTCACGATACAGGTGCAGCGGACGAAGCCGCGTCGATACGAGCTGATGGTCTACGTGAACGGCTGGTTCCGAGGCGAATATCTGAAGCCGGATGCGAAGGAAAATCGGTTCTACCGGCCAGTCACTGTGAAGCGTTGGAAGCCGTCTCAACGTGCGCAGATCATCAAGGATTTCGGAAAGCGACGAGCGGCGAAGGTGTTCCCCGATCTCGATGCGACGTTCACGTACTGCATGTCGTCATGGACGTCGTCCGGTTCGATGCTGCGCCATTTCGCCCGCAACAACGAATCGATCATCTTGGTATCGGTTGGCGTGCCCATTGACACGTCGGTCGATCCGACCGGAACGGAGCCGCTAAATGTCTGACACGATCACCATCGTGATCGGCATCGTCTTCTTGATTTGTCTCTGCCGCAAGGAACTGCGGCGCTGGTGGAGGTCGTAATGCTGATCGCGAAAACCACTCTGTCGAAGATACACATCGCGAAACAACAACTTGCGATGACCGACGACGAGTACCGAACGGTACTGCATAGTGTTGCCGGCGTCAGTTCCGCGAAGGACCTGACGCCAGAAGGCGCTCACAAGCTGCTGAAGCACTTCGAGCGCTGCGGATTCAAACCGAAACGCACGGTCGGACGACGTCCCAGCATGGACGGGTCGCGCGCGCAGCGCCTGCAGAAGATAGAGGCGCTACTCGCTGATGCTGGCCGGCCGTGGGATTATCTCTCGGGCATGGTTAAGCGCATCTGCAAGGTCGATGCGATCGAGTTCTGTGACGGCCAGATGCTCGGCAAGCTGATCACTGCCCTACAGGTAGATGCGAATCGGCGCAGGGAGGTGCGTGATGGACCTGCATGAAGTCGAACACCTGTTACCACGAACTGCGAAGCGCATCGTGGCCGTGATTGGCTTGCCTGCATTCATCATGCTGATCATGAGAATACCGGGCGTGGTGTTCCCAGTACCGAAACGCGGCAATCGGGAGGGAGAAGCGCGATACGAGGAGCTGGCGGAGCACATCGGTCCGGATGCGGCGAGCGAGATGTGTCGGCACTTCGGTGGAGAACGTATCCCAATTCCGACGTGTAGTGCAGCATGGCGTGAGCTGCGCGACCGTCAGCTGCGTGCCGAATTCGATAAATTGACCAGGGAGAGCAGCGCGCTGCATGCAGTATCAAAGATCGCGATCAAGCATGGGATTACCGACCGAATGGTCTGGTCGATTCTCAAAAAAACGGACGACACCGTTAAATCCACTGACCAGATCCCGCTCTTTTAACGGGCCGCTACTCTGCTAGTAGAATGGCTTGCCGGCAACGAAGTTGTTGTCGTGCCCAACACCACGAAGCCCCGCCATGCGGGGCTTTTTCTTTGGTACTGAAGTCCTTCACGATTCCACTAACCCTCCCCTGAAAACACAATTGTCCCGTACACCACACACAGGAATACGGGATGGCACGAATCACGGCAGAACAGGCAGGCGGGAAGAACGTCGTCGCGTTCCTCGGAATGATCAAGGCGAGCGAGATCGATGCATATACGCGTGCGCACAGCGACGACGGCTATAACGTGCTCGTCGGCTCACACGGCCCGATGACGCGCAGCGGCAAGTCGATTCCGGCCGACGTGCGTCTCTTCGAAAGCTATGCGACCCATCCGAACATCCTCAATCGCGAACTGAACTCGACGGCAGCGGGCGCCTATCAACTGCTCTTCCGCTACTACATGCCGTATGCCAGGCTGCTCGGGCTGCACGACTTCAGTCCGCTTTCGCAGGACCTGATAGCGCTGCAGCAGATCCGCGAGCAGCGCGCGCTGCCCCTGATTCAGTCCGGGCACATTGCGGCTGCGATCGCCGCCTGCTCGAACATCTGGGCATCGCTGCCCGGCAACAGCTACGGGCAGCACCAGAACGACATCGCGATGCTCACCGCCGCCTACAAGCAAGCTGGCGGCATCGTAGCCATCGCATAACGGTTCCAGCATGGCGCTTCGCGATCTCATCACCGGCCTCGACGGCAAGCTCTCGCACTCGAAGTTGTGGCCGAACATTGCGTCGGCCACAGCGACGGGCATGTTTATCTACCAGGGCGTAATGCATACGCTCACGGTCGACGTCTGGCTCACGTACCTCGGGTGCGTGGGCGGCTACTCGGCCGTCATCCAGGCCATCGGCGCATGGCGCGGTGGCCGCCAACAAGGGACACCCGAATGAATCCTTTTTCTGGCTATTTCAAGGTAGGAATCTGGATCGTCGTCGCGGTCGCGTTCGCATTCGCGTGCGTGAAGATCTACGACTTCGGTTTTCACAACGCCGAGGTGATCGGCGAGAAGAACCTCGGCGACTACAAGGCCACGCTCAACTCGGACGCTGCCTCATCGGTCGCCGCCGCCTTCGCCGACTATGCATCGGGCGTCGCGCGCGGTCAGGCGGCTGAATCGAAATTTTTCATCGACCAGCACGCCGACGATGTGAAGTCGGACGCCATGAAGAAGGAGATCGACCATGTTGCACAACCTCACATTGCGGCGTCTGTGCATGCTGTCGCGCCGTCGTCCGCGAGCGCCGCTGATCCTGTGTATCGCTGCGTTTTCAGCCGGGGCTTTGTCCGGTTGTGGAACGCCGCCGTCGGTGCAGATGATCCTGACGCAGCCGTGTCGGCCGGTGCCGATTCCGGCAGCACTGCTTTCGCAGCCGGAAGTGGTGAAGCCGCTGACTCCGGGGTATCACAGCGAGACATCCTCGACTGGCTCGTCGACTACGCCAGCGGCCGCCGTACCGCAGAGCGAAAACTGAGCGAGATTCGTGGCCTGCAGCAGCCAGCATCGGCCGCGTCCGGTGCCCAGTAACCGGGAGACGCATGGACGATTTCGACCACGCGAGCGTCGTCGAGGAGCAATACCGCGCGCTCGTAATCGCGGCCGGCACACGGCCGCTTCCACAGAAGACAACGGATTCGCCGACGCATTGCGCCAATGAAGCGTGCGGCGCCGAGATACCGAAAGCACGCCGCGATGCAGTACCGGGATGCAGGTTCTGCATCGAGTGTCAAAAGCGGTGCGAAGAACGACTCAGGCAGAGAGGCTATGCAATTCATCGTTGACGGAAAAACGATCCTGACCGCTGTCATCGGCGCACTGTGGTTTATCACTATCGCTGCGTGCGGAGCGTGGATCAAGCGAGTGTCGAGCGATCGAAAGGAGCTGCGCGACGATCTGCAGGAGCTTGCCGATAGCTTCGCGCAATACCGCGAAACGGTGGCGCGCGAATATGCGCAACGCTCCGAGGTACGCGACGAGCGCAATGAGACGCGCGAGATGTTTGTGCGTATCGAAGCGAAGATCAACGAGCTTTATAACCATGTGATGGGAAAAAAATGAGCGACATCAACGCAGGCACGAATCAGGTTTCGGTACGGATCGCAGACGCAGCGGGGGCGACGGCACAACCGGATGCACCGACTGCCACGCCACAGGAAACCGGCACGAATACCTCGGCGGCAAGCTCCACAGCGGGGGCGACCACGACGGCGGGCAGTGAACAGCTCGCGCTGCTGCACAAGATCGACTCGGACATCGGCGCGCTGTCGACGAAGATCGACGATGCGCAAAAGCTGGCCGTGCGCAACGGCGCGATCGCGGGTGGCGTGTCTGGTGCCGTGTCGGGAGGCATCGTTGCACTCGGCCTGCAGTTCGTGCGGCACAAGCTCGGCTTCTGATCGCAGATGGCCTATCCGAAGGAAACTCGCGACAAGGTCAGGCGATCGTTCGTATTCGATCGCCTGTCTCTCGAAATCTCGGCATCGAAGCATGGTGTTGCATATTCCACAGCGCGCCGCTGGAAGGAGGATGCGCTCTCAGTCGGTGACGACTGGGAAAAAGCGCAGGCGGCGCAACTGATGGCCGGCGGTGGTGTTGAAAGCGCTGCGCGTCAGATGCTCGCTGGACTCGTGGCGCAGTATCAGACGACTCTCACGGAGATCGAATCGAGTGAGATGCCGGCTGCGCAGAAGGTGGACATGCTCGCGAGCCTTGCCGACGCGTACAACAAGACAATCAACGCGAGCAAGCGTGTACTGCCTGAGACCAACGAGCTTGCCGTAGCGATGGGTGTCGTGCAGCGTCTCGCCGCATTCGTGAGGGAGCACCACCCGAGCCACGTTGAAGCATTCGCCGAGATTCTTGTGCCGTTCGGCGAAGAGCTGAGCGTAGCCTACGGATAGGAGCTGCCATGATCATCAAGCTGGATCAGCACCGCGCGGTCAACACGGAGCACATCGTGTCGGCCAAGATTGACTCGTATGGCGACACATGCCTGGACGTCGAGCTGGTGACTGGCGACAAGGTTCGAGTCAGGCATACACCGCATTGTCTCGATGGCGTCGACGTCTACCGACTGTTCGATCGTATTTGCGCTGCGCAGGAATGAGATGGCGCAGAAATTCACCGAGAAGGATTTCCACAAGGAAATCGCGGAGCTGGCTGCCGAGCTTCGGCGCGACATCGAGGCGTTTTCGACTGGTCTCGATCCATCGCCCGAGGCTCGTCTTGCCCGTCGCCGTCGTGTGCTTGTCGACGGCGATTATCGCTTCTTCGCCTACACGTACTTTCCACACCACATCCGCGGCGAGCCATCGCTGTTCCAGGCACACCTGTGCGACCGCTTCCCAAAGCTGCTGCGCCAGTCTGGCGGCACGCGCGAGTGGTGGGTTGCGCCGCGCGGCGAGGCAAAGTCCTCTCTTGCAACCAAGATTGGCCCCGTGTACATCATCGTGCAGGGGCTGCTGCAACGCGACGATGTGCGCCGCGAGATTGGCTGGACCGGCAAGATTCCGCCATATCTCGACTATCTCATCCTGCTCGGCGCAGAAACCTCGCTGCCGACCAAGCTGCTCGAGGTGGTCAAGACCGAGCTGACCGCCAACGCGGCGCTTGCGCTTGACTTCCCCGAAGTGTGCGGCAAGGGAGCTGTCTGGAAGGTCGGCGAGTTCGTGTCGAAGAACGGCGTCAAGGTCGAGCCGTTCGGCGCTGAGCAGGCGATTCGCGGTACGTTCCACGGTGCAAGCCGCCCGAAGGTGCTCTTCGGCGACGACCTGATCACCGACGCCGAGGCGAAAAGCCCGACCGAGCGCGAGAACCGCTGGACGTGGCTGGAAAAGGCCATCGACTATCTTGGCCCGCCGGATGGAAGCGTGAAATACGTCGGCGTCGGTACCGTCCTCAACAAGGATGATCCGATCTCCCGCGCGAAGAAGAGCATTGGCCACATCGTGCATCACTTCCGCGCGATTGCGCAGATGCCGGCCAACATGGATCTGTGGCAGCAGTGCGAGGAGCTGATGCTCAACGCCGACAAGGGGGCGGTCGACCAGGCGGCGAAAGACGGTCACGTGATCAGCGACGACGCGCTGCCGTCGTACCAGTTCTATGCCGCGCACCGTGCGGAGATGGACGAAGGCGCGGTGATCTCGTGGCCATCAGTGCGCACGCTGTACTGGCTCATGCGTCAGCGTGCAAAGTCGCCGCGCGCATTCGCTACCGAAATGCAGGGGGACCCGCGCACCGAAGACGACAAGGTTTTTGGGCACATCACGTTCTGGGTCAACAAGCTGGCGCAGTGGCTGATGTTCGGAGCCTGCGACCCGTCGATGGGCAAAGGCGAAAGCTCGGACCCGTCCGCGATCCTCGTGGGCGGACTGGACGTGGTCAGTCGCAAGCTGCACGTCGAGTATGCGGAGATCAAGCGGCGCGTGCCGTCGAAGCTCGCGGCCGACCTGATCGCCGTGCAACGCGAATACCGGTGCCTCGCATTCGGCTTTGAGAACAACAACGCATACGAATGGGCGCGGCAGGACCTGCTGCGTACCGGGTTGCGTGCGGGCGTGCCGCTGCCGCTTGTCGCGGTGACCGCCACCGTCGCACCGGAAGTGCGTATCGACTCGCTGGAGCCATACATCACCGACCGCATCGCGCCGTCACTGCTTATTCATCCGGCGCTCACTGCGCTGCTCGCGGAGCTGGACTCGTGGCCGGAGCCGCAAGGCGCGCACCACTACGACGGCCTGTCGGCCCTGCACATCCTGTGGATGCTGGCGCAAACGCGTGGATATACCGGTAACGACGGATACGTGCCGGCCCGGTCGGGATTCCGTGCGGAGGACCAGGACGACGACATGGAACGCGAGATTGACCGCTGGTCATCCAGCAGCTGGAGATAAAAGGAAAACGTCATGGGACAGATCGTCGATATACACGGCAACCCGATTCAGCGTGAAGTGCTGGACGAGCCGCAGACCGCAAAGCTCGGCTGGATTACGCGCGACTTTGCGCAGCACCCGGGCCGCCGACTCACGCCGCAGAAGCTGCACCGCATCCTCGAACAGGCCGAACTGGGCGACCTGATGGCGCAGTCCGACCTGTTCAACGACATGGAGGAGCGGGATACGCATCTGTTCGCGGAGATGAGCAAGCGTCGCCGCGCGCTCATCACGATCGACCGTCGCGTCGTTCCGCCGAAGAACGCGAGCGCCACTGAAAAGAAGCAGGCGGCTCAATTGGCCGAATGGCTGGACGGCATGCTCAACATGGATGAGGTGCTATTCGACTGCATGGACGGGGTCGGACATGGCTTCTCGGCGCAGGAGATCGAGTGGACGCGCCTCGGTACGGCATGGCTTCCGAAGGCTCTTACCCATCGGCCGCAGCGGTGGTTCCGCACGCCGCTCTACGATGGTAACGATCTGCGCCTGCGCGACAATTCGTCGAATGGCCAACCGCTGCTGCCGTTTGGCTGGCTCGTCCACAAGCACCGGGCAAAAAGCGGCTATCTCACGCGCGGCGGCCTGCATCGCGTGCTGGCGTGGCCGTTTGTGTTCAAGATGTACGCGAGTACGGACCTCGCCGAGTTTCTGGAAATCTACGGCATGCCGATCCGCATCGGTCAGTATCAGGTGGGAGCATCTGATGCAGAGAAAGCGAAGCTGCTGCGCGCGGTGATGGAGATCGGACACAACGCTTCGGGCATCCTGCCCGAGGGAATGAAGATCGAATTCCAGAACGCGGCAGCCGGTCAGGCCGACCCGTTCCAGCTCATGATCCAGTGGTGCGAGTTGTGCCAGTCGAAGGCGATACTCGGCGGCACGCTCACCTCGCAGGCTGACGGCAAGACTTCGACGAATGCCCTCGGCAAGACGCACAACGAGGTGCGGCGCGATCTGCTCAAGTCCGATGCAAGCCAGGTGGCGGAATCGATCACGCGCAACCTGCTTTATCCGCTGTGCGCACTGAATTTCGGCCTGACCAATCCGAGCCGCATGCCGCGATACGAGATCGACGCGCGTGAATCCGCCGACGTCTCCATGTGGGCCACGACGCTGCCACCACTGATCGCTGCCGGATTCAAGGTTGGCCGCGAGTGGGCGCAGGACAAGTTGATGATCCCCGAACCGGCGGACGGTGAGGAGCTGCTACAGATTGCCAAGCCCGAGATGACACTGCCGCCGTCCGAGCGCGCAGATCAGCGGCCACCGGTAGGAGCCGATCCGAAGAAAGCCGTGATGCGCTACCGGGCCGTGCTGACCAATTCGGCCGGCGAAATCGTCTACCCTGACCAGCATGCGCTAGACCAAACGGTCGACGCACTGCCGGCCTCGCCGCTCGTCGACGCGCTCGAGCCGATCCTGCGTCCGGCCGTGGTCGCGCTTAGTCGTGGCGCGACGCCCGATGAGGCAGCGGAACTGCTGCTCGAGGCAAACGCACAAATGGATTCGTCCCAGCTCGAAGCGATGCTCGCGCGCTGCCTGTTCGTCGCTGATCTGTGGGGACGGTTGAATGCCAGCTGACATCGATCTCGGCTACGCAATCGGCCTGGAACCGGAAAAGGCTGTCGAATACTTCGAGTCAAAGGGCTACCAAATCGGCTTCCGCTGGCAGGACGTGGCGGCCGAAGCACATGCGAAGGCATTCACGGTCGCTGGCGTGATGAAGGTCGACGTGCTGCAAGATATCCGACAAGCGCTGGGCGATGCGTTAAAAAAAGGCACGACCTTCGATGACTTTAAACGCCAGATCTCGCCTGTCCTGCAGCGTAAGGGCTGGCTTGGTCAGGGCATGATCGTCGATCCCGACACCGGGGAGATCGAGGGCAAGCGCCTGAATACGCGTCGGCTGCAGACGATCTTCCAGACCAACATGCAGTCGGCGTACATGGCCGGACGCTACGCGACCCAACTCGACCAGGTCGACACGCATCCGTACTGGGAGTACGTGGCGATCCTCGACAGCCGCACGCGACCGGCTCACCGCGTTCTAGCCGGCTCGGTGTACCGATATGACGATCCGTTCTGGCAGACGTTCTATCCGCCCAACGGATACCGCTGTCGGTGCCGTGTGCGCACACGCACGGCCGGCTACATCGAGAAAAACGGTATCGCCGTGCGCGCCGGCCGGGCCAACCTGAAGCAGATCGACCAGGTCGTCGGTCGCGATAACCAGACCCGGCCCGCCATCGCTTACACCGATCCGGCCACTGGCCAGACCATCGCGCCCGATCCGGGCTTCGGCGCGAACCCAGGTGCGGCATGGCAGCGGCCGTTCACGCCACCGCCGCTCGACACACTTCCGCAGACGCTGCCGCACGGTGCCGAGTTGCCGCCGCTGCCAGCGGCGAACAGGGTGCGATCCGATGCGCTGTTGTCGGCCGGCGAGTCCCCGCAGCACTATGCGGAGGCGTTCCTGTCCCGGTTCGGCGCGGACATCGGTAAGCCCGTGACGTATACCGACGTTGCCGGTGACGTGCTGCAGATCAACGATGGGCTGTTCCGCGATACGGCTGGCAACTGGAAGGCCGACAAATTCGGGCGTGGACCGTATATGCAGGTGCTTGCCGATGCGGTGAAAGATCCCGATGAAATCTGGCTCGCGTGGTCGCAGGTCGGCGACGGCTGGACACTGCGCCGGCGATACATCCGGGCACTGGAGACGGAAAGCGGAGACTGGGGGCTTGCGATCTTCGAGCAGTGTAAGGATGGCTGGACCGGTGTGACAACCTTCCCACCCAAGGTCGGCAAGTCGGCCGAGGCGCGACGTGCCTACATAGATGGTCAACGCGGGACGTTCCTACGCTGGCGCCGGCCGCAGAAATGAGAATGGCCGTCCCTCGCCGACGGCCATTCGCGCCGCAGCCCTTCGTCGATCCGGAAGCGGGTCCGGCATATACGGCTGCGTCAAACGGAGTATAGACCATGCAGCTAATCGAGATCGACGACGCTCGGTTGAGCGAAACCATGCGGCGGCTATATAGGACGCTACAGCGGCCAGGCCGGATCATGGGGCTGGTCGCGACCATGATGCATGAGGCCGTCGAGGACAATTTCGCCGCCGAAGGCCGTCCGAAGTGGCTTGGCCTGGCGCCATCGACCCTGAAGCGACGGCGTCGCGAGGGTGGTGTCGGCAAGCTGCTACAGCGCAGTGGCCGGCTCGCGGCCAGCGTCTCCCGGTGGAGTGATGAGACAACGGCGCGTGTCGGCACGAACCTCGTATACGCAGCGATCCACCAGTTCGGTGGCCAGATTGAGCGGCACCCGATGTCCGGCTATGTGCGTCTGCGCAAAGATGCCAGTGGCCAGATCATGCGCCAGAAGGATCATGAGCATCTGGCCGTGTTCGCGAAAGACAGCCACAAGCGCGTCAAGATAGTAAAGTGGACGCGTACTTCGGGCTGGACGATCAAGATGCCGGCCCGTCCATTCCTCGTGCTGACCGAGTCCGATAACGTCGACATTGAGGTAGCCGTGGCAGGCTATCTGCGCAACCTGGTCGACCGCTGACGCCCCCAATCCGGACCCCCTGATTTAAGCCGTTCAGACCCCTTGCCTATGCCAAGGTAGCGGGTCAGTGGTTTGGAGGGCGTTAAACCCCCGTTAAAATCGGCCTCAGGGGCATCCGGATGTCGCGCACTCCCCGCGCGACGCAACCCAACCGCTGAGATCGGTGGGTACTGAAACCCTTCAAGGTCGTTTTCCCCTTCGCCGGTCGTCAACATGGCGACATGGCAAATCCACTCCTCATCGCCGCGCTCAGCGCACAGATCGAATCGTCAGGCAGCGAACTGAAGCTGCTCCCGGCGGGCGATTTCCGTGCGCGTGACGGTCGTCCCGCCGAATGCGCAGCGTGGCACATGGACGCGGCGATCGCACGACAACTGATCGCCGCTGCTTCGGTGCGCGAGACGGCGTACGTCGTCGACTACGAGCACCAGACGCTGAATGCCGCGACCAATGGGCAGCCTGCACCGGCCGCTGCGTGGTTTCGCACACTCGAATGGCGTGAGGGTGACGGCCTGTATGCAATCGACGTGGACTGGACGGTGCGCGCAAGCGCCATGATCGACGCGAAGGAATACCGCTACCTTTCACCGGTATTCGCATACGACAAGTCCGGCAACGTCACGGCAATCCTGCATGCCGCGCTGACCAACAACCCGGCGCTCGACTGCCTCGACGACGTGCAGCTCGCAGCAGCTTCGATGCTCGCCGGTGCTCCTGTTCCTGCCGGCGTGGCGGCTCTTTCCACGCAACCCTCCGGAGATACCCAGATGGATGAACTTCTGGAGCAGCTGCGCTGGCTGCTCAACATGCCCGTGGGCGCAACCGTCGATGACGTGACCGCCCAGTTGAAGAAGCTGATCGACTCGCTGTCGGGCGGAGCAGGTGTTGCCGCAGCCAGCGTCAACCTGCCGGCCCTGCTCCAACAGAAGGACAGCCAGATCGCCACGCTGTCGGCCAACCAGGCTGATCCGGCCCGCTTCGTGCCGATCGCTGTGATGACCGATCTGCGCACTCAGCTCGCCGTGGCCACCGAGCAGCTCAGCGGCAACGAGGTCAACGGGCTGGTGACTGCTGCGCTGTCCGACGGCCGGCTGTTGCCGGCGCAAGAAGCGTGGGCGCGCGATCTCGGCAAGACCAACATCGCGTCGCTCAAGACCTATCTGTCGGGCGCGCAGCCGATCGCAGCGCTCACTACCACCCAGACCGGCGGCCAGCCGCCTGCTGGTGTGCGGCCCGATGCGCCGACCGACGACGTGGCGATGACGGCCGTGTGCAAGGCACTCGGCATCGATCAGACGTCGCTCGCAAAGCCGGTCGATGCCAACGCCTGACGCATCGCCACCGATATCCAACCTATACAGGAGAGAAGCATGACCGCACTCATCGCCGACCGCGACACGCAGCAGCGTGGCGGGCTCGTATTCAGTTATCCCGCCAAGGCCGCGAAGCGTTTCTTCGTCGGCGCGATCGCCGCGATCGACGGCGCGAACGGCTTTCTGACGCCGGGCGTCGCGTCCGCGACGCTCAAGGGCGCGGGCATCGTTCAGGAGCAGATCGACAACACCGACGGCGCGGATGGCGCGATTGGCGTGACCATCAAGCGCGGCCTCTGGCGTGTTGCCAATTCGGCGGGCGCCGACCAAATCTCGCTCGCCGATGTGGGGAACAACTGCTACATCGTCGACGACCAGACGGTCGCGAAGACCGACGGCGGTGCGACGCGCTCGATCGCGGGCAAGGTGGCCGACGTCGATTCGCTCGGCGTCTGGGTCGAGTTCTGAACCGCGCGTCGCCACCCCGTCATCCCTCAAGAGGAAAGAAGAAATGGAAATCAACCGCACCAATCTGCGCGCCCTGATGACCGGTTTCAACACCGTGTTCCAGCAGGCATTCGACGGTGCGCCGTCGGATTGGGAGCGCGTCGCGATGGACGTGCCGTCGACCACGTCGCAGGAAGTCTATCCGTGGCTCGGTCAGACCACGCGCTTCCGGGAATGGATCGGCGATCGCGTGATCCAGAACCTCGCGACGCACGACTTCACGATCAAGAACAAGCGGTTCGAGAACACGGTCGGCGTCGATCGCGATGCGATCTCGGACGACACCTACGGCGTCTACAAGCCCGTGATGGCGCAGCTTGGCCTCGATGCCAAACAGCATCCTGACGAGCTGGTGTTCGGCTTGCTCGCGAACGGCACTTCGAAGATCTGCTACGACGGCCAGTACTTCTTCGATACCGACCATCCGGTGACGAATCCCGACGGCTCGATCGGTTCGGTATCGAACTTTGCGGCAGGTGCCGGCCCCACCTGGTATCTGCTCGACATGACGCGCGTGGTGAAGCCGATGATCAAGCAGACGCGCAAGCCGTACAACTTCGTCGCGATGGATCAGGAAAGCGATGAACAGGTGTTCTCGGCCGCCCAGTTTCGCTATGGCGTGGACGCGCGCCTGAACGTCGGCTTTGGCCTCTGGCAGCTTGCATACGCATCGCAGCTCGACCTGAACGAGGACAACTATCAGGCCGCTCGTGCCGCGATGCAGTCGCTCAAGGGTGACAACGGCCGGCCGCTCGGCGTTCGCCCGTCTCTGATCGTGGTGCCGCCGTCGCTCGAAGGCAAGGCCCGCAAGCTCGTTCACGCCGACGCGAACAACTACGGCGCGACCAACATCTGGAAGGGTTCCGCGGACGTCCTCGCGACGTCCTGGCTGGAATAACCCATACCTGTGAGCGAGTAAGCCCGCGCCGACCAAATGGCGCGGGAAAGACAGTCCTGGAGCTGAGGCAAAAGAGGCTCCCGCTACAGAACCTGAAGGAGTAACAGATGAGCAAGAAACACCGACACCCGGCCATTCGCGTGGCTTCCGCAAGGAACGGCTTTCGTCGCGGTGGCCATGAGTTTGGCGTCAAGCCGAAAACGATCCCGCTGGGCGAGCTTCATCCGGACGCATACGCTGCGATCACCGGCGACCAGTCTCTGGTCGTCTGTCACACGGCGATCGAACTCGACGAAGCGCAGGCGGCGGCGCTCCCGCACGCCGACGCGTCGCATGTGATCGAAGCGCTGAGTAACGCATCGTCGCTCACGCTCAGTGTGAGCGACGACGATGCCAAGCGCGTGCTCGCACTGGACGAACGCGAGGTCGATCTGAGGGCGCGCGAGGAAGCCCTCTCGGTCAGCGCGGAAGACATCGCCCGCGAAAAGGCTGCGCTCGCGGAGCGCATCGCTGAATTCGAGCGCGAGGAGGCGGTGCTCGCGGAGAAAATCGCCAGCTTCGATCATGAAAAGGCTGCATTCGAGGCGCATGTCGCGCAATCGAAGACGGGCACGAAGAAGTAACGCACCCATATGTACGCCACCGTAGATCAACTGATCAGGCAATTCGGGCAGCGTGAAGTGATCTCGCTGTCCGATCGCGAAAATACCGGCGAGATGGACGTGGCCGTGCTTGACGATGCGCTCGACAACGCATCCGTCGAAATCGACGCCTACCTCGCCGGCCGTTACACGGTTCCGCTTAACCCAGCGCCGAAGCTGCTGTCTACGCTGTGCGGCGACATCGCGCGGTATCGCCTGTGTGGCGGCGAGACGCGCATGACTGAAGAAATCGAGAAGCGCTACAAGGCGGCGATCGATTTCCTGAAGCTGGTCTCGGCCGGCAGCGTCATGCTTGGTGCGTCGTCGACGGGGGAGCCGGTCGCGCAGCCGGAAAGCACGATCGAGTTTGCCAGCGGTGGCCGTGTGTTCGGCCGGCGTGACAGGTGACCGTGATGACTGCGACTGCAACCATGCCAGTGTACGTGCCGATTGTGACCGCAGTCGAGCTGGCGATAGTCGATCGCCTGAAGCGTGGCCTTGGAAAGATGGTCGCCGAGGTCAAGACCTACGGCGGCGAGTTCGACGATGAGGAACTGGATGAGGTCGTGCGTCGCCTGCCGGCCGCGTGGGTCACGTTCGGTGGTGTGAAGCGAACCGATCCGCACTCGACGAGCCGAGAGAAGTGGCGGGCTGAGGCGACGTTTGTCGTGCTGGTCGGTGCGCGCAGCTTGCGCAATGAACAGGCGGGCCGACATGGCGGTGCTTCGTCTGGTGAGGTCGGCACGAATCTGCTGATCAGCGCAGTGAGGCATCTCCTGAACAGCCAGGACCTGGGCTTGCCGATCCGGCAGATGGCACCAGGTGCGATCCGCACGCTTTTCAACACGCAGGTCCGAAAGGAAGCGATGTCGGTCTATGCGCTGGAGTTTCACACCGCATGGATGGAGGAATCGTTGTTTCTCGGCGCATTCCCGCAGGGATCGGTCGACGGGCCGCTCGGTGTCTTGTTCGAGCAGTACGGCGGTCAGATTGATCCGCCGACGCCGGACTGGAAAACGACGATTTTCAGCTATTTCATCAAGCCTGGCACCAGCGACGAGCCCGATGCGCAGGATCAAATCGATATGGAAAAAGGAGCCGCTTCATGAAAGTGATTGCCCGCAAGGGGCTGCGCGTACCGATGGAAACCGGGCTGCGCCGTTATGTGACCGATGCCACGGGCGTCGAGGTTCCGAACACCGTGTACTACCGCCGCCGCGTCAGCGATGGCGATCTGATCGACGACGCGGACAAGATCGCAAAGCAGGAAGCCGAGGCAAAGGCCAGCGCCGACACTACCGAGAAACCGGCCACAGACACCGCAGCATCGCAAGCAACGGGCGCAGCGAGTGGTTTGGAACCCGTTGTGAACGGTGCCGGTGACAAAAAAACCGCGAATGGAGCATAAGCGATGTCCAGCAAAAACATCAGCTTCAGCACGATTCCGTCGGGTACGCGCTCGCCGGGCCAGTACATCGAGTACAACACCACGCTCGCCCTCCGCACGCTGCCGACCAACGAACAGAGCATGATCATCGTTGGCCAGCGCCTCGCAGGCGGCACGGTGCCGGCACTCACGCCGACCAATGTATTTGATGAAGCGGCGGCCGCAAAGTATTTCGGCGCTGGATCGCTCGCGCACATGGCAGTCGTGGCTGCGCTCACGGCGAACCGCTATCTGGATCTGTCGGTGATCGCCGTCGACGACGCAGCTGCCGGACAGCCGGCAGTGGGCAAAGTGACGTTTGACGGTACGGCAACGTCCGCCGGTGCGTTTGCGCTGTTCATCGGCCGTACGCGCGTCGACGTAGCGGTCAATATCGGCGATACAGCCGTCAACGTGGCAGCTGCGATGGCTGCAGCTATCGCACAACTGCCGGAGCTGCATGTGAGCGCGGCAGCGGCCGCCGAGGTACTGACGTTGACCGCCAAGAACAAGGGTGAAACCGGAAACGGTATCGCCATGTCGCAGCTCAATCAGGCGAGCGGCATCACGGCTGGGATCGTCGCTATGTCCGGCGGCTTGAACGACCCGGATATCGAGCCGGCTCTCGATCGCATCTTCGCGTCGAAATACAACATCGTTGCGCCATGCTGGTCGACGCTGGATGCGCTCACCAAAACGCGCAGCTTCGTCGAAGCGATCTCGGGGGCGATGGAACAGCGCCCCGCGATTGCGGCGGCCGGCCTCACCGGATCGTTTGCAACCAGCTCGACGCTGGCCAGCCAGATCAACGAAGGTCGCATCACGATCGGCTGGTATCCGAACTCGGTGAGCCACCCGGCCCAGATCGCCGCCGGCTATGGTGCAGTGATTGCCAGCGAATCCGATCCGGCCATGCCGCTCAATACGTTGCCGATCGCGGGCATGGACATCGTGCCGGAAGCATCGCAAGCGAGTCGCACCGAAAAGGAACTCGCCTTGCACAACGGCCTCACGCCGCTCGAAGTCGGGCCGGACAAAAACTCGGTGCAGATCAAGCGCGCTGTCAGCACGTACCTGGTCAATCCGCAGGGTGTCGACGATCCGGCACTGCTCGACATCACGACGATTCGCTCGCTCGACTACTCGCGCAAGGCGTGGCGTGATCGATTCTCCCTGCGCTTCCCGCGCTCGAAGCTGTCCGAGCGCACACCGCCGAAGGTGCGCAGCGAGATGCTCGACGTTGCCTACAAGCTGGAGGATCTCGAAATCCTGCAGGACATCGATATCTACAAAGACCAGTTCATCTTCGAGAAGGACGAGCAGAGTATCGGCCAGCTCAACGGCCGCTTGCCGGCGCCGGTCGTGCCGGGCATGCACGTCTTCGCGGCCGTGGTCGACCTGTACCTGCAGTAATCACAACGGGAGCACATCATGGCATTAGAAGAGTACGTCGGTGCCATCGTGATGGAAGTCGACAGCCAGGAAATCGACGTCGTGTCGGTTTCCCCGGATGTCGATACCGGTACGAAGCCGGTCATCACGATGAACCGCAAGGCCCGCGTCAAGGGATTTTCGCGGGGCGTGCGCAAGTACAACCTGAAGGTGACGGTCGTGATCCCGGTCGGCGGCGACACGATCGACTGGGAAAACCTCGAGGGCGCGAAGATCACGATCTTCCCGGTGACGCCTGGGGGAAAGCGCATGACCTACCAAGACTGCTGCACGATTACCGTGAGCGATCAATACACGGCTGACAACGAAGCGCGTCGCGATCTGACAATGTTCGCGGCCGACAAGGTGAACGAATGAACGAAACGATAAAGGGTGAGCTGAAGTACGGTGTCGAATTCCCGGCCGGCAGCGAACAGTACCACTACGACTTCGAGATGCGTCTCGGCACGGTCGAGGACCATATCGACGTCTACGAGCGGCCGGATATTCTCGGCGGCGGCGTGTCGAACATGCGCGTCAATACGGCGCTGCTTGCGCTTTGCCTGGTATCGCTCGGTACGGTGCCGACGGAATCGATCACGCCGGAGTTGCTCGGCAGTGCCGTATCCGACGATTTCGACCTGCTGCAGGCGGCGCAGGACGCGCTCAAAAAAAAGCGGCTGCGGCCGAAGCCGGAGAGCGGCTCCGCGAAATCCGACTCGCAGCCGCCATCCTCGGACAGCACGGAGTCGGGGAAGAGCGATTCCGCAGCATGAGCATCGTGGAGATGGGCGCATGGATCAACGCCATCGCCCAGCTTCGTGGTGTGAAGATCGACGACGACGCAGGGCCTCGCACCATCCGCAGCCTGCGTCGAAAACCAAGGCAGCGCCGACGGCGTTAAAAACTCAACCGGATTAACCGTATGTCCCGCGATCTCGAAGTCGGGCTCACCGCGAAATGGCACGACGAGGCGTCTGGTCCTGCGCAACAGACTGGACGGAACGTCCAGCGTTCGGTTGAGCAAACCGAGGCTGCGGCCGTCCGCGCTGACCACGGTACGCTCGTCTCGGCCGAGCGTACGGCGCAGGCACGTGTGCAGGCCAGCGTGCGAGCCGACGAGATGATCCGCACGTCGGCGCAGCGCTCATCCGAGGCGCGCGCGCAACTCAGCGCGCGCTCTGATCAGGCCATTCGCCGCGAAATAGACCAGAACGTAGCAGCCTATAACCGCCTCGCGCGCGCCGGCTTCGCGTCGGTCAACGAGCAGGCACGTGCGTATGGTGCACTTGCGCAGCGCGTAGGAGCGCTGAACCGTGAGCTGCGCAACACCGAGCAGATTGAGGGACGCATGGCGCGCAGCGGGCGTGCCGTTGGTGCGATGTGGCAGGCCGGTGGTGCAATCGCCGCAGGCGCAGCCGGAGTCATGGTGGCCGCACCGGCCGTGCGCGAGACGATGGGATATGACCGGCGTATTGCGATGATGGCCAATACAGCTTTCTCGGATCGAGACGTCGCTGGGCGACGCGCTGGCATGGTCGAGCTGAACAATGCGATCGTCGGGGCGGTTCGGTACGGCGGCGGCTCGCGCGAGCAGGCGGCCGACACGCTGGACAACCTACTCGCCTCAGGCGCGATCAGCCAAAAGTCAGCGATCAACATGCTGCCGACGCTTCAGAAGTTCGCGACGGCGACCGGCGCAGATCCTAACGAGCTGGGGAACATCGCGATCCGGGCAATGCAGAACTTCGGGATCAAGGAATCGGAGATCCCGCGCGCGCTCGACATGGCCCTGAAAGCGGGTCAAGCCGGCGGCTTCGAACTGAAGGATATGGCGAAGTGGCTGCCGCAACAGATGGCGATCGCGAAAACGGCTGGGATGTCGGGTCTGAAGGACTTCAGCTCGCTACTCGTCGCCAACCAGGCATCGGTCATCACGTCCGGCACGAAGGATGAGGCGGGCAACAACCTCGTCAACCTGCTCGAAAAGCTCAACTCGTCGGACACGCAGCACAAGGCCAAGACTCTCGGCATTGACTTGACTGGGAGTCTGTCGGCTTCGCGCGCACAAGGGGTGAATCCGCTCGATGCGTTCGTAGGCATCGTCGAACGCGTTATTGCAAAGGACTCGCGCTATCAGAAGTTGCAGGCGCAGCTCGCGAAAGCTCCTGAGGGTGAGCGTCGGGATATTCTCGCGAGCCAGGCGGATCTGCTTCAGGGTTCAGCGATCGGCAAACTGATTCATGATCGGCAGGCGCTCGGTGCGTTGGTGGCGTACATGAATCAGGCCGATTACCGTAAGCAGGTCGTGGCCCAGGTCAATGATTCCCGGTCAGCAGTGGATGGGAACTTCTCTCTCATCTCGGGTACGGCATCGTTCAAGACGCAGCAGCTCGATAACGAGAAAACCTTCGCTCAGCAGGACGCGTTACAAGGCGTCGACAGCAAACTGGGCGACGTCGCGAGCAAGCTTACCGAGTACGCGCAGAAATACCCTGGCATCACAACAGCGATGGTGGGTGCAACCGATGGCCTCAAGGTATTCACGGCCGCGCTGACGGCGGCCGCCTCGGTCAGCATCCTGCGAGACGGGTTCCGTGGAGGTGGCGCAGCCGCTGCGGCGGCCGAAGGCGCCGCTGATGCCGCCGCACTCGCGAAAGCTGGCGCACTGGGCGCGGATGCATCGCGCGGATCTCGCCTGCTTGCAGGTGCGAAGTGGGCAGGCCGGCTCGCTGCCCCGCTTACCGTTTTGGCCGGCGGGCTCGAGGCGATGTCGGTCGCGAACGATTCGAGCTTGAGCGCCGAGCAGAAAAAGGCGGCCTATGTGGGGGTTGGTGGCGGCGTCGCGGGCGCGCTCGCCGGCGGTGCGGCAGGCGCCGCAGTAGGATCGGTCGTGCCCGGCGTGGGCACGGCGCTAGGCTTCATCGGCGGTGCTGCGGGCGGCTACTTCGGTCACGACTGGGGAGAAAAGATCGGCAAGATGATCGGTGATGCAATCTTCGCGCAGAAGAAGGACGAGAAACCTGCACCGATCGAGGCACATTTGGTCTTCAACTTGGATGGCATACCGTTCTTCGAGACCATCCAGACGATGAACCGCAAGGCGGCATTGAGGCAATAACATGGCGTGGAAAGACACTTTGCAGGATGCATCGTTCCGCGGCGTCGTGTTCGACTGCCAGCGCACCGATGACACAATTGCCCGTGATGTGGCGCGCTACAGCTATCCAAACGTCGACGGCGAGGATATCGTCGATCTCGGGCAGAAGGCCAACGAGGTCAACCTGACGGCCGTATTCTGGGGCGACGACTACGAGTCGAAGCTGCAGAACTTCCTCGGTGCGTTAGCAATGAAGGGTGTGGGTGAGCTGATCCATCCGGTGTTCGGCAGTATGCCGAACATGCAGTTCCTCGGTGGCCACGTTTCGCATGACGCCGAGAACGTCGATCACTGCCTCATTGAGATGCGCTTTGCCGCGTCGACGCCGAGCAATCCGTTTTTCGTGCAGAAGCTCACGACGCAGGTGGCCGACGCGACGGCCCAACACGCTCAGGATGCGGCGTCGGCCGGTGGTAGCCTGTTCTCGAAGGCGATGTCTGCGCTTAACGCGGCAAAGGCTGGGCTGCGGCGTCTGAACGCGCTCCGCGACGTGCTCAGCGGTACGCTCGGCCCTATCAAGTCGCTGGTGAAGGGACTCGAGACCACTGCCCTCGACTATCTGAAATTTCCGTCGGCTTTTGTCGGTGATCTGACCAGCCTTGTCGGCGGCATGGCAGATCTGCGTTCGTTCGATGTCGGTTCGATCATGTCCGACTGGGGTGGTATGTTCGAACAGATGCAGACCGTGATCAAACTGCCGAGTGCTGCATCGAGCGGACAGCCGGTGACGATGCCTGGTGCAGCAGCAGCCGCAACCATCCCGAATGGTCCCGTCGATCCGGCGCAGCCATACTCGCCGCCACGCACTAACGCGGTATCGGTCGATCCCGGCGATCTGAAGACCGTCGATGCTATCGTGCAGATCGGAGTTGCCACGACCGTCGCTGGCGTTGCGTCTGACGTGCTTGCCAACGAGGTGGCAGCACCGACACTCACGCCCGAGCAGATCGAGCAGATCACGAACGATACCCGCTCGCTATTGCAGGATGCCATCGATGCCGTTAGCGCATCGGGCGATCTCAACGAGACCAGACCGGTGGCGGAAGCGCTGCGCACCGTGGCGCTGTCCGTGCAGCAGCTCGCGGTCAGCACGATTGACGCGATGCCGCCGCTCATCACGCGCACGGTGCCTTCTCCATGCAACCTAACGCTCCTCGCATTCCGATGGTACGGCGACTACACGCGCTCGGCCGAGTTACTGCGCCTAAACCCATCGATCAAGAACCCGAATTTCATTGCAACTGGAGAGGTGCTACGTGCTTTCGCCAAGTAATGACATCTCTGTACTGATCGGCGGCAAGGCCCACAGGGAGTGGACCTCATACTCGATCGACTCGGACTTGCTGGTGCCGGCTGACGCATGGGAGGTAACGCTGTCCCGACCGAATGGCACGATGCCGGCCGACATCAACAAGGGAGCGGCCGTGCAGGTTCGAGTCGGCGGAGACACCGTACTGGTCGGCTATGTCGGTTACGTGAGGCGGCGTACGGCGAAAGGCAGTAAGTCATTTTCGATTTCCGGCCGGGATCTCGCTGCGATCCTGCGCGACTGCTCAGCGCCAATCTTCACGGCGAAACAGGTTTCACTCGAAGAGGTCGTCGCCAACATCGTACGTCCGCTCGGCATCCAGAAAATCCGCATCGACACTGCACAGGAGGTGCCGGGATGGGACAAGATCAGCATCGACCCCGGTGAAACTGCGTGGGATGCACTCCAGCATGCAGCCGAAGGCGTCGGCCTGTGGCCGTGGTTCGATCCGGATGGTACGCTGGTCATCGGTGGCCCGGACTATAACGCGCAGCCGGTCGCGAGCTTGATCCTGCGTGAAGACGGCAAGGGCAATAACGTCGAGTGGTTCGATGAAGACGATTCGATCGAGGAGCGTTACTCCGAGGTCACGGTGCTTGGCCAGGCGCACGGCACACATCTCGGAACAGGCAAGAATGCGATGAAAGTCACGGTTAAAGATCCGAGCGTGACCGTGTACCGCCCGAAGGTGTATGTCGATCACGATGCGCCGAATCTTGCAGCATGCGAGTCGCGCGCGCGCAAGATCATCTCCGATTCGGCGTTGCACGCGCACACGCTGAGGGCGTCGGTGCGAGGTCATCGAACGAGCGATGGCGTGCTTTGGAAGCCGGGTCAGCGCGTCCACGTGATCTGGGAGGAGTATGGTATCGACGCAGTGTACTTCCTGATGGGCAGGCGTTTCACGGGAGGGCGCGACAGTTCGCCTGGTGCGCGTACGACACTGACGCTCAAGGAAGATGGCGTATGGGTGCCGGACGCTCACCCCCATTCCGGCCGCAAGCATCGCCACAAGGGGCATAGTGGCCCGCTGGAAATCATCACGACCGACGCGAGCGGTCATACCGCGGTGAGCAAATGATCGGGGATATCGACAAGCGCATCCAGCGCGCACTGGCTGGCGTCCGACAAGCATTTCGAGGTGTGGTCAACAGTGTGTCCAGTGATGGGCCGGTGCAGATCGTCGGAGGAGAAGGTCTGTCCGGGGAGGCAATGACTGACCTCGAATACATGCAGCACTATGGCTTCAGCAGCAACCCGCCAGACGGGACGATGGCGGTTATCCTGCCGATCGGCGGAAAGACCGGTCACGGCATCATCATCGCGACCGAGCATGGTGCATATCGGTTCAAGCAACTCATGCGCGGAGAGGTCGCAATATCGAGCGATGAGGGAGATTCCGTCGTCCTGAATCGCGGCCGCGTAATCAACGTTAAAACGAAGACGTTAAACATCGACGCGGACGACGAGGTGAACATCAACACGAAGAAGATGGCAATCAAGGCGGATTCCATTGACGCGGACACGCCGGAGCTGGCCGTGAGCGGTCTGACGTCGGCGAATGGTGGTCTAGCGGCAAAGGCAGGCGAAGGCAGGGAGCACGCGATCGATATTGACGGTACGGCTAACGTCACCGATGACGTGTTCATCAACGGAAAATCTCAGAGTGGCCATCGCCACAAAGACAGTCTGGGCGGTATGACGACGGCGGAACAGTAACCCGCCTACTGAAGCCCAGCAGTATCCCCTCATTCATGCCTCGCACGGAGAATCGCCGGCATGGATGCCTTTCTTGACCCGAAGACCCGCGATTACACCGGGACGCGCGCCACGTCGCTGCAGAACGCGGTGTATATCCGCCTTGAAACGCCGCTCGGCTTCTACTGGGCGGCACCCGACATCGGGTCGAAGCTGTATCTGCTCAAGCGCGAAAAAGACGTTTCGCGCGTGCACACCCTTGCTGTCCAGTACGCGCAGCAGGCGCTCAATCCGTTGGTTAAAAACGGCCGCGCGCAAAGGGTGTCGGTGTCGCCAATGCCAGGCGAGACCGGCTGGCTCATCCTGATCATCGACGTTGTGGATGCAGCAGGCAATCCGCAACACTTCCAGCACCCCGTGAAGGTTTCCTGATGCCGGCGACCGTCCTCACCGCAGCGCAGATTCGCGACAACATCCTGCGCGACAGGCAGAATCTGCAGACCGACCAGCAGATCGACATCGACTCCGACTCCGATAACTTCATACGGGCGGCCGCGACCGGAAGCGCGATCGAAGGGTTATATGGGTACGGACAATGGGGCGCGAAGCAGGTCTTTCCCGATTCGGCCGACGAGGCGAACGTAATTCGCCATGCAGCGCTACGCGGCCTTTACCTGAAGGATGCAAAGTACGCATCGGGGCCGGCGCTGATCACCGGGACGCCTGGCGTTGAGTTCGCGAGCGGGTTAGCTGCGAAGTTCTCCGACGGTACCCAGTACGTGACGACATCGGGCGGCGTGTTCGATGCGTCCAGAGCGGCGACGGTCACGGTGAGAGCCATAGTCGCTGGAACAGCTGGTGGCCGCGCGTCGGGAGATAAACTCACACTGACCGTTCCGCCGGTTGGGGTGGATGCATCGATCACAGTGACCGGAGACACGGGTATCACTGGCGGAACCGATCAGGAAACGGTGGAGAGCTTGCTGCAGCGTCTCCTAGTGAGGATGCGCAAACCGGCCGCCGGCGGAAACAAGTACGACTACTGGGACTGGGCAATGGAGGTGCCGGGTGTCACGGGCGCCTTTGTGTATCCGCTGCGGCGTGGTCTTGGCACGATCGATGTTGCAATCGTATCGGCCACGGGAATGCCCTCGAAGGAAACGATCGATGCTGCTCAGGCGCACATCGACGACGTGCGGCCTGTCTCTGCAAAAAACTCGCTCGTATTTGCGCCGACGATCAAGTCCTATGACGTGGTCGTCGGCGTGCAGCTCGATGGCATCTCACTCGCTGATGCGACGACTGCTATCAACAGCGCGCTCACCGTGTACGACTTGTCGATTGTTCCGGGTGCCAGTGCGATCCGAAACCACATCGGTGGGATCGTCAACGATATCAGTGGCGTAGTGGACTACGTGCTGGCTTCCCCCGCCGCCAATGTCGTGCCGGACGTCGGTGCGGACAAGGTTGAGTGGTGCCGTATCGGACGCATCACGGTGAATCCGATGGGAGCGTAGCCATGACGACGCACGCTGACCTACTCGGCCAGTTGATGCCGCCGGTCTCTTACGACGCGACCGCACCGAATTTGGCTGCTGACCTGCAGGCCGAAGGATCAGCGCTTGACGCGGCACAGGCCGCGCTTGCCATGATTCAGGAAGCGGCGATTCCGTCGTTCGTGTCGATTCAATTCCTGCCCGACTGGGAACGTCTGCTCGCGATCACGCCATCTTCGGGTGCCTCGATGCAGCAGCGGCTGACGTTTGTGATCGCCAAGCTCAATGAGACAGGTGGATTGTCGATTCCGTATTTCAAGCAACTCGCGTCGAGCCTCGGATACACGATTGACATCGTGGAGCCGCAGCCGTTCCGGGTTGATTCCGGTCGAATCGGTGACGCCCTCTACGTCGAGGACATCATCTATTGTTGGCGCGTAGTGGTACAGGGAAAGCCAAGCGTCAGCTACTACTTTCGGGTCGGCCAGAGTGCTGTTGGCGAACGGTTACTGTCGTTCTCGGAACCGATGCTGGAACAGCTTTTCAATGATCTGAAGCCGGGTCACACGTACGTTTCATTTTCGTATCAAGGTTAAAGCATGCAGCGGATTAATACGCCGGACGGCGCATTTCATGCAGGTGACGATTCGACGGGGGCGCTAGGCACGATCGTCACGTCTGCGTACATGCAGTCGATGCAGGAAGAGGTCGTGGGTGTGGTCGAGGGCGCCGGGATGGAGCTTGATCCTGCTGATAACGGCCAGCTGTTAAAGGCACTGGTGAAGATTATCAAGATGCAGGAAGTCGTCAGCTCCTACTCGATCGCTGCACTTCCAACGCAGAATGTCGGACCGATCCTTGTCACCGAGGTGGCCGAGATCTGGACGTGGTCAGCGAGCGCCCATTTCACGGGATATCGGTCACAGTTGTGTGGCGACCCGCTTTTTAGTGCGCGCGCTACGCCACTCATCCAGCATCTGGACGCGGTCGGCGGCTCGGTCAGTATGGCGGCCTATCCGGGCCTGTGGGGATGGGCGCAGGATCAAGGGCTGGTTGTGACTGCCGCGAACTGGGTTGCTGGCACGCATACCTTCGTGGACAACGGCAACAGCACGTTCAGACTCCCCGATCTTCGCAACCAGTTTTTCCGTGCGACCGGAACTAACGCTGACACTGCAAATGCGCGGGC
>NZ_JGVW01000056.1 GCF_000687455.2 Burkholderia sp. lig30
TGCCACCGCTGCCACCGCTACTACCGGCGCTGGCGGTGCCGCCGCCGTGACCGCCGCTGTCGCCACCAGTGCCGGCGCTACCACCATGGCCGCCAGTGCCGCTGTCGCCTTGTCCGCCTCCCGAAGTCCCGCCTCCCGATGTGCCACTACCCGAAGTCCCGCCTCCGGAACCATGGCCTCCCGAGCTACCGCCGCCTGTCGCCGGACCGGCCAATGTGCCGCTGCGCCCACTGTCGGTCGCGCCGTCCATCGTTCCCCCGACGCCGTCGTCGGCTGCCCCGGCGCTGCTGCTCCCTTGGCTGCTCGAATCGCCGCTGTCGGTGCCGCTCAAGATGTAGACGGGGGCTTCCATTGCGCTCTGCGCGACCGGTAACGGTGGGGCGGCCGGAATGTCGACGAGCGGTTGTCCGGCGATGGGCCCGGCGGGCATCGCGTCCTGCGCGACGGCATATGACCCGCAACAGCACGCGAATGCGGCGACCGCCAGCCATGTCGCCTTGCAGCCGCGTCCCGTGGGGCGCAACGGGTGTTTCGTCTTATTCATTAGTGGTCTCCCGAGGCGCGCGATGCCTTGTCGCTGCGCCGCTTTACGTGTGTGGTGCGGGAGCCATGAAGGAAATGCTGTCGTCATGACGCTCGATCCGGCCGGATCGGACGCATGACGCGCGCCGGTCGATACCGTCGCGCAGGCCCGCCGCACGGGGGCCGTTCTGCGATAAGCGTGCCAATGGCCGGTCAGGCCCGTGGCAGAAGGCACGCGCGCGACGCGCATCGCGCCATGAAACATCGGAGCAGGTGATTTGTTTCTGGAATGAAACGCGGGCGCGGGCACCCGGTCATCGAGCGCGCGCATTGGCCGCGCGCTGCCTGCGGGAAAACGGGACAGGGCCGATTCGGCGGAGGCGGGAACAGCACGGTGGCACCGTGGCTGCCGCCGAACCGCTTGCCAATTGCATCGGGCATTTCCCGTAGCGGCGAGGTTGCCGGAACGTGCCGGCGAGCGGTTCGATTTCGGTTGCAACGTCGAAACGGGCGCGGACGGCAGGCCGACCGGAATCCGGCGCGGCGCCGGGCATCACCGCGATCGGCCCGCATCCGGCTCCGGCAAGGCGGGGCAGGGCGGGAGGCTCCGGCAACGCACGCGCAAGCATGCCGGAGCGTCCGAAAAAAAAAGCCCGTCCGCGGACGGACGGGCCTGGCGAGCGCTTCCCGGGCGACGTTACTTCGTGCCGGTGCGCTTCGCGTTGATGACTGCTTCGGACACGTTCGACGGCGTTTCCGCGTAGTGCTTGAACTCCATCGTGTAGGTCGCGCGGCCTTGCGTGGCCGAGCGCAACGACGTCGAGTAGCCGAACATCTCGGCGAGCGGCACCTCGGCGCGCACGAGCTTGCCGCCGCCGCCCGCGATGTCGTCCATGCCCTGCACGATGCCGCGCCGGCTCGACAGGTCGCCCATCACGTTGCCCATGAATTCCTCGGGCGTCTCGACCTCCACGGCCATCATCGGCTCGAGCAGTACCGGCTTCGCGCGGCGCATCGCTTCCTTGAACGCCATCGAGCCGGCCATGCGGAACGCGTTTTCGTTCGAGTCGACGTCGTGATACGAGCCGAACGTCAGATGCACTTTTACATCGACGACCGGGTAGCCGGCCAGCACGCCGCTCTTGAGCGTCTCCTGGATGCCCTTGTCGACAGCGGGGATGAATTCGCGCGGAATCACGCCGCCCTTGATTTCGTCGAGGAACTCATAGCCCTTTGCCGGATTCGGCTCGAGCGTGACGACGGCGTGACCGTACTGGCCGCGCCCGCCCGACTGCTTGACGAACTTGCCCTCGACGTCGGCCGCCGTGCTGCGGACCGTCTCGCGATACGCGACCTGCGGCTTGCCGACGGTCGCTTCCACGCCGAATTCACGCTTCATCCGGTCGACCAGAATTTCGAGGTGGAGCTCGCCCATGCCCGAGATGATCGTCTGGCCCGACTCCTCGTCGGTCTGCACGCGGAACGACGGGTCTTCCTGCGCCAGACGGTTCAGCGCGAGGCCCATCTTCTCCTGGTCGGCCTTGGTCTTCGGCTCCACCGCCTGCGAGATCACCGGCTCGGGGAATTCCATCCGTTCGAGGATGATCGGATTGGCGGGATCGCACAGCGTATCGCCCGTCGTCGCGTCCTTCAGGCCGACGGCCGCGGCGATGTCGCCCGCGCGCACCTCCTTGATTTCCTTGCGCTCGTTCGCATGCATCTGCAGGATCCGGCCGAGGCGCTCCTTCTTGTCCTTCGTCGCGTTCAGCACGGTGTCGCCCGATTCGACGACGCCCGAATAGACGCGGAAGAAGATCAGCTGGCCGACGAACGGGTCGGTCATGATCTTGAACGCGAGCGAAGAGAACGGCTCGTCGTCGTTCGGATGGCGCTCCGTCTCCTTGTCGTGCAGGTCGTGACCGAGGATCGCGGGCACGTCGGCGGGCGACGGCAGGTAGTCGATCACTGCGTCGAGCATCGCCTGCACGCCCTTGTTCTTGAACGCGCTGCCGCACAGCATCGGCACGATCTCGTTGGCGATCGTGCGCTTGCGCAGCGCAGCCTTGATCTCTTCCTCGGTCAGCGAGCGATGGTCGGCCAGGTACTTCTCGAGCAGTTCCTCGCTCGCCTCGGCTGCCGCCTCGACCATCCTGTCGTGCCATTCCTCGGCGGTCGCCCGCAGGTTCTCGGGAATCTCCTCATACGTGAACTTCACGCCCTGGCTTTCGTCGTCCCAGACGATCGCCTTCATCTTGACGAGATCGACGACACCCTGGAAATGATCTTCCGCGCCGATCGGAATCTGGATCGGCACGGCGATGCCCTTCAGGCGCTCGCCGATCTGCCGCTGCACGCGGAAGAAATCGGCGCCGACGCGGTCCATCTTGTTGACGAACGCGATGCGCGGCACCTTGTACTTGTTCGCCTGGCGCCACACCGTCTCCGATTGCGGCTGCACGCCGCCGACCGAGTCGTAGACCATGCACGCGCCGTCGAGCACGCGCATCGAGCGCTCGACCTCGATCGTGAAGTCGACGTGCCCGGGGGTGTCGATGATGTTGATCCGGTGTTCCGGATAATTGCCGGCCATGCCCTTCCAGAAGGCGGTGGTCGCGGCCGACGTGATCGTGATGCCGCGTTCCTGCTCCTGCTCCATCCAGTCCATCGTGGCCGCGCCATCGTGCACTTCGCCGATCTTGTGGCTCACTCCGGTATAAAACAGGATGCGCTCGGTAGTCGTGGTTTTGCCGGCATCGATGTGAGCGCTGATCCCGATATTGCGATAGCGCTCGATGGGGGTTTTGCGGGGCACGTGAACCTCCTGTTGGTTCGGGTCGAAAGCCGGCCGACTGCGCCGGACTGTAATGCATCAAGCGAGATTTAAAGCATAGCGCTTGCGTGTGGCTTTTGCAGATGCGGCCGCCATGCGCACAATCAAGGCCGCGGCTTGGCCGCGCAACGGACGAAAAAAAAGCCGGCGCGCGAGGCGGCCGGCCGGACGGGGGAGGGGCACGCGGCAGCGCGCCGCCCAGGCGTCACTGCACTTTCGGCAGCCCGTCGATCTTCATCCCCGCCTTGATGCCTTTCGCCGCGAACCAGCCCTTGCCCATCTCGAGCGCATAGACGCCGTTGTTGCGCGGGCAGTGGTTGTTGGTCGTCTCGGCCTGCATCTCGTCGATGTCGGTGATCGTGCCGTCGGCGCGGATGAACGCGATCGACAGCGGAATCAGCGTGTTCTTCATCCAGAAGCAATGCACCGCGTTCTCGTTGAACACGAACAGCATGCCTTCGTTCGGCGCGAGCTGCGTGCGGTACATCAGCCCCTGTTCGCGGTCGGGATCGTTCGCCGCGACGGCCGCGTCGATTGCGTACATGCCGGTACGCAGCTTGACGCGCGGAAATTCGCCCGGCGCCTTGGCGCCTGCCGGCATTTGCGCGCAGGCGGCCTGCATGCCGCCCGCGGCGACGGCGAACGCGACGGGAAACAGCGCGGCACGCGCAAGGCGGCCGAGCGAAGAGCGCAGGGAAAATCGCACAGCAAGGCTCCTTTGGTGGAAAGCGAGACCCGCATGGTACGCGATGCGCGCAGACGGGCACAAAAAGAAAAAGGCAGATCGCCTTGCGGTGACCTGCCTTTCAACGCCGTAAGAACGGCAACTACCTGTTCTTCACTGCGTTATTGCAACCTGCCTGCTTAGTTCGAAGCAGCTGCCGGGGCTTCAGCGGCGCTTGCTGCTGCCTTCTTCGAAGCGTGCTTCTTGTGAGCGTGCTTCTTGTGCGCCTTCTTGGCCGGTGCCGAAGCAGCTTCTGCCTTCTCAGCCGGTGCCGAAGCAGCAGCCGGAGCCGATGCTTGTGCGAAAGCTGCCGTTGCGAAGAGACCAGCGACCAGAGCGGCGATCAGTTTGTTCATGTTGTGTTCCTCAGCTTTAGTTAATTAACCAAATGACCCGGCATAGGAGTCAAGACATCTAACGTGCCATCCACCTTTCGGTTGACAAACGCTTTGAGAAATTTCTCGTTGCGCTGCGGGCGCCGAACCGCATTCGCAAAAACCGCCGCCAGGGCGGCACAAATGCGGTATTGGCGCCAATGCCGGATAGCTCAGGTTGGCATCTGCGTGGTTTAACGCGCGGTCTTCGCAGTCGGTTGACGAAAAAAACACGCGTCATGGAAATGTCATGCGGGCCGTGCGAATCCTTCCCATGGCGCGCGCGGCGGCAGTGCGATTGTTTCGCCCGGCGCAATGCCGAGCGTGAATATATCGAGCGCGCCAATGCCGACACGCACGAGCCGCAGCGTCGGAAAGCCCACTGCGGCGGTCATTCGCCGCACCTGGCGGTTCTTTCCCTCGGTGATCGCGAGCTCGATCCAGGTGGTCGGGATCGCCGCGCGGTAGCGGATCGGCGGGGTGCGCGGCCACAGCGTGTCGGGCGGCTCGATGAATTCGGCGCGGCAGGGGCGCGTCACATAGTCGCCGAGGTCGACGCCGCGCGCGAGCGCCTTCAGGTCCGCGGCGGCCGGCGCGCCTTCGACCTGCGCCCAGTAGCGCTTGACGAGCTTGTGGCGCGGCTCGGCGATCCGCGCCTGCAGCGCGCCGTCGTCGGTGAGCAGCAGCAGGCCTTCGCTGTCCGCGTCGAGCCGGCCGGCGGGGTAGACGTCGGGCGTTTTTACCCAGTCGCCGAGCGACGGACGGGTCTCGTGCTCGGAAAACTGGCAAATCGTACCGAACGGCTTGTTGAGGGCGATCAGGGTCATGGCGGGGCGCTCGCGCGTCGGCCGGGCCGGGCGCGGGGCGGTCTATGGCAAATGGCGGAATCTTAATGCATAATACGGAACGGCAAGTCATCTGTCTTATATAAGACATAAGGGAAGACTTGATACGCTGCACCGCGCTTCGCGCCGCCGTACCCGAGAGGGGCGCTAGAATAGCGGCTCGCTGTTGTAGTCACGGGAGTGGGCCTGCCGTGCTCCCGGGCGCGCAGCTTCGACCAGATTTACTTGCTCAGCCACGTCACTGGAGTCGATCATGCCGTATCAGCACATCAAGGTTCCGGAGGGCGGTGACAAGATCACCGTCAACAAGGATTACTCGCTCAACGTTTCCGATCAGCCGATCATTCCGTATATCGAGGGCGACGGTACGGGCTTCGATATCACCCCGGTCATGATCAAGGTCGTCGACGCGGCGGTCGAGCGGGCGTACAAGGGCAAGCGCAAGATCCACTGGATGGAGATCTACGCGGGCGAGAAGGCGACGAAGGTGTACGGTCCGGACGTGTGGCTGCCGGAAGAGACGCTGCAGGTGCTGAAGGAATACGTCGTGTCGATCAAGGGGCCGCTGACGACCCCGGTCGGCGGCGGCATCCGCTCGCTGAACGTCGCGCTGCGCCAGGAACTCGACCTCTACGTGTGCCTGCGCCCGGTCCAGTACTTCAAGGGTGTGCCGTCGCCGGTGCGCGCGCCGGAAAAGATCGACATGGTGATCTTCCGCGAGAACTCGGAAGACATCTACGCGGGCATCGAATGGGCGGCCGAATCGGAGCAGGCGAAGAAGGTCATCAAGTTCCTGCAGGAAGAGATGGGCGTGAAGAAGATCCGCTTCCCGGAAACGTCGGGCATCGGCATCAAGCCCGTGTCGAAGGAAGGCACCGAGCGGCTCGTGCGCAAGGCGATCCAGTACGCGATCGACAACGACCGCAAGTCGGTCACGCTGGTGCACAAGGGCAACATCATGAAATTCACGGAAGGCCTGTTCCGTGACGCCGGCTACGCGCTCGCGCAGAAGGAGTTCGGCGGCGAGCTGATCGACGGCGGCCCGTGGATGCGCGTGAAGAACCCGAAGACGGGCAACGAGATCGTGATCAAGGACTCGATCGCCGACGCGTTCCTGCAGCAGATCCTGCTGCGCCCGGCCGAATACGACGTGATCGCGACGCTGAACCTGAACGGCGATTACATCTCCGACGCGCTGGCCGCGCAGGTCGGCGGGATCGGCATCGCGCCGGGTGCGAACCTGTCGGATTCGGTCGCGATGTTCGAAGCGACGCACGGCACCGCGCCGAAGTACGCCGGCAAGGACTACGTGAACCCGGGTTCGGAAATCCTGTCGGCGGAAATGATGCTGCGCCACCTCGGCTGGACCGAAGCGGCGGACGTCATCATCGCCGCGATGGAAAAGTCGATCCTGCAGAAGCGCGTCACGTACGACTTCGCGCGCCTGATGGAAGGTGCGACGCAGGTGTCGTGCTCGGGCTTCGGCGAAGTGCTGATCGAGAACATGTAAGTCCCTCCGGGGTGTGCCGGAGCGATCCGGCAGCCCCGGTGCGCAATTGCGGGCACCGGGGTTTTTTGTTGATAGCGGGATGGCAGGGCGATCCGCCGTCGTGACCGCAAGTGCCGCGGCGCGGCGCACGGATCGCGACCCACGCGACGCCCCGGCGTCCGTGCCCTGCAAGGTTGAACATGACGGCCCTCGCAACACCACCGCCAGGCTGAGCCGGCGCTCCCTTTCGCGATCGACTCGATCGCGTTCTCGCTGGCTTGCCGCCGGCGATCCTCTGTCCAATATTTCACGTAGCAAAGCATCGAACATGTCTACTTCGCCCAAGATCATCTACACCCTCACCGACGAAGCGCCCGCGCTGGCCACCTACTCGCTGCTGCCGATCGTCAAGGCGTTCACGCACTCGTCGGGCGTCGCCGTCGAGACGCGCGACATCTCGCTCGCCGGCCGCATCATCGCCGCGTTCGCGGACTATCTGTCGCCTGAGCAGAAGGGTTCGGACGATCTGGCGGAACTGGGCCAGCTCACGCTGAAGCCGGAAGCCAACATCATCAAGCTGCCGAACATCAGCGCGTCGGTGCCGCAGCTCAAGGCCGCGATCGCCGAACTGCAGGCGAAGGGCTACAAGCTGCCGGCCTACCCCGAGGACGCGGCGACCGACGCCGAGAAGGAAGTCAAGGCACGCTACGACAAGATCAAGGGCAGCGCGGTGAACCCGGTGCTGCGCGAAGGCAACTCGGACCGCCGCGCGCCGCTGTCGGTCAAGAATTACGCGCGCAAGCATCCGCACAAGATGGGCGCATGGCGTGCCGATTCGAAGTCGCACGTCGCACACATGACCGACGGCGATTTCTACGGTAGCGAGCGCTCCGCGCTGATCGGCGAGGCGGGCAGCGTCAAGATCGAACTGACGACCGCGGATGGCGCAAAGAAGGTCCTCAAGGAAAAGACGGCGGTCAAGGCCGGCGAAATCATCGACTCGTCGGTGATGAGCAAGAAGGCGCTGCGCAGCTTCATCGAAGCGCAGATCGCCGACGCGAAGAGCCAGGACGTGCTGTTCTCGGTGCACCTGAAGGCGACGATGATGAAGGTGTCCGATCCGATCATGTTCGGTCACTTCGTTTCCGTGTTCTACAACGACGTGCTCGCGAAGTACGCCGACGCCCTCGCGCAGGTCGGCTTCAATCCGAACAACGGCATCGGCGATCTGTACGCGCGCCTGAAGGACCTGCCGGCGGACACGCGCGAAGCGATCGAAGCGGACATCAAGGCCGAATACGCGCAGCGTCCGCGCCTCGCGATGGTCAACTCCGACAAGGGCATCACGAACCTGCACGTGCCGAGCGACGTGATCGTCGACGCATCGATGCCGGCGATGATCCGCGAATCGGGCTGCATGTGGGGCCCGGACGGCGAGCTGTACGACACGAAGGCCGTGATTCCGGACCGCTGCTACGCGGGTGTCTACCAGGCGGTGATCGAGGACTGCAAGCAGCACGGCGCGTTCGATCCGGTCACGATGGGCAGCGTGCCGAACGTCGGCCTGATGGCGCAGGCGGCCGAAGAATACGGTTCGCACGACAAGACGTTCCAGATCCCGGCGGACGGCGTCGTGCGCGTGATCGACGAAGCCGGCAACGTGCTGCTCGAGCATGCAGTCGAGACGGGCGACATCTGGCGCATGTGCCAGGCCAAGGACGCGCCGATCCAGGACTGGGTCAAGCTCGCGGTCAACCGCGCGCGCGCGACCAGCACGCCGGCCGTGTTCTGGCTGGACCCGGCGCGTGCACATGACGCGCAGGTCATCAAGAAGGTCGAGCACTACCTGAAGGATCACGACACCAACGGGCTCGAGATCCGCATCATGACGCCGGTCGAGGCGACCCGCTTCTCGCTCGAGCGCATCCGCGCGGGCAAGGACACGATCTCGGTCACGGGCAACGTGCTGCGCGACTACCTGACCGACCTGTTCCCGATCATGGAACTGGGCACCAGCGCGAAGATGCTGTCGATCGTTCCGCTGATGGCGGGCGGCGGCATGTTCGAAACGGGCGCAGGCGGCTCCGCGCCGAAGCACGTCCAGCAGTTCGTCGAAGAGGGCTTCCTGCGCTGGGATTCGCTCGGCGAATTCCTCGCGCTCGCCGCATCGCTCGAGCATCTGGGCGGCGCGTACCACAACCCGAAGGCGCTCGTGCTCGCGAAGACGCTGGACCAGGCGACCGGCAAGTTCCTCGACAACAACAAGTCGCCGGCGCGCAAGGTCGGCGGCCTCGACAACCGCGGCAGCCACTTCTACCTGTCCCTGTACTGGGCGCAGGCGCTCGCCGAGCAGACCGAGGACGCCGCGCTGCAGGCGCAGTTCGCCGGTGTCGCGAAGGCGCTGGGCGACAGCGAAGCGCGCATCCTGGAAGAACTGGGCGCAGCGCAGGGCAAGCAGATGGACATCGGCGGCTACTATCGCCCGAACGTCGAGCTGACGAGCAACGCAATGCGTCCGAGCAGCACGCTCAACGGCATCATCGACGCGATCGCCTGACCTGGCTCGCGTGGTCGCGCATCCGTGCGGCCGATGTCGTAACGATGGGTGAAACCGTGCGGCGAGCCGGACAGGGCGGCGTGGACCAGCGGTCTGCGCGCGCCGTGCGACGTTTGCTGTCCGGCCGGCCTGTCGGCTGATGCGGGAGGCCGCCCGGATACCGGGCGCGCCTCCCGTTGCGTTTCACACGTGGACGATTTCCCAATCGTCGATCTGTTCCGGCACGTCGAGCGTCGCGGTATCCATTTCGGACAGTTCCGGGCAGCTCAAGCCGCGCGCGATGTGGTCGACCGCATGTTCGGGGCTGGCGAACGCGCCGAGCGAAGCGTTGCCGAACGTTGCTTCCCAGCCGCCCGTTGCCGGCAGGATGTAGAACGATCCTTGCGCTGAACCAAAGCGAAATCCTTTCATTTCCGTTCTCCCTTTCTGATCAAACGCGATTCCGTGATGCCCCTGTCTTTCTGACGGGAGCTGGGGCGACTGGCTGCTGCGGCGGATTCAGGCTTGTCGATCGATCGATTTCGGCCTTGCTGCAATTCGCCAATCCATGTGACGAAGTCTACGTCCGCCGACCGCTCGAATGGTGCGCGTAGAGTGGATGTTCGGCATAAAAATAATCGTTTGTAAACAATGTGTTGCGTTGACTGTTTTGTATCGTGGAACGTATTTCGGCATTGCGAAAGCCGAAATTTGTGCTCCGCACCAAAACTTTTTACAGTGCAACGGTATGTTCCACATCGTGAAATTTTGACGAAATCGGCCACGCCGGGAATGGGGGCGAACCTGCGGTGCCCGGTGGCGGCCAGACCGGATATTCAACGGGGCGGGGGGCGTGCGCGTTTCGGCATCGCCGATTAGCCAGCGCGCGCGGGGCCGCCGGGGCTCCGGCGCAGAGGCCGGGCGGCCTGTCCGCGTTCGCCCGGCGGGCGCGTGCGTTGCCGGGCGAAGTCGGCTGCTTCATTCCCGTGGTCGGTCGCCGCTCACGGCGCATCGCGCATATTTTGAGACGGGCGTGCGGTTATGATGGTGCGAGCCGGCCGCAAACAGTGCCCGATCGATGCGGCAGCGCCAATGGGACGGCAACGCTGGCCCCAAGGTCACGTTCCGCGATCGCGCGCCCCGCATGCACGGGCGGCTGCCGGGCCTTTCACGATGATCGTCATGGATGAGGAACGATTGATGTTACGCAGAGCATTCCTGTCGCGCGCCGTCGGCGTCGCCGTCGCGTCGCTGTTCGCGCGCAGCGCGTGGGCTCAACACGCGGGCCACGCAGGCATGGACGACATGGATGGGATGGACGACATGCCCGGCATGTCCGGCGCGTCGGCGCACGCGCACCACGCGCCGGCGCCGCCGCCCGCCGCCGCGCTCGCGGCGCCCGATGCGCTGCCCGCCGGCGCGCCGCTTCCCGCATTGCGCACGCTCGTCAACGAAAGCCGCGAGCCAGGCACATTCCGCGCGACGCTTGTCGCGCAGCCTGTTTCACGCGCGATCTTGCGCGGCGCACGCCCGACGACGTTCTGGCAGTTCGGCGCAGGCACCCAGGGGCCGGTGGTCGGGCCGATGATCGACGTGCGCGAGGGCGACACGGTCGAGATCCGCTTCATCAACCGCTTGCCGCAACCGTCGACGCTGCATTGGCACGGCTTGCCGGTGCCGCCCGACCAGGACGGCAATCCGTCCCATCCAGTCGCGCCAGGCGCCTCGCGCGTCTACCGGTTTACGCTGCCGAAGGGCAGCGCGGGGACCTACTGGTATCACCCGCATCCGCACATGATGACGGCCGAGCAGGTGTTCCGCGGGCTGGCCGGGCCGTTCATCGTGCGTGCGGCGGACGATCCGCTCGCCGGCTGGCCCGAGCGCCATCTGTTTGTTTCCGATCTGAAGCTCGCCCGCGACGGCACGATTGCGCCGAATGACATGATGGACTGGATGAACGGCCGCGAAGGCCAGTTCGTGCTGGTCAACGGTGCGCGCCGGCCGCGCATCGATGTCGCGGCCGACGAGCGCTGGCGGGTCTGGAACGCATGCAGCGCGCGCTACCTGCTGCTCGCATTCGACGACGGTCGCGCGTTCGAGCACGTCGGCACCGACGGCGGGCTGTTCGAGACCCCGCGCGGCGTGACGTCGCTGCTGCTCGCGCCCGGCGAGCGCGCGGAGTTGCTGGTGCGCGCGGGCGACCGCGCATCGCGCGCGGTGCTGCTGGCCGCCGAATACGACCGCCGCAAGATGGCGATGTCGGCCGATGGCCATGGCAGCCTGCCGCCCGACCCGACGTTGCCGCTTGCGGACCTGGCGTTCTCGCCTGCCGATGCGCGCGCCCGGCCTGCGACGCTGCGCGCGGTGCCGGCGATGGGCGAGCCCGTCGCGCACAAGGACGTGGCGTTCGGCGAGGCAATGGACATGGCGGCGATGATGGGGGCGCCCGTGCCGGGCCGTCCCGCGGGCATGCGCTTCATGATCAACGGCGACACCTACGCGCCGCACCGAGCGACGTTCACGAGCCGTGCGGGCGACGTCGAGCAGTGGACGATCCGCAACCAGACCGACATGGATCATCCGTTTCATCTGCACGGCACGCAGTTCCAGGTGCTCGCGCGCGAGTCGAACGGCGTGCGCACGCCGGAGCCGTTCCGCGCGTGGCGCGATACGGTGAACGTGCGCATCGGGGAGGTCGTGACGATCGCCACGGTGCAGGACGTGCCCGGCGAGCGCATGTTCCATTGCCACATCCTCGAGCACGAGGATCTCGGCATGATGGGCACGCTGAAGGTGGTGTGAGGCGCGCCGGCGCCGCACCGCGCCGGCGCGCGGCTTGCCGCGAGCGCGCGCGCCGGCCGCCCCAAAAAAGAAACCCGGCGTCGAGCCGGGTTCCCTGGTCCGAAATCCGTCGCCGTCAGGCTGCCTGGATGTTCGAAGCTTGCTTGCCCTTCGGGCCTTGCACGATCTCGAAGCTGACCTTCTGGCCTTCCTTCAGGGTCTTGAAGCCCTGCATGTTGATGGCCGAGAAGTGTGCGAACAGATCCTCACCGCCCTCGTCGGGGGTGATGAAACCGAAGCCCTTCGCGTCGTTGAACCATTTGACAATACCAGTTGCCATACCTACATCCCCTGTCACACAGTCGCTACTTACCACGAGCACGCTCGAAAAGCTAAACGACCGGAAAATACAGCCGTTCCCCCCTCACAAGCTCACCACGGCACCCGCTGCTTACCATCCAGGCAAGTTAAAAAAAGTGCCAGCTTGATTGTTGGCGCTCTTTAATTGAGTGTCAAGAGAATTTTTAGACATATAGAGGGGCGTTGTAAAGAACCCATTTTCAGGGTTTTTACGGCTTTGCTATGCGGCATTGCGACGAGCGCGGCATCTTGAAAAGCCGCATAATCGGCTCATATACCCGCTTCGGGTGACGCGCTTCGGGCGTGCCCCGGCTTGTGGGATACTGCATGCAAGCGCGGCGGTTCGCGTCGCGCGCGAAGTTCGAAAGCCGGCCCCGCAGCCGGCTTTCCTGTGGTGCGAATGCGGCGGCGCGATTCCGGGAAGCCGTAGAGGGCGCCGGCCGGTCGGGTCGGGTAACGACAGGATTGCGGGCCTGTCCGAGTTGTTTAGAATGGGTGTATGGCGATTATCCCGGACAAGCAGGACAGCACCGTCCTGGAACGCAAGCGGCAAAAGCTGAAGCCGCCTTCCATGTACAAGGTGGTGCTGCTCAACGATGATTTCACGCCGATGGAATTCGTCGTGATGATCGTGCAGGAGTATTTCAAGAAGGATCGCGAGACGGCCACGCAGATCATGCTGCAGGTCCATCGCGAAGGGCGTGGGGTTTGTGGGGTCTATACGCGGGACATCGCGTCGACCAAGGTCGAGCAAGTCGTTACCCATGCGCGGCAGGCGGGGCATCCGCTGCAGTGCGTGATGGAGGAAGCATGATTGCCCAGGAATTGGAAGTCAGCCTGCACATGGCGTTCATGGAAGCACGTCAGGCACGCCATGAGTTCATTACGGTCGAGCACCTGCTGCTCGCCCTGCTGGATAATCCGACGGCAGCCGAAGTGTTGCGCGCGTGCGCGGCCAACATCGAGGACTTGCGTCAGAACCTGCGCAACTTCATCCACGACAACACGCCCACCGTTCCGGGCACCGACGACGTCGACACGCAGCCGACGCTCGGCTTCCAGCGCGTGATCCAGCGCGCGATCATGCACGTCCAGTCGACGTCGAACGGCAAGAAGGAAGTGACCGGCGCGAACGTGCTCGTGGCGATCTTCGGCGAGAAGGACTCGCACGCGGTCTACTACCTGCAGCAGCAGGGCGTCACGCGTCTCGACGTCGTCAACTTCATTTCGCACGGCATCGCGAAGACCGGCAGCGGCGAGGCCGCGAAGTCGAGCGACGCGAATGCAGAGAGCGAGGATGCGAACGCGCAGAAGGAAACGCCGCTCGCGCAGTTCACGCAGAACCTCAACCAGATGGCGAAGGACGGCCGCATCGATCCGCTGATCGGGCGCGAGTCCGAGGTCGAGCGCGTCGTGCAGGTGCTGTGCCGTCGCCGCAAGAACAATCCGCTGCTCGTCGGCGAGGCCGGCGTCGGCAAGACGGCGATCGCCGAGGGGCTTGCGTACCGGATCACGCGCGGCGAGGTGCCGGACATCCTCGCGAACGCGCAGGTCTACTCGCTCGACATGGGCGCGCTGCTCGCGGGCACCAAGTATCGCGGTGATTTCGAGCAGCGCCTGAAGACGGTGCTCAAGGAGCTGAAGGAACGTCCGCACGCGATCCTGTTCATCGACGAGATCCATACGCTGATCGGCGCCGGCGCGGCGTCGGGCGGCACGCTCGATGCGTCGAACCTGCTGAAGCCGGCGCTGTCGTCGGGCACGCTCAAGTGCATCGGCGCGACGACGTTCACCGAATATCGCGGCATCTTCGAGAAGGATGCGGCGCTGTCGCGGCGCTTCCAGAAGATCGACGTGAGCGAGCCGACCGTCGAGCAGACGGTCGCGATCCTGCGCGGGCTGAAGTCGCGCTTCGAGGAGCATCACGGCGTCAAGTATTCGTCGGGTGCGCTGTCGGCGGCCGCCGAGCTGTCGGCGCGCTTCATCACCGACCGTCACCTGCCGGACAAGGCGATCGACGTGATCGACGAGGCGGGTGCCGCGCAGCGCATCCTGCCGAAGTCGAAGCAGAAGAAGACGATCGGCAAGAGCGAGATCGAGGAAATCATCTCGAAGATCGCGCGCGTGCCGCCGCAGAGCGTGTCGCAGGACGACCGCAGCAAGCTGCAGACGCTCGATCGCGACCTGAAGAGCGTCGTGTTCGGCCAGGACCCGGCGATCGACGCGCTGGCTGCGGCGATCAAGATGGCGCGCGCGGGCCTCGGCAGGACCGACAAGCCGATCGGCTCGTTCCTGTTCTCCGGCCCGACGGGGGTCGGCAAGACCGAAGTGGCGCGCCAGCTCGCGTTCACGCTCGGCATCGAGCTGATCCGCTTCGACATGTCGGAATACATGGAGCGCCATGCGGTGAGCCGTCTGATCGGCGCGCCGCCGGGTTATGTCGGGTTCGACCAGGGCGGTCTGCTGACCGAGGCGGTGACGAAGAAGCCGCATTGCGTGCTGCTGCTCGACGAGATCGAGAAGGCGCATCCGGACATCTTCAACGTGCTGCTGCAGGTGATGGACCACGGCACGCTGACCGACAACAACGGCCGCAAGGCGGATTTCCGCAACGTCATCATCATCATGACGACGAACGCGGGCGCCGAGTCGATGCAGAAGGCGACGATCGGCTTCACGTCGCGCCGCGAGGCGGGCGACGAGATGGCCGACATCAAGCGCCTGTTCACGCCGGAGTTCCGCAACCGGCTCGACGCGACGATCAGCTTCCGTCCGCTCGATGAGGAAATCATCATGCGGGTGGTCGACAAGTTCCTGATCCAGCTCGAGGATCAGCTGCACGAGAAGAAGGTCGACGCGCTCTTCACCGACGCGTTGCGCAAGCATCTCGCGAAGCATGGCTTCGACCCGCTGATGGGCGCGCGGCCGATGCAGCGGCTGATCCAGGACACGATCCGCCGCGCGCTGGCCGACGAGCTGCTGTTCGGCAAGCTCGTCAACGGCGGGCACGTGACGGTCGACGTCGACGCGGACGACAAGGTGCAGCTGTCGTTCGACAAGGCGGCGAATCCGCCGCGCAAGCCGAGCGAGGAGACGATCGAAGTCGAGTAAGCCGGTATTTTCTGTTTCAAGCCAACGGCGCGGGAAGTCCTCCGCGCCGTTTCGTTTTATTTGCCGCAGATGGCGTGTAGGTGGTGGGGAGTTCGGGTTTTGACACAACGACAACAAACGTTCGACAACATCGTCGAACGTGAACAGGGATTGCATCGCGCGCTGTCGTCGGGGCAGATGGCGATGATTGCGATCGGCGGGGCGATCGGCACGGGGCTGTTCCTCGGCAGCGGGTTCGCGATCGGGCTAGCCGGCCCGAGCGTGCTGATCTCGTACGCGATCGGCGCGCTGCTCGCGCTGCTGCTGATGGGCGCGCTCGCGGAAATGACCGTCGCGCATCCGACGGCCGGATCATTCGGCGCGTACGCGGAGCACTACGTCGGCCCGCTCGCGGGGTATCTCGTGCGCTACGCATACTGGTTCGCGGTGGTGTTCGCGATCGGCACCGAGATCAGCGCGATCGCGGTGTTCATGAAGTACTGGTTTCCCGCAGTGCCCGGCTGGTACTGGGTGATCGGTTTCTCCGCGCTGCTCATCGCGGTCAACATGGCGAGCGTCACGCTGTACGGCTCGGTCGAATATGCGTTCTCGCTGCTCAAGCTCGCGGCGATCATCGTGTTCATCGTGCTCGGCGCGTATCTCGTGTGGTCGGCGCCGGCGTCGTCGGGCATCGGCTTCGCAAACTACACCGCGCACGGCGGCTTCTTCCCGAAAGGCGGGTGGGGCACGTGGGTCGCGGTGATCGTCGCGATCTTCAGCTACATGAGCATCGAGGCCGTCGCGATCGCGGCCGGCGAGGCGCGCGACCCGCAGCATGCGGTCACGCGGGCGTTCCGCTCGACGGTGTTCCGTCTCGTGCTGTTCTACCTGCTGACGCTCGCGTTGATGCTCGCCGTCGTGCCGTGGACGCAGGCCGGCACCGACGAAAGCCCGTTCGTCAAGGTGATGGCGGCGACGCACGTGCCGTATGCGGCGGGCGTGATCAATTTCGTCGTGCTGGTCGCGGCGCTGTCGGCGATGAACAGCCAGCTCTACGTGACGACGCGGATGATGTTCAGCCTGTCGCGCGCGAAGCTCGCGCCGGCGGTGTTCGGCCGGCTCGGCGCGAACGGCGTGCCGCGCGCGGCGCTGGGCGTGTCGACGAGCGGCGTGGCAGTCGCGGCGGTACTCGTCGCGCTGTCGCCGGATTCCGCGTTCACCGTGATGATGTCGATCGCGATGTTCGGCGCGCTGTTCACGTGGATGATGATCTTCGTGACGCACCTGTGCTTCCGCCAGCATTACCGCGGGCCGGCGCTGCCGTTCCGGATGTGGCTGCATCCGTTCGGCAGCCTGCTCGGCGCCGGGCTCGTCGCGTCGATTCTCGCGACGACCGCGCTCACGCACGAATTCCGGATGACGATGGTCGTCGGCGTGGTGTTCGTCGTGCTGCTGACGCTCGCGTACGTGCTGCGCTTTCGTCACCTGCACGCGCGCTGAAGCGGCGCGTCGGGCATGCCGCGCATCCGCACACGTCGCGCGGGCGTTGGCCCGGGCACGATGCGGGAGCCGTGTCGCGCTTTGCGCGTCCCGCCGCGCGCCGGCACGTGTCGCCCGATGCTAAGCGTGTGTTAAGCAACGGCCGTTTACCATTCGACACGTTGCCGAAGCGATGGGCTTCGGTTCGCGAATTTTTCCTGCACGAGGCTCCAATGAAGAAATTGCCCGAGATCACGCTGGCGTTCTGGATCATGAAGATCTGTGCGACCACGCTCGGCGAAACCGGCGGCGATCTGCTGTCGATGACGCTGAACGTCGGCTATGCGTACAGTTCGATCCTGCTGTTTGGTTTCTTTCTCGTCGCGCTCGCCGCGCAATTGAGCACGACGCGCTACCGGCCGGTGATCTACTGGGCGGTGATCGTCGCGACGAGCACCGCCGGCACGACGATGTCGGATTTCATGGACCGCACGCTCGGCCTCGGCTACGCGACCGGCACGTCGATCCTCGTCGCGATCCTGCTCGGGATCTTTGCGGTGTGGCGGCTCACGGGCGAGTCGCTGTCGGTCGACGAAATCAGGACGCGCAAGGTGGAAGTGCTGTACTGGGTCGCGATCCTGTTCTCGAACACGCTCGGCACCGCGCTCGGCGATTTTCTCGCGGACAGTTCGGGCCTCGGCTTCGCCGGTGGCGCGCTGCTGATCGGCGGCCTGCTGGCGGCCATCGTGCTCGCGCACTACTTCACGCGCCTCTCCAGCGTGTTGCTGTTCTGGGCGGCGTTCGTGCTGACGCGGCCGTTCGGCGCGACCGTCGGCGACCTGCTCACCAAGCCGGTTGCGAAGGGGGGGCTGGCGCTCGGGACGATCGGTTCGTCTGCGGTGCTGGCGGGCGTGCTTGCCGTGATGGTCGCTTACGCGGTGTACAGCCTGCAGGCGCGCCAGCCGGCCGCCGTGCGGGCCGCCGTCCGGTAACGGGGGGCGGCACGCGGCGCGCGATGCGCCGCGCTGCCGTTCAGTGACGGCCGGTGCTGCCGAACCCGCCCGCGCCGCGGTCGCTCGCGGTGAATTCGTCGACGATGTTGAACTGCGCCTGCACGACCGGCACGATCACGAGCTGCGCGAGCCGCTCGAACGGATTCAGCGTGAAGGCCGTCTGGCCGCGGTTCCACGTCGAGATCATCAGTTCGCCCTGATAGTCGGAGTCGATCAGGCCGACCAGGTTGCCGAGCACCACGCCGTGCTTGTGGCCGAGCCCCGAGCGCGGCAGGATCATTGCCGCATGGCCCGGGTCCGCGAGGTGGATCGCGAGGCCGGTCGGCACGAGCGTGGTCTCGCCCGGGTTGAGAATGATCGGTGCGTCGATGCACGCGCGCAGGTCGAGGCCGGCACTGCCGGGCGTCGCATAGGCAGGCAGGTAGTCGCGCATGCGCGCGTCGAGGATCTTCAGGTCGAGTTTCATGCGGGGATCGGTTCGAAAAGCGCGCGCCATGCCGCGTGACGGCCGGCGGCGCGCGATGTTTCAGGTCGTTTCAGGTCAGATGAGCCGGGTGTCGGGCAGGCGCTTTGCGATTTCCTCGACGAGCGCCTGCGCGAGCTGGTCCTTGTGCGCGCGCGGCAGGCGTGTGATCCCGCCCGCTTCGAACAGCACGACTTCGTTGTCGTCGCGGCCGAACGTCTGCGGGCCGAGGTTGCCGATCAGCAGCGGCACGTTCTTGCGCTTGCGCTTTTCTTCGCCATGCACGTCGAGGTCGCCGCTTTCGGCCGCGAAGCCGACGCAGAACGGCGGATGGGGGAGCGCGGCGACGGTCGCGAGGATGTCCGGGTTCTCGACGAACGCGAGCGCGGGCACCTTGCGGTCGGCGGTCTTCTTGATCTTGTGTTCGGCGGGATGCGCGGCGCGCCAGTCGGCCACTGCCGCCACCGCGATGAAGATGTCGGCGTCCGGCACCGCGTGCATCACCGCATCGTGCATCTGCTGCGCGGTCTGCACGTCCTCGCGGGAGACGCCCCACGGCGTGTGCAGCGCGACCGGGCCGGCCACCAGATGCACGTCCGCGCCGGCCTGCTGGGCCGCGCGCGCAAGCGCGAAGCCCATCTTGCCGCTCGAGCGGTTCGTGATGCCGCGCACCGGGTCGAGCGGCTCGAACGTCGGCCCCGCGGTGATCAGCACGCGCCGGTGCGCGAGCAGCTTCGGCTGGAAATGCGCGGCGATCGCCTCGTAGATCGCGTCGGGCTCGAGCATGCGCCCGTCGCCGACCTCGCCGCATGCCTGCGCGCCCGAGTCCGGGCCGAGCACAGCGACGCCGTCGGCGCGCAGCTGCGCGACGTTGCGTTGCGTGGCCGGGTTCTGCCACATCTGTCGGTTCATCGCGGGCACGACGAGCAGCGGGCAATCGCGTGCGACGCATAGCGTCGACAGCAGGTCGTCGGCGAAACCGTGCGCGAGCTTCGCTAGGAAATCGGTCGACGCGGGCGCGATGACGATCGCGTCGGCTTCGCGCGACAGATCGATGTGCGCCATGTTGTTGTCGACGCGCGGGTCCCACTGGCTCGTGTAGACCGGCCGGCCGGACAGCGCCTGCATCGTGACGGGCGTGATGAACTGCGTGGCCGCCTCCGTCATCGCGACCTGCACGGTCGCGCCGGCCTTGGTGAGCAGGCGGGTCAGCTCGGCGATCTTGTAGCAGGCGATGCCGCCGGTCAGGCCGAGGACGAGGTGTTTTCCTGCGAGTTCTGGGTGTGCCAACTCAGGCCTCCGGATGGGTCAATCGGGACGGCCGGCGCGAGGCCGGCCGCCGACGCGGCGAGGCGCGTTCAGCGCGCGCCGCGGACGCGCCGCAGTTCGTCGAAGATCAGCAGCGCCGCACCGACGGTGATCGCGGAATCGGCGAGGTTGAACGCCGGGAAGTGCCATGCGCCGGCGTGAAAATCGAGAAAGTCGATCACGTGGCCGTACATCAGGCGGTCGATCACGTTGCCGAGCGCGCCGCCCAGGATCAGCGCGAGCGACAGGCTGAACAGGCGCTGATGGCCGTGGCGCTTCAGCAGGTAGCAGATCACGAGCGTCGCGCCGATGCCGAGCGCGGTGAACGCCCAGCGCTGCCAGCCGCCCGCCGTCGCGAGAAAGCCGAACGCCGCGCCCTGGTTGTAGACCAGCACGAGACTGAAGAACGACGTCAGCGCGTGCTGCGCGCCATAGGCGAAGGTCTTCAGAATCGCGATCTTCGTCAGCTGGTCGAACAGGATCACGATGAGCGAAATGCCGAGCCAGGGCGCGAGCGCCCCGTTCGTCGCGCTCCCGTGCTGCGCTTTCGTCTCGGGTTTGGCCATTACGCAGCGCTCCGGGCTTCGCCGTTTTCGAACAGGTTCGAGAAGCAGCGGCCGCACAGCGTCGGATGGTCGGCGTGCGCGCCGACGTCCTCGCGGTAGTGCCAGCAGCGCTCGCACTTCTGGTAGCGCGACGCCGCGACGTCGACGCTCTGCTGCGCGTCGTCGTCGACCTTCACCACGGTCGCGGCCGACGTGATCAGCACGAACTTCAGGTCGTCGGCGAGGCTCGCGAGCGCGTCGTAGCGCGCGCCGCTCGCGTGCACGGTCACTTCCGCCTGCAGCGACGAGCCGATGCGGTTCGCGGTGCGGGCTTCCTCGAGTGCCTTCGTGACGTCGCCGCGCACTGCGCGCAGCACCGTCCACTTGTCGATCAGCGCAGCCGCGCCGGCCACTTCCGGATACGCGTAGTACGTCTCCGTGAAGATCGTGTCGCTCGCCGGCCGGAACACCTTCCACGCTTCCTCGGCGGTAAACGACAGGAACGGGGCGAGCACGCGCAGCAAGCCTTGCGTCAGGTGGTAGAGCGCCGTCTGCGCCGAGCGGCGGGCCGTCGAGTCCTGCGCGCTGGTGTACAGGCGGTCCTTCAGCACGTCGAGGTAGAAGCCGCCCAGGTCTTCCGAGCAATACGTCTGCAGCTTCGCGACGACCGGGTGGAACTCGTACTTCTCGTAGTGCGCGAGCAGCTCGGTCTGCAGCTGCTCGGAGAACGCGACCGCGTAGCGGTCGATCTCGAGCCACTGGTCGGGCGGCAGCGCGTGCTGCGCGTAGTCGAAATCGGACAGGTTCGCGAGCAGGAAGCGCAGCGTATTGCGGATGCGGCGATAGCCTTCGGTCACGCGCTTGAGGATCTCCTCCGAGATCGCCAGCTCGCCCGAATAGTCGGTCGACGCGATCCACAGACGGATGATTTCCGCGCCGAGGCGGTTCGCGACTTCATGCGGGTCGATGCCGTTGCCGAGCGACTTGCTCATCTTGCGGCCTTCGCCGTCGACCGTGAAGCCGTGCGTGAGCAGGCCCTTGTACGGCGCGCGGCCGTCGAGCATCGAGCCGGTCAGCAGCGACGAGTGGAACCAGCCGCGATGCTGGTCCGAGCCTTCGAGGTACAGGTCGGCCGGAAACTGCAGGTCGTCCTGGTGCGAGCCGCGCAGCACGTGCCAGTGCGTGGTGCCCGAATCGAACCACACGTCGAGCGTGTCGCGGTTCTTCTCGTACAGGTTCGCGTCGTCGCCGATCAGCTCGCGCGGGTCGAGCGCCTGCCATGCCTCGATGCCGGACTGCTCGACGCGCTTCGCGACTTCCTCGAGCAACTCGAGCGTGCGCGGGTGCAGCTCGCCGGTTTCCTTGTGGACGAAGAATGCCATCGGCACGCCCCACTGGCGCTGGCGCGACAGCGTCCAGTCCGGGCGGTTCTCGATCATGCTGTGCAGGCGCTGCTTGCCCCACGACGGATAGAATGCGGTCGCGTCGACGCCTTCGAGCGCGGTCTCGCGCAGCGTCTTGCTGCCGTCGTTCGGCTTCACGTCCATGCCGGCGAACCACTGCGACGTCGCGCGGTAGATGATCGGCGTCTTGTGACGCCAGCAGTGCATGTAGCTGTGCAGGTATTTCTCGTTGCGCAGCAGCGTGCCGGCTGCATTCAGTGCCTCGACGACCTTCGGGTTCGCGTCCCAGATCGACAGGCCGCCGAACAGCGGCAGCGACTCGATGTAGCGGCCGTCGCCCATCACCGGGTTGATGATGTCCGAATCCATCATGCCGTGCGCCTTGCACGACGTGAAGTCTTCGATGCCGTACGCGGGCGACGAGTGGACGACGCCCGTGCCGGTGTCGGTCGTCACGTAGTCGCCGAGATAGACGGGCGCGGTGCGCTTGAAGCCGGGGTGGGCCGACGCGAGCGGGTGATGGAAGCGCAGGTTGACGAGTTTCTCGCCGACGGCGGTCGCGATCGTGCGGCCGGTCAGCTTGAAATCCTCCATGCACGCGGCGACGCGCTCTTCCGCGATGATCAGCAGGCCGCGCTCGGTGTCGACGAGCGCGTAGACGATTTCCGGATGCAGGTTCAGCGCCTGGTTCGCCGGGATCGTCCACGGCGTGGTGGTCCAGATCACGATGCCGCCCTCGGCGCGCGGCAGCGCGGGCAGGCCGAATGCCTGCGCGGTCTTCTCCGGCTCCGCGAACGGGAACATCACGTCGATCGTCGGATCGGTGCGGTCCTTGTACTCGACTTCCGCCTCGGCGAGCGCCGAGCCGCAGTCGAAGCACCAGTTGACGGGCTTCAGACCGCGGTACACGTAGCCCTTCTCGATGATCTTGCCGAGCGCGCGGATCTCGCCCGCCTCATTGGCGAAGTTCATCGTCTTGTACGGGTTGGCCCAGTCGCCGAGCACGCCGAGGCGCTTGAAGCCGACCTTCTGCTTCTCGATCTGCTCGGTCGCGTACGCGCGCGCCTTGCTCTGCACTTCGGCCGCGGGCAGCGACTTGCCGAACTGCTTCTCGATCTGGATCTCGATCGGCATGCCGTGGCAGTCCCAGCCGGGCACGTAAGGCGCGTCGAAGCCTGCCATGTTGCGCGACTTCACGACCATGTCCTTCAGGATCTTGTTCACCGCGTGGCCGAGGTGGATGTCGCCGTTCGCATACGGCGGGCCGTCGTGCAGGATGAACTTCGGCCGGCCCTTGCTGGCCGCGCGGATCTTTTCGTAGATGCCGTGCGTTTCCCAGTCCTTGACCCATTGCGGCTCGCGCTTCGGCAGGTCGCCGCGCATCGGGAACGGCGTGTCGAGCAGGTTGACCGGATACTTGGCCTGCGGTTTCGAATCGGCTTTCTTGTTGCTCATGGTGAGATCGCTATCAAATCGGGGGACGCTCGTGCGTCGTGAATCGGGTGCGCCCGCGCGTCGCGTGCGGCGCCGGAATGCGGCGCGTCGCGCCGCAGGACGGGGTCAGCTAATTCGGTCGGTCGCCGACGTCGAGAAGCCCGTCGCCCGGCTGCCGGGCGCAAGGCCGCGCTCGGCGAAATAGGCGCGCGCGTTGGCGACGTCCTGGGCGATCGCCCGCGACAGCGCCTCGAGATCGTCGAACTTGGCCTCGTCGCGCAGCTTCTGCAGGAATTCGACGCGCACCAGCTTGCCGTATGCGTCGCCGTGCCAGTCGAGCAGGTGCACTTCGAGCAGCACGCGGCCCGAATCGACGACCGTCGGGCGCAGGCCGAGGCTCGCGACGCCGGGCAGCGGCCCTTCCGCGATGCCGTGCACCTGGACGACGAAGATGCCCGCCAGCGCCGGCCGCTTGTGCGCGATCGGCAGATTCAGGGTCGGAAAGCCGAGGTCGCGGCCGAGCTTGAGCCCGTGCGTGACGTGGCCGCTGATCGCATAGCCGTGGCCGAGCGCCTGCGCGGCCGCGGCGAGATTGCCCGCCGCGAGCGCGGCGCGCACGCCGGAGCTGGAGATCCGCGCGCCGTCCGGATCGGCGACCGTGCCCATCTGCTCGACCTCGAAGCCGTATTGCGCGCCCGCCGCCTTCAGCGACTCGAAGGTGCCCGCGCGCTTCGCGCCGTAGCAGAAGTCGTCGCCGACCATCATCCAGCGGGTGTGCAGGCCGCTCACGAGCGTGTGCTCGACGAACGCTTCCGGCGACTGGCTCGCGAACGTATGGTTGAAGTGTTCGACGACGACGCGGTCCACGCCGTGATCGCGCAGCGCCTCGAGCTTGTCGCGCAGCATCGCGATGCGCGCCGGCGCGGTGGCCGCGTCGAAGAACTCGCGTGGATGCGGCTCGAAGGTCATCACGCACACGGGCAGGCCGCGCGCGTCCGCCGCCGCGCGCACGCGCGCGAGCAGGGCCTGATGGCCGCGATGGACACCGTCGAAGTTGCCGATCGTCAGCGCGCACGGGGCGCGGCTTTCGGCGTTGGGCAGGCCGCGGAAGACTTTCACGATAGCGGGTGGCAGCGTCGGGGGAATGAGCGGGTGGATGCCGCAAAGCAGAAGATTATAAACGTTCGGGCGGGCAGTCGGCTGAGGAGGGGGGAAACGCAAGGCCGAATGGTAAAATTCGCGGATGAAAAAACTCGTCATCTTGATTTCCGGTCGCGGCAGCAACATGGAAGCCATCGTCCGCGCGTGCGCGCAGGAGCAGTGGCCCGCCCGCATTGCCGCCGTGATCGCCAACCGGCCGGATGCGGCCGGCCTCGCATTCGCCGCGTCGCACGGTATCGCGACCGCGGTGGTCGACCATCGCGCGTTCGACGGCCGCGACAGTTTCGACGCCGCGCTCGCGGCCGAAGTCGACCGTTTCGGCGCGGATCTCGTGATCCTCGCCGGCTTCATGCGCATCCTGACCCCGGCCTTCGTGAAGCGCTATGAGGGACGGATGCTGAACATCCATCCGTCGCTGCTGCCGAGCTTCAAGGGCATTCACACGCACCAGCAGGCGCTCGACGCGGGCGTCGCGCTGCATGGCGCGACCGTGCACTTCGTGATCCCCGAGCTGGACAGCGGCGCGATCGTCGCGCAGGGCGCGGTGCCGGTGCGCGCGGGCGACGACGCGGCCGCGCTCGCGAAACGCGTGCTCGCGGTCGAGCACGTGCTGTATCCGCGCGCGGTGCGCTGGTTCGTCGACGGGCGCCTGCGCCTCGAGGCGGGACGCGCGGTGGTCGCGCCTGACGAAGCCCGCTGGATCTTCGCGGATGAATCGAACAATACGACGAGCGAGGGTGTATGAAGCTGCATGGTTTTCTGATCGGACAAACTGAAACGTTGCTCGCCGAGGTGCTGAAGTTCGCCGGCCCCGCCGACGCGACGACGAGCCGCTTTTTCCGCGCGCATCCGAAGCTCGGGCACGCGGAGCGCGGCGTGATCGCCGAGGCGGTGTTCGCGGTGCTGCGCCGCAAGACAGAATTCGCGCACCTCGCCGAGAGCGGCACCGGGAGCCCCGCGCGGCGCCTCACGCTGCTCGGCCTGATGCAGACGGCCGGCCGCTCGGCGCTCAGGCCGTTCGTGTCGGCCACCGAGCTCGCGTGGCTCGAGCATGTCGCGAAGATCGATCCGGCGAGCCTGCCGCTGCGCGTGCGCACGAACCTGCCCGACTGGATTTACCAGGCGCTGGCGGCGCGTTTCGACGCCGACGAAATCGCGCAGCTCGCCGCCGCGCTCAACTATCCGGCGCCGCTCGACTTGCGCGCGAACGCGCTGAAGGCGACGCGGGAGCAGGTGATCGACGCGCTGAAGGTGTCCGGCATCGACGCCGGTGCGACGCCGTTCGCGCCGTTCGGCGTGCGCGTCGTCGGCAAGCCCGCGCTGACGAAGCTCAAGCTCTTCGAGGAGGGCATGATCGAGGTGCAGGACGAGGGCAGCCAGCTGCTGTGCTCGCTCGTCGCGCCGCGGCGCGGCGAGATGGTCGTCGATTTCTGCGCGGGCGCGGGCGGCAAGACCCTCGCGCTCGGCGCGATGATGCGGTCGACGGGGCGCCTCTACGCGTTCGACGTGTCGGAGAAGCGGCTCGCGAAGCTCAAGCCGCGGCTCGCGCGGAGCGGCCTGTCCAACGTGAATCCGGTGCTGATCGACAGCGAGCACGACGCGAAGATCAAGCGGCTTGCCGGCAAGATCGACCGCGTGCTGGTCGACGCGCCGTGCAGCGGCCTCGGCACGTTGCGCCGCAATCCCGATCTCAAGTGGCGCCAGTCGCGCACGTCGGTCGACGAGCTGACGCCGAAGCAGGCGTCGATCCTCGCGAGCGCGGCGCGCCTCGTGAAGAAGGGCGGCCGGCTGGTCTACGCGACCTGCAGCGTGCTGGAGGAGGAGAACGAGGCGATCGTGCGCGCGTTCCTCGCCGATCATCCGGAATTCGTGCTGGTGCCGGCGAACCAGGTGCTGGCCGAGCAGCGCATCGAGCTCGACACCGGCGATTACCTGTCGCTCTGGCCGCACCGCCACGCGACCGACGGCTTCTTCGCCGCGGTGCTCGAGCGGCGCGCGCAGTAACGGCGGCGGGTCGGACGGATGTTGCAGAACCGCTTGCTGTCGCACCGGCTCGCGTCGGTGATCCAGGACTTCAACCAGCCGGTGATGATCTGGCAGATGGGCGTGCTGGTCGGCTCGCTGTGCTTCGCCTGGCTCGCGGCGCGGTTCGTGCACGGCCGCATCGACGCGCGGCGCCGGGCGGCCGGCCGCCCGGCGGGCGCGGGTGCGCAGAGCCTCGAGCGCGCGCTGTTCCCGATCATCGGCGGCATGTTCGTGTGGCTCGCGCAGCTCGCGTTCGACGATTTCATGTCGACGTCGCTGCTGTCGCTCGCGCTGGTGCCGCTGTTCGGCATCGGGCTCATCTACGTGCTGTTCTTCGTCGCGCGGCGCGCGTTCGCGCGCGACGGCCACAGCCATGCGTGGCTGTCGATCGTCGAGAAGATCGTGTCGATCGTCGTGTGGGCCGGCATGGCGCTCACGGTGCTCGGCATCCAGCATGACGTGCTGGAGTGGCTCGACAGTGTCAAGTTCCGGGTCGCGAACGCGCACCTGACGCTGCTGTCGCTGATCTCGGGCGCGCTGTGGATCTGCGTGACGCTGATGATCGCGATGTGGCTCGGCTCGGTGCTCGACGACCGCCTGACGCGCGCGACCACGCTCGATGCGAACCTGAAGGTGGTGCTGTCGCGGGTCGGCCGCGCGTTGCTCGCCGTCGCGGCGGTGCTGATCGGGCTGTCGCTGGTCGGCATCGACGTGACCGTGCTCGGCGTGTTCGGCGGCGCGCTCGGCGTCGGACTCGGCTTCGGCCTGCAGAAGATCGCGAGCAACTACGTGTCGGGCTTCATCATCCTGCTCGACCGCTCGCTCAGGCTCGGCGACGCGATCAATGTCGGCGGGCTGCAGGGCATCGTCACGCAGATCCGCACGCGCTACACCGTCGTGCGCGGCCTCGACGGCAACGAGACGCTGGTCCCGAACGAGAAGCTCATCACCGACGTGGTGCAGAACCAGTCGTCGTACCTGACGCGCGGCTATGCGAAGGTCACGGTGCAGGTCGCCTACACGACCGACGTCGAGCACGCGCTGACGCTGCTCGTCGAGGCGGCCCAAGGCGTGCCGCGCGTGCTCGCGGAGCCGGCGCCCACGCCGTACCTGACCGGCTTTGGCGCGGACGGCATCGACCTGGAGCTGGGGTTCTGGGTCGAGGATTCCGCCACCGGCACGTCGGGCGTGCGCTCGACGGTGAACCGGAACATCTGGCGGCTCTTTTGCGCGCACGGGATCGAGATTCCGTTCCCGCAGCGCGATGTGCGCGTCGTCGGCCTGCCGGACGGTTTCGGCGCGGTTCGCCCGGCCGACGGCGACGGCGCGGCGGGGCGAACCGTCATGTAAGCGATCCATCGGCGGATTTTCAAGCCGGCGCAGTCCACGGACGGATCGCTCTGCGTTGCGCCAAGGCAAGAAATATTCATTTTTTACAAAGACTTGGAACGGTTGAAGTAAAATCCCGTCCTACTACTCGGTATGCTTTCGTTTTTCTGACGCCGGCTTGCGTGGCCGGCGCCGCTCACTCCACAGGTAACTGCCTTGTTGAACTCCTTGCTCGACTTTCTTTCCCACGGGCTCTTGCACTTCTCGTGGTGGCAGATCGTAGTGTTCACGCTTGTCGTCACGCACGTGACGATCCTCGGCGTCACGATCTACCTGCACCGCTGCCAGGCGCACCGCGCGCTCGAGCTGCACCCGATCGTCAGCCATTTCTTCCGCCTCTGGCTGTGGATGACCACGGGCATGCTCACCGGCCAGTGGGCGTCGATTCACCGCAAGCATCACGCGAAGTGCGAAACCGAAGAGGATCCGCACAGCCCGCAGACGCGCGGCATCTGGAAGGTGCTGCTCGAAGGCGCCGAGCTGTACCGCGCCGAAGCGAAGAACGAAGAGACGATGCGCAAGTACGGCCACGGCACGCCGAACGACTGGATCGAGCGCAATCTGTATTCGAAGTACACGGTCCTCGGCGTGAGCATGATGATGGTGATCGACATCGCGCTGTTCGGGATCGTCGGCCTGACGGTCTGGGCCGTGCAGATGGTCTGGATCCCGTTCTGGGCGGCGGGCGTCGTCAACGGCATCGGCCATTTCTGGGGTTATCGCAACTTCAACGCGGCCGACGCGAGCACGAACCTCTTCCCGATCGGCATCGTGATCGGCGGCGAGGAGATGCACAACAACCACCACACGTTCGCGACATCGGCCAAGTTCTCGAACAAGTGGTACGAGTTCGACATCGGCTGGATGTACATCCGCATCCTGTCCGCGTTCAAGCTCGCGAAGGTGAAGAAGATTGCGCCGACGCCGCGCCTGAAGCAAAGCAAGGCGGTGCTCGACCAGGAAACGCTGCAGGCCGTGCTGTCGAACCGCTACGAAGTGATGGCGCGCTACGGCAAGGCCGTCAAGCGTGCGTACCGCCAGGAACTGGCGCGCCTGAAGGAACTGGGCGCCGGCGAGAAGTATCAGCGGATGCGCGGCGCGCGCGCGTGGTTCCACAAGGAAGAGTCCGGCCTGAACGAGCCGCAGAAGCGCATGCTGCCGGAGATCTTCGCGAACAGCCAGAAGCTGCAGACGTACTTCCAGCTCCGCAAGGATCTGGCCGCGATCTGGGACCGTTCCACGGCATCGCGCGAGCAGCTGCTCGCCCAATTGCAGGATTGGTGCCATCGTGCCGAACAAAGCGGCATCAAGTCGCTCGAGGAATTTGCGATGCGCCTGCGCCGCTACGCCTGATTCGAAATCGTTTAGAATTTCAGGACGTCACAAACCCCGCGCTGGCGGGGTTTTTTCTTTTGAGCCGGCCGCAACGCGCGCCGGCGGATCAGCAGGGCTGAGCCCTGCATGGGACATGAGCGCGAAGCGTGGGGCCGGAGCACGTGCCAGGAGCACACCCCGGCTCGACATCAACGCAGACGCGCTCGCGCTGTTCGAGAGGAGATGGAGATGCAATCGGCGTTCAAACCCGTCGAGTATGACCGGCCGGCTGCGGCAGGGACGACCTGCGGCATCGGGCAGGCGTGGGCGAAAGTGCCCGAGACGCCGTCCGCCGAGGAGCGCGCCGCGCTGAAGGCGCGCATCAAGGCATTGCTGGCGCGCGAGAAGGCGGTGCTGGTCGCACACTATTACGTGGACGCCGAGCTGCAGGAGCTGGCCGACGAAACCGGCGGCTGTGTCGCCGATTCGCTGGAAATGGCGCGTTTCGGCCGCGATCATGACGCGCAGACGCTCGTTGTCGCCGGCGTGCGCTTCATGGGCGAGACCGCGAAGATCCTCAGCCCGAACAAGCGGATCCTGATGCCGGATCTCGATGCGACCTGCTCGCTCGACCTCGGCTGCCCGGTCGACGAATTCTCCGCGTTCTGCGATGCGCATCCGGATCGCACGGTCGTCGTCTATGCGAACACCAGCGCCGCCGTGAAGGCGCGCGCCGACTGGATGGTCACGTCGTCGATCGGCCTCGAGATCGTCGCCGATCTGCATGCGCGCGGCGAGAAGATCATCTGGGCGCCGGACCGCCATCTCGGCGGCTACATCCAGAAGAAGACCGGCGCGGACATGCTGATGTGGCAAGGCTCGTGCCTCGTTCATGACGAATTCAAGGGTGTGGAACTCGACCTGCTGCGCGCCCAATACCCGGACGCGAAGGTGCTCGTGCATCCGGAATCGCCGGAGAGCGTGGTCGCGCTGGCCGATGTCGTCGGTTCGACGACGCAGCTGATCGATGCGGCGGTGAAGCTCGACGCGACGCGCTTCATCGTCGCGACGGATCTCGGCATCCTGCACAAGATGCGGCTCGCCGCGCCGGGCAAGACCTTCATCGAGGCGCCGACGGCCGGCAACAGCGCGACGTGCAAGAGCTGCGCGCACTGCCCGTGGATGGCGATGAACGGCCTCTCGAACCTGGCCGACGTGCTCGAGCGCGGCCACAACGAGATCTTCGTCGATCCCGCGATCGGCGAGCGCGCGCGCATGCCGATCGACCGCATGCTCGATTTCGCGGCGGCTCACAAGAAGCGCGTACAGGCGAGCGGCGACCTGCAGCGCGACCAGCAACTGTTCGCGAACGTGGGGGCGGCATGACGGAAGCCGTGTCCCCGCTTTACGACGAGATTCGTGCGCAGTACGGCGCCGCGTTCGACGAAGCGCTCGCGCGCAACGTCGCCGATACCGTTGCCGAGGATGTTGGCCCGGGCGACCAGACCGGGCGACTCGTGCCGGCCGGCGAGCGCCGCCGCGCGCGCATCATCGTGCGCGAGGAGGCGGTGCTGTGCGGCGTGCCGTGGTTCGACGCGGTGATGCGCCGGATCGATCCGGCGATCGACGTGCGCTGGCATTACCGCGAAGGCGACCGGATGAGCGCCGATTCGACCGTGTGCGAACTCGAAGGCCCGGCGCGCGCGCTGCTGACCGCCGAGCGCAACGGCCTCAACTTCCTGCAACTGCTGTCGGGTGTCGCGACGGCGACGCGCCGCTACGTCGACCGGATCGAAGGCACGCGCGCGAAGATTCTCGACACGCGCAAGACGCTGCCGGGCCTGCGGCTCGCGCAGAAGTACGCGGTGCGGGTCGGCGGCGGCGCGAACCAGCGTCTTGCGCTGTATGACGGCATCCTGATCAAGGAAAACCATATCGCCGCGGCGGGCGGCGTCGGCGAGGCGCTCGACGCCGCGTTCGCGCTGGATGCGGGCGTGCCTGTTCAGGTCGAGGTCGAGACGCTCGCGCAGCTCGACACGGCGCTCGCGCATGGTGCGCAATCGGTGCTGCTCGACAATTTCACGCTCGACATGATGCGCGATGCGGTGCGGATCGCGGCCGGCCGCGCGGTGCTCGAAGTGTCGGGCGGCGTCAATTTCGACACGGTGCGCGCGATCGCCGAGACGGGCGTCGACCGGATCTCGATCGGCGCGCTGACGAAGGACGTGCGCGCCACCGATTATTCGATGCGGATCGTCGACTGACGGACTGACGCGTGGCGGCGAGTCCGCTTCAAACGAAAAAAAGCCGTTGGCGTACTCGCGCCAACGGCTTTTTTGTCGGCTGCGGGCGGCTTAGCGGCGCACGCGGGGCGACAGCACGGTCGGCAATGCCTTCGGCAGCGCGTGCGGCCAGTCGCGGCTGTAGTGCAGGCCGCGGCTCTCGCGCCGTGATTGCGCGCTCTTGACGATCAGCGACGCGACGTCGACGAGATTGCGCAGCTCGAGCAGATCCCGGGTCACGCGGAAGTTCGCGTAGTACTCCTGGATCTCGTCGCGCAACAGCGATAATCGGTGCTTCGCGCGTTCGAGGCGCTTGTCGGTGCGCACGATGCCGACGTAGTTCCACATCAGGCGCCGCAATTCGTCCCAGTTGTGCGCGACGACGACTTCCTCGTCGGCATCGGACACGCGGCTTTCGTCCCACGCGGGCAGCGAGCCCGGCGACGCCATGTCGAAGCCGGCCGCTTCGATCGCCTCGGCGGCTGCGCGGCCGATCACGAGGCACTCGAGCAGCGAGTTGCTGGCGAGGCGGTTCCCGCCGTGCAGGCCCGTATACGACGTCTCGCCGACCGCGTAGAGGCCGGCCAGATCGGTGCGGCCCGCGAGATCGGAGACGACGCCGCCGCACGTGTAGTGCGCGGCGGGCACGACCGGGATCGGTTCGCGTGCGATGTCGATGCCGAATTCGAGGCAGCGCGCGTGGATCATCGGGAAATGCTCGAGCAGGAACGCTTCGGGCTGGTGGCTGATGTCGAGGTACACGCAGTCGATCCCGCGCTTCTTGATCTCGAAGTCGATCGCACGCGCAACGATGTCGCGCGGCGCAAGCTCGGCGCGTTCGTCGTGCGCAGGCATGAAGCGGGTGCCGTCCGGCAGCTTCAGCAGGCCGCCTTCGCCGCGCACCGCCTCGGAGATCAGGAACGATTTCGCATACGGGTGGAACAGGCAGGTCGGATGGAACTGGATGAATTCCATGTTCGCGACGCGGCATCCTGCGCGCCACGCCATTGCGATGCCGTCGCCGGTCGCGGTGTCCGGATTCGTCGTGTAGAGATAGACCTTGCCCGCGCCGCCGGTGGCGAGCACGGTGTGCGGCGCCTCGATCGTGATCGTGCGCCCGCTCGCGACGTCGAGCGCGTACAGGCCGTGACAGCGGCGGCCGGGCAGGCCGAGCCGTTCCGACGTGATCAGGTCGATCGCGTGATGGTCTTCGAAGAACGTAATGTTCGGATGCTGCCGCGCGCGCTCGGAGAGCGTCGCGAGCACCGCGTGGCCGGTGGCGTCGGCGGCGTGAATGATGCGCCGGTGGCTGTGGCCGCCTTCGCGCGTCAGGTGAAAGCCCAGCTCCGCCGCGTCGTCCTTCGTGAACGGCACGCCTTGCGAGATCAGCCATTCGATCGCTTCGCGGCCGTGCTCGACGATATAGCGCGTCGCGCCTTCGTCGCACAGGCCGCCGCCTGCGATCAGGGTATCGTTGACGTGGTTCTCGATGCTGTCCGCGGAGTCGAGCACGGCGGCGATGCCGCCCTGCGCGTTATCGCTCGCGCCCTCCATCATCGAACGCTTCGCGATCAGCGCGACGCGCCGCGTGTTGGCCAGATTGAGCGCGACCGACAGGCCTGCCAGGCCACTGCCGACGATCGCCACGTCGAATTTCATGCTGCATCTCCGTAATTGCGCTTTTGGGCTTGTGTTCCCCGCGTGCCGCAGGGAAAGGGGAGAGCATACCGCGTCGCGCGCAAGCGTGCGCGCAAAACGCGTGCAAAGCAAGAAGCCCCGCAATTGCGGGGCTCTTCGTCATCGTCAGGCTGGCAGGAACCAGGAGATTACTTGATCTTGGTTTCCTTGTACGCCACATGCTTGCGGACGACGGGATCGAACTTCATGATCTCCATCTTTTCCGGCATGTTGCGCTTGTTCTTCGTGGTCGTGTAGAAGTGACCCGTGCCAGCGGTCGACTCGAGCTTGATCTTGTCGCGTGCGCCTTTTGCCATGATTACGCTCCTTGGGCTTAGGCTTCGCCGCGTGCGCGCAGGTCTGCGAGCACGGAATCGATGCCGTTCTTATCGATCAGACGCAGGCCGGCGTTCGAGACGCGCAGGCGCACCCAGCGGTTTTCGCTTTCGACCCAGAACCGGCGGTTTTGCAGGTTCGGAAGGAAGCGACGCTTCGTCTTGTTGTTTGCGTGGGAAACGTTGTTGCCGCTCATCGGCGCTTTCCCAGTTACTTGGCATACGCGTGCCATGAGAGCACTCCTAATACGCTAAATTCGGGGTTCGATCGCCGGTGAAGGTCATCTTCGAGCAGCCACGTGATCCATAGCTGCACTCCGAACGCCCACGCCTTTTCAGACAAGGCCCTTCGATGGCTAGAACTGGTTGGAAAAAATACAGACGGCAATTCTAGCAGAAAAAGTTCAGGAAAATCAAACGTAATTTCGCTCCGGTGTCGCCGCGCCCCTGCGCGGCCCGCCGGGCCTACAGCCAGCCGGCCCGCGCGAACGAGAACGTGTCGCTCGCGCCGACCACGATGTGGTCGAGGAGGCGCACGTCGACGAGCGCGAGCGCGTCGCGCAGCACGCGCGTCAGCCGGCGGTCCTCCGCGCTCGGCCGCACCGCGCCCGACGGGTGGTTGTGCGCGACGATCAGCGCGGCGGCGTTGGCCGACAGCGCGCGGCGGACGATTTCGCGCGGGTAGACGGCCATCCGCGTCAGCGAGCCCTGCGTGCTTTCCTCGGTGTCCAGCAGCCGGTGGCGCGCGTCCAGAAACAGGCTGACGAACACCTCGCACGGGCGCGTGCCGATCAGCAGGCGCAGGTAGTCCTCGACGGCGCCCGGCGAATCGACGGGCCGCCGCTCGCTCGCTTTCTGCGCCAGCGCGCGCCGCGCCAGCTCGGTCACCGCGACCAGCAGCGCGGTGCGGGCGGGGCCGATGCCGCGCTGGCCCCGGAAGTCGCCCGGCGTTGCGTCGAGCAGCCCGCGCAGCGAGCCGAACTGCGCGAGCAGCGCGCCGGCGACGTCGAATACGTTGCGGCCCGGCACGCCGGTGCCGAGCAGCAGCGCGATCAGCTCCATGTCGGACAGCGCGGACGGGCCGCGCGCGAGGAGCCGCTCGCGCGGCAGTCCGTCGTCCGGCCCGGCGCCCGGGGCGTCGTCGGCGTCGAAGCATTCATGCGGCGGGGATTGTTGCAGCATCGTTGATTCTCCATTGTCCGCGCGCGGGCAAGGGGGATGACGTCGGTCATTCAGCCTTGTGCGCTCAGGTGTCTTACAATAGCGACTTTGCGCTGGGCCTCACGGCCGTTTCGGGCGCCGACTGAACGAGTAATTCATGAGCCTCATCGATATTTCCGAAGTGAAGCCCGGTTCGCACGTCACGCTGCATTACCGACTGGCGCTCGCCGACGGCGCCGACATCGTCAACACCTTCACCGACAAGCCGGCCACGCTGCTGCTCGGCGCGGGACAGCTTGCGCCTTCGCTGGAAGACATTCTCCTCGGGCTCAAGGTGGGCGACCATTCGACTTTTCAGCTAGCGCCGGAGCAGGCGTTCGGCCCCCGTAATCCGGACATGATCCAGCGCGTGTCGCTCGCGACGCTGCGCGAGAACGGCATGGTCGGCGAGGATTTCGCGCCTGGCGACCTGATCGAGTTCAACGCGCCCGACGGCGGCCGATATGCAGGGGTGCTGAAGGAAATCAGCGAAACCTCCGCGCTCTTCGATTTCAATCATCCGCTCGCGGGCCAGGCGCTCACGTTCGAAGTGAAAATCATCGGGATCCTGTAATCATGAGCTCCACCGATACGCTGTCCGGACAGACCGTCGCCGCCGACGCGGAAATCCTGCTCGCACAGCCGCGCGGTTTTTGCGCGGGCGTCGATCGTGCGATCGAGATCGTCGAGCGGGCCATCGCGATGCACGGTGCGCCGATCTACGTGCGCCACGAGATCGTCCACAACAAGTACGTGGTCGAGGATCTTCGCAAGAAAGGCGCGATCTTCGTCGAAGAACTCGAGGAAGTGCCGTCCGGCAACACGGTGATCTTCAGTGCGCACGGCGTGTCGAAGACGGTGCGCGACGAAGCCGGCGTGCGCGGCCTGCGCGTTTACGACGCGACCTGTCCGCTCGTCACGAAGGTGCACGTCGAAGTGGCGAAAATGCGCCAGGACGGTGTCGACATCGTGATGATCGGGCACAAGGGGCACCCGGAGGTCGAGGGGACGATGGGGCAGGTCGAGCGCGGCATGCACCTTGTTGAGAGCGTCGAGGACGTCCAGAAGCTCAATCTGGCCGATCCGGACCGGATCGCCCTCGTCACGCAGACGACGCTGTCCGTCGACGATGCGGCCGAGATCATCGCCGCGCTGAAGGCGAAGTACCCGAATATCCGCGAGCCGAAGAAGCAGGACATCTGTTACGCGACGCAGAACCGCCAGGATGCGGTGAAGTTCATGGCGCCGCAGTGCGACGTCGTGATCGTGGTCGGCAGCCCGAACAGCTCGAATTCGAGCCGCCTGCGCGAAGTCGCGGAGAAGCGCGGCGTCGCCGCGTACATGGTGGACTCGCCCGAGCAGATCGATCCCGCGTGGGTCGCGGGCAAGCGCCGGATCGGCGTGACGGCCGGCGCGTCGGCGCCGGAGGTGCTCGCCCAGGCGGTGATCGCGCGGTTGCGCGAACTGGGCGTGCGTAACGTCCGCGCTCTCGAGGGGATCGAGGAGAACGTGTCGTTCCCGCTGCCGCGTGGCCTGAATCTGCCGTCCGGCGACTGAAATCTTTCAGGTTCCTTGCTTTGCCGAAAAGCGCGCCCCAGGGCGCGCTTTTTTTTGCACCGTGCTCCGGCAAGCGCAACCTGCATTCCCTCATATGGTGCAACCGGGTTGCTCCAATCTCCCGAAACCGTGTCCCGAAAATGGTTGCAATGCAGGAAAACCCTGTCAAATCAGGAATATTGGCCGTCCTATAAATGGAGTTACAATGCGCCCGTTTTCAGGCCTAAGCGGTCGCGAAACCTGGTTTTGGCAAGGCGCGGGAGACCTATTTGATGCATGTGAAGTTGGCTTACGCCGTGTCCGTCGCCGCAGCGGTTGCGATGCTTTCCGCGTGCAGCAACAAGAGTGACGACGGGGCGAAAAAGGGGGAGGTGGCCCCCGCGGCAGTGCCGGCCAGCGACGTGCGCGTCGTCAAGATCGGCCATGCCGCCCCGTTGACGGGCAGCATCGCGCATCTCGGCAAGGACAACGAAAACGGCGCCCGCCTGGCGATCGAGGAGATCAACGCGCACGGCCTGACGATCGACGGTCATCCGGTGCAACTGGCGCTCGTCGCCGAGGACGACGCGGCGGATCCGAAAGCTGGCACGCAAGTTGCTCAGAAATTGGTGGACGACCGGGTCGTAGCGGTAGTGGGGCACCTCAATTCGGGGGTGTCGATCCCGGCGTCGAAAATTTACAGCGACGCAGGCATCGTGCAGATTTCACCTTCATCGACCAACCCCGACTATACGAAACAGGGGTTCAAGACAACCTACCGCGTCGTGGCGACGGATGCGCAGCAAGGCCCCGCGCTCGCCAACTACGCGTTGCACGCGCTCCACGCGAAGCGCTTCGCGGTCGTCGACGATGCGACCGCATACGGCAAGGGGCTTGCCGACGAATTCGCGAAGACCGTCCGCGCTGCGGGCGGGCAGATCGTCGCGCGGGAAGCGACCAACGACCGCGCGACGGATTTCAAGGCGATCCTGACGAAGATCAAGAGCGACCACCCCGACGTCATCATGTACGGCGGCATGGACGCGACGGGCGGCCCGTTTGCGAAGCAGGCGATGGCGCTCGGTATCGGAGCAAAAATCCTTGGCGGCGACGGTGTGTGTACCGACAAGGTGGTCGAGCTCGCGGGCAACGCGGTGCGGAACCTGATCTGTTCCGAGGCGGGGCTTGCCCTGTCGAGGATGGAGAAAGGAACGGACTTCGAAAAGAAGTACGAGGACCGTTTCCACACGCCGGTGCAGATTTACGCGCCGTTCACGTACGACGCCGTCTACGTGATCGTCGACGCGATGAAGCGCGCCAATTCGATCGACGCGTCCAAGGTCCTGGCTGCGATGCCGTCGACCGATTACCGCGGGGTAATCGGTCACATCGCATTCACGCCGAACGGCGATTTGAAAGAGGGTGCGATTACGCTCTACGACTTCAAGGAGGCCAGGAAAACCGTCCTCGATGTCGTGACGATGTAGTGACGGGACTCGTGACGGCACCGAAACAGTGCGGTGCCGTTTTTGTATCCGCTCCGGCGGTGCGCCCGGCTGTACAGGCCGGGTGGCAAACGCCGGGACGATCCACCCTTACCGGTCTTTTCTAGTACCCGCAGTACCGCCGAGGCGATGTGATTCCCCGCTTACCCGCGGGGCGAAGTGTCGTCCGGTAGTACGGGCCAAGGAGCTTTAAATGGATATTTTCGTCCAGCAGGTCCTCAACGGGCTGGTGCTCGGCAGTGTCTACGCCATCATCGCGTTGGGCTACACGATGGTGTACGGCATTCTCGGCATCATCAACTTCGCGCACGGCGACGTGCTGATGATCGGCGCGATGGTCGCGCTGTCTGCGATCACCGTGTTGCAGAACCACTTTCCGCAGTTGGGCAACGTCGCGACGCTGACGATCGGCCTCGGCATCGCCGCGGTGGTGTGCGCGGCCGTCGGCTTCACGATCGAGCGTGTCGCGTACCGGCCGCTGCGCCGCGCGCCGCGTCTCGCGCCGCTGATCACCGCGATCGGCGTGTCGATCCTGCTGCAGACGGCTGCGATGATCATCTGGTCGCGTAACCCGCTGCCGTTCCCGCAACTGCTGCCGACCGATCCGATCAACGTGATCAAGGCGACCGACACGACGCCGGGCGCGGTGATCTCGATGACCGAAATCGTGATCGTCGCCGTCGCGTTCCTCGTGATGGGCGGCCTGCTGCTGCTCGTGCACAAGACCAAGCTCGGCCGCGCGATGCGCGCGATCGCGGAGAGCCCGAACACCGCGAGCCTGATGGGCGTGAACCCGAACTTCGTGATCTCGGCGACCTTCATGATCGGCTCGGCGCTGGCTGCGCTGGCAGGCGTGATGATCGCGTCGGAATACGGCAACGTGCACTTCTACATGGGCTTCATCCCGGGCATGAAGGCATTCACGGCCGCGGTGCTGGGCGGTATCGGCAACCTCGCGGGCGCGATGGTGGGCGGGGTGATCCTCGGTCTCATCGAGCAGTTGGGCGCCGGCTACATCGGCAACCTCACGGGCGGCGTGTTCGGCAGCAACTACCAGGACGTGTTCGCCTTCATCGTGCTGATCATCGTGCTGGTGTTCCGTCCGTCGGGCCTGCTGGGCGAACGTGTCGCGGACCGCGCTTAAGGGAAGGGGAGCAAGAACATGACATCCATTCAACCGATTGAAACGTCGACGACGCTGGTCCAGGAGCGCAACACCGCGAAAACCGTCACCGTCGGCATCCTGACCGCGGCCTTCGTGATCGCCGCGCCGATCATCATCGGCGCGGCCGGCGGCAACTACTGGGTCCGCGTGCTGGACTTCGCGATGCTGTACGTGATGCTCGCACTGGGGCTGAACGTCGTGGTCGGCTTCGCCGGCCTGCTGGACCTCGGCTACATCGCGTTCTACGCGGTGGGCGCGTACACGGCGGCGCTGCTGTCGTCGCCGCACCTGACCACGCAGTTCGAGTGGATCGCGAACCTCGCGCCCGCCGGGTTGCACGTGCCGTTCCTGATCATCGTGCCGATCGCAATGGCGATCGCCGCGATGTTCGGGATCCTGCTCGGCGCGCCGACGCTGCGCCTGCGCGGCGACTATCTCGCGATCGTCACGCTCGGTTTCGGTGAAATCGTGCGGATCTTCATGAACAACCTCGACCGTCCGGTGAACATCACGAACGGCCCGAAGGGGATCACGGGGATCGATCCGGTGCAGGTCGCGGGCTTCAACCTGTCGCAGACGCACTCGCTGTTCGGCATCCAGCTGCCGTCGGTCTACATGTACTACTACCTGTTCGTGCTGTGCGCGCTGCTGGTGATCTGGACCTGTACGCGCCTGCAGCATTCGCGTATCGGCCGCGCATGGGCGGCGATCCGCGAGGACGAGATCGCGGCGAAGGCGATGGGCATCAACACCCGTAACGTGAAGCTGCTCGCGTTCGCGATGGGCGCGTCGTTCGGCGGCCTGTCGGGCGCGATGTTCGGCTCGTTCCAGGGCTTCGTGTCGCCGGAATCGTTCACGTTCTGGGAATCCATCGTCGTGCTCGCGTGCGTCGTGCTGGGCGGCATGGGCCACATCCCGGGCGTGATCCTCGGCGCGGTGCTGCTCGCGATCTTCCCGGAATTCCTGCGTTCGACGATGGGCCCGCTGCAGAACGCGGTGTTCGGCCATGAAATCGTCGATACGGAAGTGATCCGCCAGGCGCTGTACGGCCTCGCGATGGTGGTCATCATGCTGTATCGCTCGGAAGGCCTGTGGCCGGCGCCGAAGCATGAGGACAAGATCGCGAAACTGGCGAAGCGCAGCGCCAAGTCGGCACGCGCTTAACGGACGAATAGGGATGTGGGACCAGTGTAAGCGCTAAAGCGCTGACGCTGGTCGACACAGGAGAGAAGGTAAATGAGCGAAAAAATTCGACTGTCCGTCAAAGGCGTGAACAAGCGCTTCGGCGGCCTGCAGGCACTGTCCGACGTCGGCCTGGAAATCAAGGAAGGCCAGATCTACGGCCTGATCGGCCCGAACGGCGCCGGCAAGACGACGTTCTTCAACGTGATCACGGGGCTTTACACGCCCGATTCGGGCGATTTCAGGCTCGATGGCCAGCCCTATACGCCGACCGCGGTGCATCAGGTCGCGAAGGCGGGGATCGCGCGGACGTTCCAGAACATCCGCCTGTTCGGCGGGATGACCGCACTCGAGAACGTGATGGTGGGCCGCCACGTGCGGACCAAGCACGGCTTGCTGGGCGCGGTGTTCCAGACGCCGGCCGAGCGCCAGGAAGAGCGCGAGATCAAGGAGCGCGCGATCGAGCTGCTCGAGTACGTCGGCGTGCTGCAGTACGCGGATTACACGGCGCGCAACCTGTCGTACGGCCACCAGCGGCGCCTGGAAATCGCGCGCGCGCTGGCGACCGACCCGAAGCTGCTCGCGCTCGACGAGCCGGCGGCGGGGATGAACGCGACCGAGAAGGTCGAACTGACGCGCCTGCTCGACAAGATCCGTTCGGACGGCCGCACGATCCTGCTGATCGAGCACGACGTGAAGCTCGTGATGGGATTGTGCAACCGGATGACGGTGCTCGATTACGGCAAGGTGATCGCCGAGGGTCTGCCGCAGGACGTGCAGAAGAACCCGAAGGTGATTGAGGCATATCTCGGCGCAGGGGTGCACTGATGGCAGCGGCAATGTTGAAAATCAAGGGCTTGCAGGTCAACTACGGCGGCATTCAGGCCGTCAAGGGCGTTGACATGGAAGTCCGTCAGGGCGAACTCGTGACGCTGATCGGCGCGAACGGCGCGGGCAAGACCACGACGATGAAGGCGATCACGGGCCTGAAGGCGTTCTCGGCGGGTGACATCGAGTACGACGGCAAGTCGATCAAGGGCGTGCCGACGCACGAGCTGCTCAAGCACGGCCTCGCGATGGTGCCGGAAGGCCGCGGGATCTTCGCGCGGATGTCGATCGTCGAGAACATGCAGATGGGCGCATACCTGCGCAACGACACCGAGCAGATCAAGCAGGACGTCGAGCGGATGTTCGGCTTCTTCCCGCGCCTGAAGGAGCGCGCGACGCAGCTCGCGGGCACGCTGTCGGGCGGCGAGCAGCAGATGCTGGCGATGGCGCGCGCGATCCTGTCGAAGCCGAAGCTGCTGTTGCTCGACGAGCCGTCGATGGGCCTGTCGCCGATCATGGTCGAGAAGATCTTCGAAGTGGTGCGGACGATCTCGAAGGAGGGCATCACGGTGCTGCTCGTCGAGCAGAACGCCCGCCTAGCGCTGCAGGCGGCCGACCGCGGCTACGTGATGGACTCGGGCACGGTGACGATGGAAGGCGACGCGAAGCAGATGCTCGACGATCCGAAGGTGCGCGCCGCGTATCTGGGCGAGTAAGCACGCTTGTCGCGATGCAAAAAAGCCGCATGTCCGGAAGGACATGCGGCTTTCTCTTGTGTGCGGGCTGGCGCACGCCCGTCATCGGCGCGAACGGACGGACGCTAGGCGGCCGGCAGCAGCTTGCCGAACGAGACCCGTTCCTCGACGCGATAGCCGAGCATCTCGTAGAAGCGGCACGCCTGCGCGTTGCCGGGCAGCACCTGCAGGTTCACCTTAAGGCAGCCGCGCGCCGCCAGTGCAGCCTCCGCATGCGCGACGAGCGCACGGCCGACGCCGGCGCGCCGCTCGCCGCCGGCGACGCCGATCGAGTACAGCCAGCCGCGATGACCGTCGTAGCCGGCCATCACCGTGCCGACGACGCGGCCGCGCAGCGTCGCGACGAAGAACAGCTCCGGCTGCGTCGCGCACTTCAGCTCGATCGAGCGCCGCGGATCGCGGTGCGGCGCGTCCGGTTCCCCGTAGCCGGGAAACGCGTCGCGCCACAGCGCCAGCACGGCGTCGGTATCGGCGCGGTCGAACGCGCGGACCGCGAGGTCATCGGCCGCGGCGATCTCCATCGCGCGTCGCCTGTCAGAGCGAGTCGAGCACCGAACGCAGCATCGCCATCATCTGGTCGATCTCGTCGGTCGTCACGTTCAGCGCGGGCATGAAGCGAAGCAGGTTCGGGCGCGCCGCGTTCAGCAGCAGGCCGTCCGGCTGCATCTCGCGTGCCTTCTCGACGATCTGCGTGCCGATGTCCTTGCCGAGCAGCAGCGCGCGCAGCAGGCCCTCGCCGCGCTCGCCTTCGAAGCCGCGCTCTTCCGACAGCTCCAGCAGCTTGCGCTTCAGGTATTCGCCCCGCGCGCGCACGCCTTCGAGGAACCCCGGCGCGACGAGCTGCGAGATCACCGCGTAGCCGGCCGCCGTCATCAGCGGGTTGCCGTTGTACGTGCCGCCCTGGTCGCCGGCCTCGAACACCGCGACGTCCGCCTTCGACAGCAGCGCCGCGAGCGGCACGCCGCTGCCGATGCCCTTGCCGAGCGTCATGATGTCCGGCTCGACGTCGGCGAGCTCGTATGCGAACAGCGTGCCAGCGCGGCCGCAGCCGCTTTGCACTTCGTCGACGATCAGCAGCAGGTTGTGCTGCTTCGTCAGCGCGCGCAGCGCGCGCATGAATTCGCGCGTGGCCGGAATCACGCCGCCTTCGCCCTGGATCGGTTCGAGCATCACGGCGACGGTCTTTTCGTTGATCAGCCGTTCGACCGACGCGATGTCGTTCAGCTCGGCCTTCGGGAAGCCCGGCACCTGCGGCGCGTAGAGCGTGTCCCAGCCCGGCTTGCCGCTCGCCGACATGGTCGCGATCGTGCGGCCGTGGAAGCTGTGGTCGAACGTGATGATCTCGTACGCGCCGTTCCGGAACTTGCGGCCCCATTTGCGCGCGAGCTTGATCGCGCCTTCGTTCGCCTCGGCGCCGCTGTTGGTGAAGAAGACCTTGTCGAACACGCTGTGCTGCGTGAGCAGGCCGGCGAGCTTAGCCATCGGCTCGTTGTAGAAGGCCGGCGACGGGTTCAGCAGCTTCTCCGCCTGCGTCTTCAGCGCGTCGACGACGCCGTCGTCGCAGTGGCCGAGGCTGTTGACCGCCCAGCCCTGGATGAAATCCAGATATCGCTTGCCGGTGTGATCGTAGAGCCACGACCCCTTGCCGTGCGTAAACACGATGTCGGGGCGGTTCGTGATGTACATCAGCGAGTCGATCGGATAGTCGTTCAGAGACATGGCGGGAAGCTCCAGCGGGCGGTCAACGAAAAAAGACAATAAAAAAGCCACGGGATGCCGTGGCTGTGTGGTTCGAACAGCTTGTGCGTAACAAAGTGACGAGTGTTACGCGCGAGTCCGTGACGAGCCGGCGGCATCCGGGCGGAGCGGCGAGCGGCGACGTCGGAGAGCGGACAGGAAGCGGTTCATTCGCGCAAGCATAAGGCATCCCGCGCCTCACTGTAAACCGCCGCGATGCCACATATGTGTCGCGGCGGCCGTGGGACAGGGGTCAGACCGGATGCGCGAGGTCGGCGGCGCTCGTAAACGAGTCGGCGTAGAACTCGTCCGTCGGCAGGCCATGATGCTGCGTGAAGTCGCGCTGCGCGGACTCGACCATCACCGGCGCGCCGCACGCGTAGACCTGGTGGCCGGACAGGTCGGGCAGATCCTCGATCACCGCGCGGTGCACGAAGCCGGTGCGGCCGGTCCATGCGTCGGCGGCGTCCGGCTCGGAGAGCACCGGCACGAACGTGAAGTTCGGGATCTCGTTCGCCCATTGCTCGGCCAGCTCCGCGAGATAGAGGTCCTTCTTGCGGCGCGCGCCCCAGTAGAGCGTCATCGGGCGCGTGAGGCCCAGGTGCTTCGCGTGCTCGATGATCGCCTTGATCGGCGCGAAGCCGGTGCCCGACGCGAGCAGCACCATCGGCTTGTCGGAATCCTCGTGCAGGAAGAACGTGCCGAGCGGGCCTTCGAAGCGCAGGATGTCGCGCTCCTTCATCGCGCCGAATACGTGATCGGTGAACTTGCCGCCCGGCATGTGGCGGATGTGCAGCTCGATCGGGCCTTCCTCGTGCGGCGCGTTCGCCATCGAGTAGCTGCGGCGCGAGCCGTCCTTCAGGATGAACTCGATGTACTGGCCGGCGAGGTACTGCAGGCGCTCGTTGGCGGGCAGTTGCAGCTTGACCACCATCACGTCGTCCGCCTTGCGTTCGAGCGCGGCGATGCGGCACGGCAGCTTCTTGACCTGCACGCCGTCGACGCCGGCGATCTCGCGCACGTCGATTTCGAGGTCGCACTGCGCCGTCGCGCAGCACAGCAGCGCGAGGCCGCGGGTGCGCTCGTCGTTCGACAGCGCCGACGCGGCGTGCGCGCCCTGTTCGACCTGGCCCGACACGATCTGGCCTTTGCACGAGCCGCACGCGCCGTTCTTGCAGCCGTACGGCAGATGCACGTTCTGGCGCAGTGCGGCTGCCAGCACGGTTTCATCCGACTCGACCTGGAATTGCCGGCCGCTTTGCTTGAGAGTTACGTTGAATGCCATAGATTCATCGAAAACAAAATGTGGGGACCGTGCATGTCGGGCACGGCAGCTACAATGCAAACCGTTGCGCGTGGCGCAACGGTGGCTACTGATTTCGCACTACACCATGATCGCGACACGAATTCTGCGCCGGCCGCGCGTACTGATCGTCGGCTGCGGCGACGTCGGCCTGCGCTGCGTCGAACAACTGCGCGCGCGGCGCGGCGGCGTGCGCATCTTCGCGCTGACGAGCCAGCCGGGGCGGCGCGCCGAATTGCGCGCGGCGGGCGCGACGCCGATCGTCGGCGACCTGGATCGCCCGTCGACGCTCGCCCGCGCCGGCAAGCTGGCCCGCACGATCCTGCATCTCGCGCCGCCGCAGCCCGACGGCACCGACGACCGGCGCACGCGCGCGCTCGTCGCGGCGCTGGCCACGCGCGTGCCGCGACCCGCGTGTCAGCCGGCGCCGGCATACGGCAGGCTGCGGAAAGGGCGCGCGGCGGCCCGGTCGGCCGGCTCGCCTTTTCAGGCAGCGCGTATTGTAACCGAGCGTCCTTGCGCGCCGAGGCTCGTCTATGCGAGCACGAGCGGCGTATACGGCGATTGCGGCGGGGCGTGGATCGACGAAACGCGCCCGGTGCACCCGGCGAATCCGCGCGCATTTCGCCGTGTGTCGGCCGAGCGGCAACTGCGCGCCGCGGCCGCGCGCGGCGTGCTGTCGGTGCGCATCGTGCGGATTCCGGGCATCTATGCGGCGAACCGGCTGCCGCTCGCGCGCCTCGAGCGCGGAACCCCCGCGCTCGTGCCGGCCGACGACGTCTACACGAACCACATTCACGCCGACGACCTCGCGGCGATCCTGTTGCGTGCGGCGGCGCGCGGCAAGCCGTCGCGCGCGGTGCACGCGTCGGACGACAGCGAACTGCTGATGGGGGAGTATTTCGAGCGCGTCGCGCGTGCGTTCGGGCTGCCGCCGCCGCCGCGCGTGAGCCGCGCCGACGCCCAGCGCCTGCTCGAGCCGACGCTGCTGTCGTTCATGCGCGAATCGCGGCGGCTTTCCAACGCGCGGCTCAAGCGCGAATTGCGCGTGACGCTGCGCTATCCGACCGTCGACGATTTCCTGCGGACCGCCGGCGCGTCAGATCAGCGCAGGTAGCGCCTCGATCAGCAGGAAACATAGCAGCGCGCCGATCAGCGCGCCGATCAGGTTCGGGTGGTATTTGTGCTTCGCGCGCATGACCAGCAGCAGCCCGCCGATCACGATCGCGCCGAGCGCGGCGAACGCGAGCATCACATATGTCATCTCGACCGGGTGGTTGATCAGCATGATGGCCTCCCTGCAGCGCTGACCCTTTTGAATCGAGTATAGCGGGGGGCGCGCGCCGTCGCCACGCGTCAGGGGGCAGATCGCGTCGCGCGGTCGTGCGGATTTTCCCTTACAGGGTTTTCGCGGTGCCGCGCAGCGCGGCCAGCTCGGCCTCGCCGAGCCACTGCCATTCGCCCGGCGCGAGCGTGTCCGGCAGCGTGAAGCCGCCGACGCTTTCCCGGTGCAGCGCCTCGACGCGGTTGCTCGCGGCGGCAACCATTCGCTTCACCTGGTGATACTTGCCTTCGAGCACCGTCAGCGCGAGGACGTGCGTGTCGCGCGCGTCGGCGGCGATTGCGGCGATCGGCTTCGGCTCGCCGTGCAGCATCACGCCCGAGCGCAGCGCGTTCAGTTGCGTGTCGTCGAGTGGGTGGCGCACGGTCGCGACGTAGGTTTTCGGCACCTTGCGCTTCGGCGACGTGTACGCGTGCACGAACTGGCCGTCGTCGGACAGCAGCAGCAGCCCCGTCGTGTCCTGATCGAGCCGGCCGACGCACTGCACGCCGCGCGCGACGAGCGGCGGCGGCAGCAGGCTGAACACGCTCGCGTGGTGTTGCGGGTCGCGCGAGCACTCGTAGCCGGCGGGCTTGTTGAGCGCGAGATACGCGTGCGCGTGGAATGCCCACGGCGTGCCGTCGACCGAGAACACCAGGCGGTCGGTGTCGAACGGCGCGGCCGGGTTGGTGCAGGCCGTGCCGCCGACGTCGACGCGCGCCGTTTCGATCAGGCCGCGGCACTGGCGGCGCGAGCCGAAACCCTGGCTGAAGAGAATGCTTTCGAGATCCATAGCGCGCGCATTCTATCAAGCGGGAGCGCGTGGCCGGCGGGACGGCGCGCAGCAGCTGGTAAGCTGCGCGATCGCCGCGCGTCCGCGAGCCGGTTGCGGCATGCGCTCAACTTTTCCGGAGAAGACATGACTTTCGATCCCGTTTACGTCAGCCGCAAGGCCGCAGCCGTCGTGTTGGCGGCGACCGTGTCGTCGGCGGCGTTCGCGCACGCCCGGCCCGCCAACACCGAGCCGGCCGCGAACGCCGTGCTGGCATCCGCGCCGCCGGCCGTTGCGATCGGCTTCACCGAGACGCTCGAACCGTCGTTCAGCTCGATCGTCGTCGTCGACGGGCAGGGCAACGCAGTGTCGGCCGGCAAGGCGAGCGTCGATGGCGCGAACCGCAAACGGATGACGGTGCCGCTCGCAACGCTTGCGTCGGGCGCGTACACGGTCAAATGGGTGGCTGTCGCGGCAGATGGCCATCGGACGCAGGGCACGTACCGATTCAGCGTGAAGTGACGCGTTTGCGCGGTGTTGGGCGGGGTTTCCGGGCGATCCGTCCGGCTTGCGACAGGTTGGCCTGTTTCCATTCTTTCGTAAGGTGAATAGGGTGATGACCGACACCGTCTCAGAAATCTTCGACCGATTCGACAACCTCCATGACTGGTATGTCGACGGCATCTTGACTGAGAGTGAGGGCGGTTCGGGCATTCCCGATATCTTCATCCTGAGGGCACACGACGGGCAACGCCGTGCAACGGTCACATTCGAGGGAGTCACCCGGCTTGGGTTCGAAGCCGGGGGATTGCTGAATATCGTGAATTCGTTGGAGGCAGTGCGGCCGGGTACGGAGGCATACGCGAAGGCGGAGGCGTTGCTGTCTCGCTCTGCTCACGGCGAACGTCGTGCCCGTTACGTCGCCTATCTGTATTCAACCCTTGGCGTAGAGTTGGCCGTCGAATTTGACCGGCTGCGTATCGACTGATGGCGCGGGGCGGATGGTGACTGGGTACGAGTGATCGTGATCTGCGGTGGTATTTCGCATCAAGCCGTACCCTCGATTTTTGGGGCTTCCCCGGTTCCGCTCGGGACTTCCCGAAAACGAAAAACCCGCGGAAGCCTATAGCCGACGCGGGTTTTGGGAATTCTCGGGACTGCCCGAAACTATCTGATGGTGCCCAGGGCCGGAATCGAACCGGCACGCCTTGCGGCGGGGGATTTTGAGTCCCCTGCGTCTACCAATTTCACCACCTGGGCTTATCGCGACCGCGCATGCGATTGCGCGCGGCGAAAGCGCGAATTATCGCCGAAAACGCCGCGCCGGGCAAGCAGCCCGGCATCCGCTCACTGGCTGAGGTAGACGAACCCGCCGTTCTTCACGATTCCCATCACGCTCGCGCGCTGGTCGAGCCCGACGTGATCGCTGTCGCTCGTATTGACGACGCCGTTCGGCACCACCAGCTCGTGCGCGCGCTCCAGCTCCCGGCGCAGCACGTTGCGAAACTCGGGCGTGCCCGGCTGCGCGGCCTTCAGCGCGCGGCCGACCGCGTCGGCCAGCCGCGGATACACGCCGGCGGCATCGCCCGCGAACTGCGTGACCGTGCCCGCGCCGTACTTCGCCTCGTAGGCACTGACGAACGCGAGCGCCGCCTTGCGGGCCGGATGATCGGCCGGCAGCGTGCGCGCGACGACGACCGGCTGCGTCGGGAACAGCGTGCCCTCGACGTCCTTGCCGCCGAGCCGGATGAATTCCGGGGTCGCGATGCCGTGCGTCTGGTAGATCGGGCCCTTGTAGCCGCGCTCGATCAGCGTGCGCTGCGGCAGCACGGTCGGCGTGCCGGCGCCGGCGATCAGGATCGCGTCGGGCCTCGCCGCGATCAGCTTCAGCGCCTGCCCCGTGACGCTCGCGTCGGTGCGGTTGAAGCGCTCGCTCGCGACGATGCGGATCTTGCGCAGTTCGGCGAAGCGGCTGAACTCGTTGAGCCAGCTGTCGCCATAACTGTCCGCGAAGCCAATGAAGCCGACCGTCTTCACGCCGTGATTCGCCATGTAGCGGGTCATCACGTCGGCCATCGCCCGGTCGCTCTGCGCCATCTTGAACGCCCACACCCGCGCACCTTCCTGCGGCTCGACGATCGACCCGGAGCCGATCAGCGTGACCATCGGCGTCTGCGCGCCGGCGACCGCGTCGAGCGCCGCAAGCGCGGCCGGCGTGATGTTCGGCCCGATCACCACGTCCACCTTGTCCTCGGACACCAGCTTGCGGATGTTGCGCACCGCGACGCCCGGGTCGGACGCGTCGTCGAGCAGCGTCACCTGGACGTTCTGCCCGGCGATCGTCTTCGGCCACATCAGGATCGCGTTCTTGCTCGACATGCCGATCGCGGCGGCCGGGCCGGTCGTCGACAGGTCGACGCCGACCTTCAGGTCGGCGTGCGCGACCGCGCACGAAAGCAGCAGGGCGGCGCCGGCGGCGCGGCGCAGCAAGGTGGATGGCGTCATGCGTGAGATCTCCGTCGGCGATGAAAAAAAGGGGCGCCAATCGCGCCCCGGTCGTTATCGTGTCCCGTCAAAGTTCATACGAATCGGCTTCGCCCTTCAGCGCCTGCTCGATCAGCTTGCGGTTCAGCGTCGGCGACAGCAACTCGACGAGCGTATACACATAGCTGCGCAGGTAGGCGCCCTGCTTGAGCGCGACGCGCGTGACGTTGCTGCCGAACAGGTGGCCGACCGGAATCAGCCGCAGGTTGCGGTCACGCTCCGGATTGAACGCGATGTCCGCCATGATGCCGACCCCGAGGCCCAGCTCGACGTAGGTCTTGATCACGTCGGCGTCGATCGCCTCGAGCACGATGTCGGGCGACAGACCGCGCAGCGCGAACGCCTGGTTGATCTTCTTGCGCCCGGCGTACGCGTCGTCGTAGGTGATCAGCGGGTACTGCGCGAGATCGTCGAGCGACGGCGTCTTGCGGTCGAGCAGCGGGTGGTCGGCTGGCACGACGGCCGCGTGGTGCCACTGGAAGCAGGGCAGCGACACCAGATCCTTGTAGTCGGCGATCGCCTCGGTCGCGATCGCGAGATCCGCCTGGTCGTGGAGCACCATCTCGGCAACCTGCGTCGGGCTGCCCTGCAGGATCGACAGGTGCACCTTCGGGAAGCGCTTCTTGAATTCGGCGATCGCCGACGGCAGCGAGTAGCGCGCCTGCGTATGGGTCGCCGCGATCGTCAGGTTGCCCTGGTCCTGTGCCGCGTAATCTTTCCCGACCCTTTTAAGGCTCTCGACTTCCTGGAGGATGCGCTCGACCGACGCGAGGATGATCCTGCCGGGCTCGGTCAGCGAGCGCACGCGCTTGCCGTGGCGGGTGAAGATCTCGACGCCGAGCTCGTCTTCCAGCTCGATGATCGCCTTGGAGACGCCCGGTTGCGATGTATACAGCGCCTTGGCCGCCTCGGTGAGGTTGAAATTCTGCCGGACGGCCTCGCGCACGAAGCGAAATTGGTGCAGGTTCATTTATAACCCTTCCGCATATCAACAGAATTTTTTAGTCGTTTGAAATATAAGGCGAGTTTATTACGATTCACCGGAGTTTTTCAAATATCGATATCTGTATACGTCATTAGCAATCCACGGGCCACGGGTGCACGGGAGGCGAAGTCGGTGCAGAATTCGGGCGCGGCGTGGCTAGGACGCCGCGCGGTCAACACGAAAACCCTGGGGTCCCCGAATGTATCAGTACGACCAGTACGACCAGACGATCGTCGACGAGCGAGTCGCGCAGTACCGCGATCAGGTACGCCGCCGCCTGTCGGGCGAGTTGAGCGAAGACGAGTTCCGTCCGCTGCGCCTGCAGAACGGCCTGTACCTGCAGCGTCACGCGTACATGCACCGTATCGCGATTCCGTACGGCAACCTGCGCAGCGACCAGTTGCGGATGCTCGCGCGCATCGCCCGCGAGCACGATCGCGGCTACGGCCACTTCTCGACGCGCTCGAACATCCAGTTCAACTGGATCAAGCTCGAGGAAACCCCCGAGATCCTCGCGAAACTCGCGTCGGTGCAGATGCACGGCATCCAGACGTCGGGCAACTGCATCCGCAACATTACCGCCGACCAGTTTGCCGGCGTCGCGCAGGACGAGGAGATCGATCCGCGTCCGTGGTCGGAAATCCTCCGCCAGTGGTCGACGTTCCACCCCGAATTCGCGTGGCTGCCGCGCAAGTTCAAGATCGCGGTGTCCGGCTCGAAGGCCGACCGCGCGGCCGTGCAGATCCACGACCTGGGCGTCTACCTGAAGAAGAACGCGCAGGGCGAGGTGGTCGCGAGCATTCTCGCGGGCGGCGGCCTCGGCCGCACGCCGATCGTCGGCGCGGTGATCCGCGAGGACCTGCCGTGGCAGCATCTGCTGACCTATTGCGAAGCCGTGCTGCGTGTGTACAACCGCTACGGCCGCCGCGACAACCTGTACAAGGCGCGGATCAAGATCCTCGTGAAGGCGCTGTCGCCGGCGAAGTTCGCGCAGCAGGTCGAGGAAGAGTGGCAGCACCTGAAGGACGGCCCGTCGACGCTCACGCAGGACGAGCTCGACCGCGTGTCGCAATACTTCCAGCCGCCTGTTTACGAAAAGCTTGCGGACACCGACGCGTCGTTCGAGCAGCATCTGCTCGAGAACAAGGCGTTCGCGCGCTGGGTCGAGCGTAACATCGCGCCGCACAAGGTGCCGGGCTACGCAGCCGTCACGCTGTCGCTGAAGAACCACCGCGTCGCGCCGGGCGACGCGACCGACGCGCAGATGGAGCAGGTCGCCGACTGGGCCGACGCCTATTCGCTCGGCGAACTGCGCGTGTCGCACGAGCAGAACCTGATCCTCGCGAACGTGAAGAAGCGCGACCTGTTCGCGCTCTGGGAAAAGGCGAAGGCGGCCGGCTTCGCGACGCCGAACGTCGGCCTGCTGACCGACATCATCGCGTGCCCGGGCGGCGACTTCTGCTCGCTCGCGAACGCGAAGTCGATCCCGATCGCGCTGGCGATCCAGCAGCGCTTCGACGATCTCGACTACGTCTACGATCTCGGCGACCTGTCGCTCAACATCTCCGGCTGCATGAACTCGTGCGGGCACCATCACGTCGGCAACATCGGCATTCTCGGCGTCGACAAGGACGGCGCGGAGTGGTACCAGGTGTCGCTCGGCGGCGAGCAGGGCACGGGCAACGGCGGCGCGCGCCTCGGCCGCGTGATCGGGCCGTCGTTCTCCGCCGACGAGGTGCCGGACGTGATCGCGAAGCTGATCGACACGTTCGTCGAAGCGCGCGCCGACGGCGAGCGCTTCGTCGACACGTACGACCGCATCGGCATTGCGCCGTTCAAGGAGCGCGTCTACGCGGCGCGCCAGGCCGCGCACGCGTAACCAACCGGGTAGAAGGAATTAGCAGATGGCTTCGATTATCAAGAACCGCGCAGTGACCGATGACGCATGGCAGGTCGTGCGCGCGGCGGAAGACGGCGCGCTCCCCGCGGTCGGCACGCTGCCGGCGGGCAAGGTGCTGGTGCCGTTCGCGCTGTGGCAGGCCGAGCGCGCGGCGCTCGTCGCCGCGAAGACGAAGGACGAGCTGGGCGTGTGGCTCGCGCCGGACAGCGAGCCGGCCGACCTCGTCGCCGATTTCGGCGCGATCGCGCTGATCGCCGTCGATTTCCCGCGCTTCGCGGACGGCCGCGGCTACAGCATCGCGCGCCTGCTGCGCGAGCGTCACGGCTGGACGGGCGAGCTGCGCGCGATCGGCGACGTGCTGCGCGACCAGCTGAATTACATGGAGCGTTGCGGCTTCGACGCGTTCGCGGTGCGCGCGGACAAGGACATCCACGACGCGCTGAACGCATTCGGCGAATTCTCGCAGCGCTATCAGGGCGCGGTCGACAATCCGTCGCCGCTGTTCCGCCGCCGTGCGGCCGCCGCTGCCGCGAAGGTGGATGCATGAGCGCCGCTGCCGCAACGGCGCTGACGCCGGAACTCGCCGCGAAGGTCGAACGGCTCGACGCGCTGCTCGCGCAGATCGCCGCGCGCCACCCGAGCGTGAAGCTCGCGAGCAGCCTCGCGGCCGAGGACATGGTTCTCACGCACGCGATCCTGTCGAACGCGCACGCGATCGGCATCTTCTCGCTGAACACGGGCCGCCTGCACGCGGAGACGGTCGGCATGATCGACCGCGTGCGCGAGCGCTACGGCTACGAGATCGAGCAGTTCCGCCCGCAGCAGGATGCGGTCGATGCGTACGTCGCCGACCATGGCCTGAATGCGTTCTACGAGAGCGTCGAGCTGCGCAAGGCGTGCTGCCACATTCGCAAGGTCGAGCCGCTCAACCGCGCGCTCGCGGACGTGAACGCATGGGTCACCGGCCAGCGCCGCGAGCAGTCGGTCACGCGCGCGGAGCTGCACGAGGAAGAGCAGGACGAGGCGCGCGGCATTGCCAAGTACAATCCGCTCGCCGACTGGACGGAGAGCGACGTGTGGGCGTACCTGAAGGCGTTCGACGTGCCCGTGAATCCGCTCCATGCGCGCGGCTACCCGAGCATCGGCTGCGAACCGTGCACGCGCGCGGTGCGCCCCGGCGAGGACAGCCGGGCCGGCCGCTGGTGGTGGGAATCGCGCGACACGAAGGAATGCGGCCTGCACATCGCGATCACGCCGATTTCCGCGACGCCCGACGCAGCACGCTGAACGACATACCGACAAGACTGAATAGTGGCCGCCCGCCCGACGCGGGCGGCACGAACCCGGAAGAGAAGGACTGAAACCATGAGCACGACGCTCGAGCAATCCGCCTTTGCCCCGCCCACCGGCGACGCCAGCCGCATGGGCCACCTCGACTGGCTCGAAGCCGAGTCGATCCACATCCTGCGCGAACTCGTCGCCGAATGCAGCAAGCCGGCGCTGTTGTTCTCGGGCGGCAAGGATTCCGTCGTCGTGCTGCATCTCGCGCTGAAGGCGTTCGGCCTCGGCGCGAACCGCAAGACGACGCTGCCGTTCCCGCTCGTCCACATCGACACCGGCCACAACTACGAGGAAGTGATCGACTTCCGCGACCGGCGCGCGAAGGAGATCGGCGCCGAGCTGGTCGTGGGCCACGTCGAGGACTCGATCAAGCGCGGCACGGTCGTGCTGCGCCGCGAGACCGACTCGCGCAATGCCGCGCAGGCCGTCACGCTGCTCGAGACGATCGAGCAGTACGGCTACACCGCGATGATCGGCGGCGCACGCCGCGACGAAGAGAAGGCGCGCGCGAAGGAGCGCATCTTCTCGTTCCGCGACGAATTCGGCCAGTGGGACCCGAAGGCGCAGCGCCCGGAGCTGTGGAGCCTGTACAACGCGCGCCTGCACAACGGCGAGCACCTGCGCGTGTTCCCGATCTCGAACTGGACCGAGCTGGACGTGTGGCAGTACATCGCCCGCGAGAACCTCGAACTGCCGTCGATCTACTACGCGCACCAGCGCGAGATCGTGCGCCGCAACGGCCTGCTCGTGCCGGTCACGCCGCTCACGCCGATGCGCGAGGGCGAGACGAGCGAGATCGCGCAGGTGCGCTTCCGCACGGTCGGCGACATCAGCTGCACGTGCCCGGTCGAGAGCGACGCGGACCACGTCGAGAAGATCATCGCCGAGACGGCGGTGACCGAGATCACCGAGCGCGGCGCAACCCGGATGGACGACCAGGCCTCCGAAGCCGCGATGGAACAGCGCAAGAAGCAAGGTTATTTCTGAAGCACACGAGGACATTCACATCATGAGCATCATCGAGAACAACGAAGACCTCGGCGTGCTGCGCTTCATCACGGCAGGCAGCGTCGACGACGGCAAGAGCACGTTGATCGGCCGCCTGCTGTATGACAGCAAGGCGGTGTTGTCCGACCAGCTGTCCGCGCTGTCGCGCGCGAAGAACAAGCGTACCGTCGGCGACGAGCTCGACCTCGCGCTGCTGACCGACGGCCTCGAGGCCGAGCGCGAGCAGGGCATCACGATCGACGTCGCGTACCGTTATTTCGCGACGGCGAAGCGCAAGTTCATCATTGCCGACACGCCGGGCCACGAGCAGTACACGCGCAACATGGTGACGGGCGCGTCGACCGCGCACGCGGCGATCATCCTGGTCGACGCGACCCGCGTCACGATCGAGAACGGCGTCGCGGAGCTGCTGCCGCAGACCAAGCGTCATAGCGCGATCGTCAAGCTGCTCGCGCTGCAGCACGTGATCGTCGCGATCAACAAGATGGACCTGGTCGACTACAGCGAGGCGCGCTTCAACGAAATCCGCGACGCATACGTCGCGCTCGCGAAGCAGCTCGGCCTTGCCGACGTGCGCTTCGTGCCGGTGTCGGCGCTGAAGGGCGACAACATCGTCGGCGCGAGCGAGCGCATGCCGTGGTATGCGGGCGAGCCGCTCCTCGACGTGCTGGAAGCGCTGCCGGTCGAATCGCAGGCGCACGACGCGCTGCGCTTCCCGGTGCAGTGGGTCGCGCGCCAGGACGGCAGCTCGGCGGACGACTTCCGCGGCTACATGGGCCGGATCGAGGCGGGCGAAGTGAAGGTCGGCGACGAAATCGTCGTGCTGCCGTCGAACCGCACCGCGACGGTCGCCGAGATCATCGCGCCGGTGCCGGGCGGCACCGCGGCGGTCGAGCGCGCGTTCGCCGGCCAGGCGGTGACGATCCGCCTCGCCGAGGATGTCGACGTGTCGCGCGGCGACGTGTTCGTGCCGGTGGCACAGCCGATCGAGCCCGCGAAGAAGCTCGAGGCCGATCTGTGCTGGTTCGACGAAGTGCCGCTGTCGCCGCAGCGCAAGTACCTGCTCAAGCAGACCACGAGCACGGTGTTCGCGAAGATCGGCGCGGTCAAGCAGGTGCTCGACGTGCACACGCTGTCGCATGCGACGGACCGCCACGACCTGAAGATGAACGACATCGGCCGCGTCGCGCTGACGCTGCAAAAGCCGATCGTGTGCGACACGTATGACGCGCATCCGGGCACGGGCGCGTTCGTGCTGATCGACGAGGCGACGCACCACACGGTCGCCGCGGGCATGATCCGGGCGTTTTCGGCGTGACGGGCGCGGCGCCGCCGCAGGGTGGCGCCGGTTCTGACCCACCCAGGGAAGCGACAGACATGGGCAAGGTGTATTTGATCGGCGCCGGGCCGGGCGCCGCGGATCTCATCACGGTGCGCGGCGCGCGCCTGCTCGCCGAGGCCGACGTCGTGCTGCACGACGCGCTGATCGAGCCGGCGATGCTCGATTACGCGCCGAACGCACGCAGGATCGCGGTCGGCAAGCGTTGCGGGCAACGCTCGACCGCGCAGCACTTCATCAACAAGCAGATCGTCGATGCGGCGCGCGAGCATGCGCTGGTGGTGCGCTTGAAGGGTGGCGATCCGATGCTGTTCGGCCGCGCCGACGAGGAAATGCGCGCGCTCGAGGCGGCCGGCATCGACTACGAGATCGTGCCCGGCATCACGGCAGCGCTCGCCGGCGCAGCGTCGCTCAAGCGTTCATTGACGCTGCGCGGTGTCGCGCGCAGCGTCGCGTTCGCGACGCACAGCCGCGCGCCGGACAGCGACGAGATCCGCGAGACGGCGCGCGCCGACTCGATCGTCTACTACATGGGCCGCGACAGCGCGCCCGGCATCGCGCAGCAGCTGATCGACGCGGGCCGCGCGCCGGAAACCCCGGTCGCGATCGTCGAGGCATGCAGCACGCCGCGCGAACGCACGCTGACGCTGACCCTGGCCGAGATGGCGGCGGGCGCGGCGCAGGCGTGGCTCGATCCCGCCGAGCCGAGTCTGCTGATGATCGGCGACGCGTTCGCCGAACGGGGCGAGGCCGCGAAGGCCGCCGCGCGGGCGATGCGCGACGCGGCGTGACGGCCCGCGCAAAGCCTGCCGAAGCGGTGCGTAATGATGGCAGGACGTCGTGTTGAGCGGTAACGGTGGGCCGTAGCGGCAAGCCGTAGCGGCGAGCCGTAACGGCGAGCCGAAACAAAAAGCGCCGGCGTGTGAACTGCCCCACGAAAGTGGACAGTCGAAGGTCGGGTGCCGGAGGGCTGAGTCCTGTATTGCACGGGACCCAGCCCTTTTTGTTTATGGCGCTGCGGCGCGCCTACGCGCCGTCGCCGGCCTGATCGAGGCAGTAGCGCGCGATCGCGTCGAGCACGCCGTCGTCCTCGCCGACCGCCGTCGCGCAGCGTATCTCGACGCCCGGATGCGCGGCGCGGCACGCGTCGATCAACTGCGGCAGGTCGCGGCGGATATGTCCGCCCTGGCCGAAGAACACCGGCACCACGGTGATGTGCGTGCAGCCCGCCGCGGCCTGCGCGGCGATGGCCGCGTCGAGCGGTGGCGTCATCAGTTCGAGAAACGCGAGCGACACGGGCGCGTCGCCGCGCGCCGCGCGCAGCCGGGCGGCGAGCCGCTCGAACGGCTCCGCCCAGCGCGGATCGCGCGCGCCGTGACCGAACAGGATGATGCCGTGCGAATTCATCGCGAATGCCTCACGAACCGGCGCTCAATGCCGGTCGACCCACTTGAGCGCGAACAGGCCGAGCCCGAGGTAGAGCAGGCCGGGGACCGCGGCCGTCAGCGGCGCGGGCCAGGTGTTCAGCATGCCGACGTGCGAGAACAGCGTGTTGAGCAGCTGGAAGCTCATGCCGAGCATGATGCCGCCGAACACCTTGACGCCGACCACGCCCGCGCGCGTGTGCAGGTACGCGAACGGCAGCGACAGCACCAGCATCACGAACACTGCGAACGGATACAGCAGCTTGCGCCACAGCGCGATGTCGTAGCGCTGCGTGTCCTGCTGATTCTCCCGCAAGTGCTGGATGTAGCGGAACAGGTTGATGATCGACATGCGTTCCGGCGACACCAGCAGCACCGACAGGATCTGCGGCGTGAGATCCGAGCGCAGCCGGTATTCGGACATCGTCACCTGCTTCGACGCGTACACCGGATTCAGCGAATCGGCGGGCTGGCCGGCGGGCGCGATCGACGACAGCGCGGTATCGGTGACGCCCGTCAGCAGCCAGTGGCCCGGCGGCTCGTAGCGGCCGGTCTGTGCGATCCGCACGTTCTGCAGCTGGAATTTCGAATCGAACTCGTAGATCCGCACGTCGCTGATCGTCGAATCGGGCGACAGCCGGCCGACGTTGACGAAGCGCGTGACCTGCTCGCCGTTGTCGCGCGCGGCGAGCGTGTCCTTCACCCAGACGCCCGACACGAAATTCGACGACACCGACGAGCCGAGCGCCTGGAGCCGCACGCGCTCCGACAGCTGGTCGGAATACGGCCCGACGAACTCGCCGATCAGGTAGGTGATGATCACGAGCGGCACGCCGATCTTCAGCAGCGAGCGCAGCGCCTGGCCGGTCGCGAGGCCCGACACGCGGAAGATCGTGAATTCCGAGCTCGCCGCCATCTGCGCGAACACGTAGATCGCGCTGATCAGCGCCGCGACCGGGATGATCTCGTAGAAGCGCGACGGCGTCTGCAGCGCGACGCGCAGCACCGCGTAGCCGAACTTGTAGTTGCCGTGGCCGACCGTGTTCAGTTCGCTGATCAGGTCGAAGAAGAAGAACAGGCCCGAGAACGCGAACAGGATGAAGATGAACGCGACGTAGATCTGCCGTGCGAAGTATTTTTCATAGAGCCGCATCGGTCATGCCCCCGTCGAGCGGCTGAACAGCGCGCGTGAAATGAGCGGGCGGTTGCGTACCCGGAGCCAGAAGATGAAGCCGACGATCGCCGCGACGACCACGTGCAGTCCGACGAGGCCCACGCCGAACGACAGCTTGCCCTGCTCGATCTGCGCTTGCACGACGTTGAGCAGGTTCGAATAGGTCAGGTAGATCAGTACTGCCATCACGAGGTTGATCGTGCGGCTGCGGCGCGGGTTCTGGTACGCGAGCGGGATGCCGAGCACCATCAGGTTGAGCGCGATCAGCGGCAGGCCCGCGCGCCACGCGAATTCGGCGAGGTTGTCGGCGGTCGGGTTGCGCAGCAGGTCGAGGGTCGGCGTGCTGTTGGTGGCCGTCACGTTGACGAACGGCTTGCTCTGGATCTTCACGCCGTAGCGTTCGAACTCCATGATCTTGACGTTCGGCTGGCCCGGCGTGCCGTCGTAGCGGCGGCCATTCTCCAGCACGATGAAGCGGTCGCCGTGGCTGCTCGTCTCGGTATGGCCCGTTTGCGACACGATGACGTTGACCTTGCCGTTCTCGGTCGACGTCACGAACACGCTCTGCACCTTGCTCTGGTCGGGCGACATCTTCTCGATGAAGAAGACGCGGTGATTGGTCGCGGATTCGCGGAACTGCCCGGGTGCGAGCAGCGAGATCTCGTCGCGCTGCTGGAAGCGCGCCTTGATCAGCTTGCTCTGCTGGTTCGACCACGGCCAGCCGACGAATGCGAAGAACGCGATCAGCAGCACGATCGGCGTCGCGAACACGCCGATCGGCTTGATGAGGCGCGTCAGGCTCACGCCCGACGCGAGCCACACGACCATTTCGGAATCCCGGTACCAGCGGGTCAGCACGAACAGGATCGACACGAACAGCGTGACGACGAGCATCACGGCCAGATAGCCGATCACGGTGAGGCCGATCAGCACGAGCACGTCCTTCGGGTCGATTTCACCGGACGCGGCGAAGCCGATGATGCGGATCATCATCGTCGTGAGCATGATCGTGAGCAGCACCATGAAGACGGCGCCTGCCGTGTACGCAAGCTCGCGCTGGAGGGAGCGTTCGAAGATCATTCTTGATGAGAAGAGGGCGGGAGGCGGAGCGCGCGTGGGCCGGCGCTCACGCCGCCACGGGAAAAATAGCGGATAATTGCGGCTTTCATCCTTAGCCCAGATTTTATCCGAGGACAAGCGCGATGGACTTTAGCATAAAAGGCTGTGATTGGAGCAAAGGGGAGTCCAAGGGCTTCCTGACCGGAAAGTCCGACTGCATCGTGCTCGGCGTGTTCGAGGCGCAGACCCTTTCGGGCGCGGCGCTCGACATCGATGCGGCGACCAAGGGCCTGATCTCGCGCGTGGTCAAGGCCGGCGACATGGACGGCAAGAGCGGCAAGACGCTGTTCCTGCACGAAGTGTCCGGGATCGGCGCGTCGCGCGTGCTGCTCGTCGGGCTGGGCAAGCAGGATGCTTTCAACCAGAAAGCCTATGCGGAGGCGGCACGCGCCGCCTGGCGCGCGCTGCTGGCGACCCGCGTGGCGCAGGTCACCTTCACGCTGGCGCAGCTGCCGGTCGACGAGCGCAGCTCCGACTGGGGCGTGCGCGCGGCGATCCTCGCGCTGCGCGGCGAGACCTATCGCTTCACGCAGCTGAAAAGCAAGCCGGAACCGGCGCCGCACGGGCTCAAGCGCGTCGTGTTCAGCGTGGATCCGGCTGACGAGAAGGCGGCGAAGGTCGCCGTCAAGCAGGCGGCCGCGCTCGCTAACGGGATGGATCTGACCCGCGATCTGGGCAACCTGCCCGGCAACGTCTGCACCCCCGCCTATCTCGCGAAGACCGCGCGGCAGATCGCGAAGGACTGGAACCTGAAGGTCGAGGTGCTGGGCCTCAAGCAGATCGAGGCGCTCAAGATGGGCTCGTTCCTGTCGGTCGCGCGCGCGTCGGTCGAGCCGCCGCACTTCATCGTGCTCCATTATCAGGGGGCGGCGGCGAAGGCCGCGCCGGTCGTGCTGGTCGGCAAGGGCATCACGTTCGATACCGGCGGCATCTCGCTGAAGCCGGGCGAGGGCATGGACGAGATGAAGTACGACATGTGCGGCGCGGGCTCGGTGCTCGGCACGCTGCGCGCGGTCGCCGAAATGGGCCTGAAGATCAACGTCGTCGGCATCATTCCGACCTGCGAGAACATGCCGGCCGGCAACGCGACGAAGCCGGGCGACGTCGTCACCAGCATGAAGGGCCTGACGATCGAGGTCCTGAACACCGACGCCGAGGGCCGCCTGATCCTGTGCGACGCGCTCACCTATGCCGAGCGCTTCAAGCCGGCCGCGGTGATCGACATCGCGACGCTGACGGGTGCATGCATCATCGCGCTCGGCCATCACAACAGCGGCCTGTTCTCGAAGGACGACGCGCTCGCGGGCGAGCTGCTCGACGCGTCGCGCGAGGCGGGCGACCCGGCGTGGCGCCTGCCGCTCGACGACGAGTACCAGGAGCAGCTCAAGTCGAATTTCGCGGACATCGCGAACATCGGTGGCCGTCCGGCCGGCAGCGTGACGGCGGCCTGCTTCCTGTCGCGCTTCACCGACAGCTACCCGTGGGCGCACCTCGACATCGCCGGCACCGCGTGGAAGAGCGGTGCGGCGAAGGGCGCGACCGGCCGTCCGGTGCCGCTGTTGACGCAGTTCCTGATCGACCGCGCCGGGCAGTGATGGCGGGAGTCGGGACAGCACTGCGGCGCGGGCGTAACGGGCGATGACGCGGATCGATTTCCACACCAACGTCGGCGATTCGCTCGCCTACGCGTGCCGGCTGCTGCGCAAGGCCTACCAGGCCGGGCAGCCGGTCGTCGTGCTCGCGGAGCCGGCGCGCCTGCGCGCGCTCGACGAGCGGCTCTGGACGTTCTCGCCGCTCGATTTCATTCCGCATTGCGGCGTCGACAGCCCGCATGCGGCCGAGACGCCGATCGTGCTGGCCGCCGATCTCGAAAAGGCGCCGCATCATCACGTGCTGCTGAACCTCGGCGCGGCGGTGCCGGCGCAATTCGCCCGCTTCGAGCGCCTGCTCGAAGTGGTCGGCAACGAGCCGGACGAACTGACCGCAGGCCGTGACCGCTATCGCTTCTATCGCGACCGCGGTTATGCGCTGAACAACTACAAGCAAGGCAGCTAGCCGATTCCGTCGACGGAGCAATCACGTGGCGCAAGCCGAATCATCCTCGATCCCGATGCTGACCGACGTGCTGGAGACCGGCAAGCCGGTGCTCGCGCGTGAGCCGGCCGCAGCGGGGCAGCCCGACATCTCGGCGATCCCGGTGCTGAGCGACGTGCTGGCGGCCGGCAGTCCGGCGCCAGCGCATGAGCCGGCCTTGGCGGCAGCGCCTGACGACGCGGCGATCCCGGTGCTGAGCGACGTGCTGGCGACCGGCAGTCCGGCGCCGGCGCTTGAGCCGGCCTTGGCGGCAGCGCCTGACACTTCGGCGATCCCTGTGCTGAACGACGTGCTGGAGACCGACAGTCCGGCGCCGGTGCATGAGCCGGCCTTGGCGGCAGAGCCTGACGACGCGGCGATCCCGGTGCTGAGCGACGTGCTGGCGACCGGCAGTCCGGCGCCGGCGCTTGAGCCGGCCTTGGCGGCAGCGCCTGACACTTCGGCGATCCCTGTGCTGAACGACGTGCTGGAGACCGACAGTCCGGCGCCGGTGCATGAGCCGGCTGTGGCAGCAGCGCCTGACGCTTCGGCGATTCCAGTGCTGAGCGACGTGCTGGCGGCCGGCAGTCCGGCGCCGGCGCATGAGCCGGCCTTGGCGGCAGCGCCGGACGCCTCGGCGATCCCGGTGCTGAGCGACGCGCTTGCGCCCGGCAACCCCGCCCATGCGGCGGTTGCGCCGGCGGCGGGTGGCGCGGCCGAGGCGGATGTCGTCGTCGAGGCGGTGCCGACGCCGCACGTGCCTGCCGTCGAATTGCAGCCGTCTGCCGTGGTGGCCGAGGAGGTCGCCGTGATGGCCGCGCCCGTCGCGCACGACGTGCCGCCGGCGTTGACGCCGGAGGACGCGCAGCATGTCGCCGAGCGGCTGCGCGACCGGTTGACGACCTACCTGACGGGCGAGGGGCGCGAAGCGATCGAGGCCCGCTGCCGTGACGCGCTGCACGACCACACAGCGTGGCTCGTCAGCCAGATCACGCGCGAAGTGGCGCTCGCGCTCGAAACGGAAGTGATGGAGTGGGTGCGCGACGCGATCGACGTCGAGATCGCCCGCCGCAGCGCTGGTTGACACGCGGCGTGCTCGCCGCGCGAGCGTTATCTGACGGAGAGCACCCAATGCGCGAGCGCGTGCGCTTCGGTGCCGGTCAACTGCGTGTTCGCGGGCATCGGGACATTGCCCCACACGCCGACACTGCCCTTCACGATCGTCTGCGCGAGGTAATCGCCGGCGTCCGCGCGCGCGGCATATCTGGCGGCGATATCGTGGAACGACGGTCCCATCAGCGGCTTGTTCACCGCATGGCAGGCCATGCAGTTCTTGCGTTGCGCGAGCGTGAGGCCGTCGGCCTGCTCGGCGTGCGCGGCGGCGATGCTGCCCATGAGCAGGGCCACGAGCGCCGCGCGCAGTATCGTTCGTTTCATGGAGGTCTCCGCCGGCGGATGCGGCCGGGTTGGCGGTGCGCGCATTATAAAAGCAAAGGGGGCACGAGGTCGTCGCGTTCCCCGTTGCATTTGATCGAAGCGGTGCTGGCGGCCAGCCAGGGCCGTGCCCCGCGTGCACCGGCTCTGGCCGATGTCGGCCCGCGACCGCGCCCTCGTGCCGTTGCACGGGCAAGCGCCGCGCACTGCGCGGGTACGCCGCTCGCGATCTTTTCGCTCCGTTTGGCGCCCGGCTTTTATGACATCATTACGGCCTGCTACGCTGAACCCTTCACCACTAACCCATGATCATTCACCCGAATTTCGACCCTGTTGCGATTCACCTGGGGCCGCTCGCCGTGCGCTGGTACGGGCTCATGTATCTCGTCGCGTTCATCGCGGCGATCGTCGTCGCCAGGCTGCGCCTGAAGCTGCCGCACGTCGCCGAGCAGGGCTGGACCGTGAAGGACATCGACGACATGATGTTCTACGGCGTGCTCGGCACTGTGCTCGGCGGTCGTCTCGGCTACGTGCTGTTCTACAAGGCCGACTACTACTTCTCGCATCCGCTCGACATCTTCAAGGTATGGGAAGGCGGCATGTCGTTTCACGGCGGCTTTCTCGGCGTGACGCTCGCGATGACGCTGTTCGCCTGGCAGCGCAAGCGTCATTGGCTGCAGGTCACCGATTTCGTCGCGCCGATGGTGCCGACGGGGCTCGCCGCCGGCCGTCTCGGCAACTTCATCAACGGCGAGCTGTGGGGCCGCGTGACCGATCCGGCCGCGCCGTGGGCGATGCTGTTCCCGGGCGCGACGCGCGACGATGCGGCCTGGCTCGGCGCGCATCCGGAGCTGGCCGCGAAGTGGCATCTGGTCGACGTGTTCATGCAATACCAGATGCTGCCGCGCCATCCGTCGCAGCTCTACGAGATCGTGCTCGAAGGCGTCGTGCTGTTCCTCGCGATGTGGTTCTTCTCGCGCAAGCCGCGGCCGATGGGCGCAGTGTCGGCGCTGTTCCTGATCGGCTATGGCCTCGCGCGCTTCACGGTCGAGTTCGCGCGCGAGCCGGACGATTTCCTCGGGCTGCTCGCGCTCGGCCTGTCGATGGGGCAGTGGCTGTCGCTGCCGATGATCATCGCGGGCATCGCGATGATGGTCTGGGCGTATCGCCGCCGCGCCGCTTCCGCGACGGCGTGACGCAGTTGCCGCGCACGCGCCGCATCGCGCGGGAAAAGCAAAACGCCGGCTCGCGCCGGCGTTTTTCATTGCGGCGATGCAGCCGTCACTTCATCTGGACCGAGCCGTTGACGGTGACCGACACGGTCGCCTTGCCGCCTTCGACGGCGATCGGCGCGCTCATCTTCGCGCTGTCCATTGCGGGCGCAGCCATCGCCATCACGCGCGGATACGGCTGCACGTTGCGGCCGCCGCCGACGTTGACGTCGCGAATCGAGTACGCGTTATAGCCGAACGCTTTCGCCGCTTCGTCCGCGCGCGCGCGGAACGACCGGATCGCTTCCGTCGTGAGCTTCTGCTCGGCCGCGCGCTGCGCTTCCGGCGACAAGGAGAATTCGACGTTCGACACCTGCATCAGGCTGGAAAGCTGACCGGCAAGTTTCGAGGCGGCGGCGAAATCGCGCGACTCCAGCACGACCTCAGTGCGCCCGCGCCATGCGGAGATCTTGCCGTCGCGGTCGGTGGTCGGATAGACGGAGAACGTTCCGGTGCGCGCGGTCACGCCCGCGGCGCTCTTCGCCTGCGCGAGCGCGGCATCGGCGCGCTGGTTCAACGCGGCCGTCAGGCTGCCGGGATCCTTTGCCTGTTCTTCGTAGAACAGCGTGATGTGGATCACGTCCTGCGGCACGTCCGCGCTCGCCTGCGCGGACAGCGACAGCACGCCGGCCGGCTGCGGGAAATGCGGGTTGACGGATTGTGCCTGCGCGGCGGCGGGCGCGATGGCCAGCGTGGCGGGTACGGCAGCGGCAAGAACGAGCGACAGCGCGAGTGCGGATTTTCTGGTCATTGTTGGACTCCTTGTGCGAGGGCGCGCACGCGGATCGCGCGTGCGCGACGCGGGCAGGCCGCGCTTGAGAAAGAACCTTGGCCGGCGGGATTGGCCGGCCGCGGTTGCTTAGGCCATGCGATTTCGCTGCGAGTTCCGAGCCGGCGGCACAGGTTAACCAAATTTGACGTTTGCTCGGGCGTGCTGACTTCTTACTTCATCAGCCGCTCGGTGATGAAGTGCCACTCGGTTCGCGTGACGGGCGTGATCGACAGGCGGTTGCCCTTCGCCAGCACGCGCATGTCGGCCAGTGCGTCGTGCTCGCGCAGCGCGCCGAGCGGAACGAGCGGCGACTTTTTCACGAAGCGCACGTCGACGAGCAGCCAGCGCGGCGTTTCCGGCGTCGACTTCGGATCGTAATAGGGACTCTTCGGATCGAACTGCGTCGGATCGGGGTAGGGCGTCGACGCGACTTCGGCGAGGCCCGCGATGCCGGGCTCGGGACAGCTCGAATGATAGAACAGCACGCCGTCGCCGATCTGCATCGTGTCGCGCATGAAGTTGCGCGCCTGATAGTTGCGAACACCGGTCCACGGCAACGTGCGTTGCGGCGCGTTCGCGAGATCGTCGATGCTCGCTTCGTCCGGTTCGGACTTCATCAGCCAGAATTGCATGGATCGTGATCGACGCAGAAAAAAGGCCGCCGCAAATGAAAACGGCATCGGGAATCGCCCGATGCCGTTGGATAGGTCCCCGCCTTGGCCGCTAGGCCGGCATCCTGAACCGGGGTTCAGAATTGGTCGCAGTTAGCAGCACATCGGGTACGTCAGACAGAGTGACGCGCGCGCCCGTGCTACAAATTTCCGCAACCGTGCACATGGCATTGGTTCAAGGAATATATGACCTTGGCGAACCAGGCAGGGAAGCTGACTGAACTGTGAATCTCGCGCTCAATTTGAACACCGTTGGCCGTTCAGATCAAGTGGAATTCGCGCGAGGATTCGAGGTTACTGCGTCTCGTGCTGTGCGAGCACCGCACCGAGTTGTTCGTTCATCTGGTGCATTGTACGCCGGATTTCTTCCGCCGGAAACGCTTCACCGTGACGCACGCTCTGTTGCAGTTTCAGCAACTCCGACGCGAGCGACAGCGCTGCCATCACGGCGATGCGATCCGTGCCGCGAACCGAGCTGTTCGCGCGGATCTTCGTCATTTCGGCGTCAACGCGCGCCACGGCCTCGACCAGCGCCGCTTCCGTCTCCGCCGAGCAGGCTAGCCGATAGGGCTGGCCGAGAATCGACACTTCGATCTGCTTGGTGGTCATGCATGTTCTCCGTGGCTGGCCGCGTCGTCGTCATTCGCGTGCGCCTGCGCGTCCAGCAGGTCGGGCCCGGTGTCGGCTTCCGCCGCGCCCTTCGTCGCGCGCGGCAGTTTTTCGAGAATCGCGTTCAGCTTCACCTGCGCATCGTCGATCTTCGACGACAGCGTGTCGCGCTCGGCCGCAAGCGCATCGCGCTCCTCGCGCAGCCGGGTGAGCTCGGCGCGCACCGTTTCCGATTCCGCGCGCAGTTGCGTGACCTGCTCTTCGAGCACGATCCGTTCCGAGTGGTAGCGCTTGTTCAACGCGATCAGCCGGCCAATATTTTGAGATAGGGTTTCGAGTTCGTTGAGCATGTGCTGCGTCCTCTAAAGACCCAGCATTTTAGCGCGGAATATCCTGTAATCCGACATCTGTAACGTTTCTAGTCGTAACGCATCGCCTTCTTGTCGCGAAAGCGCGGCGAACGCGCCGAATGTGCGGCGTCCGGCCGCGGCGGGCGTTGGCCGGGCGTTCCTTGACGCTCGCGCGCCCCGCTCCTAAACTGGCGCCGCCTCGGTGCTCGCGCGGGTGACGCGCGGTTAAACGGGAAGCAGGGTGCCGGCTCCGCCAGGAGCGGCCAACCTGCGCTGCCCCCGCAACGGTAAGCGGCCGCATCGGATCGATGCAGGCCGGCTCGGGTGCGTGTCGCGTGCGGTGTTGCGCACGATACGCAGGCCACTGCGCGATTCATGCGCGGGAAGGCGAGCCGGTGTGCCGCCAGCCCGGATACCGGCCGAGGCGGGGAGCCCGCGCGCGGGCTTCGTGACGCGCGGCCTGCGGGGAAGCAGGCGCGCAGTTGCTCACGGGATTTTCTTCGATGCTGACCCCAATCGCCCGCACAGCGCTCGGCGCGCTATGCGGGCTGCCGCTCGCCGCCGCCGCGCAGGCCGCGGCCGCCGCCGACGCGGTGCCAGCCGGCGCGAATGCCGACGGTGCCGCCACGCTTGCCCCGATCGTCGTCACCGCGCAGCGCGGCCCGCAGGCGCTTGCCGACGCGATTCCACAGACAACCGTATTCGACCGGCAGGACATCGCCGCGCATGCGGGCGCGGACCTGCCGAGCCTGCTCGCGTTCGTGCCGGGTGCGCAGATCGTGCGCAACGGCGGGCCGGGCGCGAGCGCGAGCCTGTTCCTGCGCGGCGCGCAATCCACCGAGTCGCTCGTGCTGATCGACGGCGTGCGGATCGATTCGGCGAGCCTCGGGCAGGCGCAGATCAGCCAGCTGCCGCTCGACCAGATCGAGCGGGTCGAAGTGGTGAACGGCAACGTGTCGTCCCTGTACGGCTCGGGCGCGATCGGCGGTGTCGTCCAGGTCTTCACGAAGGACGGCGGCAATCATCCGCCGCGTTTCAACTTCTCGGTCGGCTACGGCAGCTATCACACGCAGACGCAGCAGGCGGGCGTGTCGGGCCGGCTCGACGACGACGGCAGGACGACTTTCAGCGTGTCGCTCGCGCGCGCGAAGGACGATGGCTTTTCCGCGCTCGATCCGGCGAAGCAGCCGAACGCGAACCCGAACGCGAACGGCTACCTGAACGAAAGCGTCGCGGCGTCGCTGCGGCATCGTTTCGACGGGAGCTGGGATGCGGGCGTCAGCTACTTCCAGTCGAGCGGCAACAACAGCTTCGACGATGCGTGGGGCGCGCCGACCGACCTGAACAACCTGTACTCGAAGGTGCAGCAGGTGCGCGCGTTCGCGAACGGCACGGTGCTCGACGGCTGGACGACGCACCTGAGCATCGCGGCCGGCAACGATCGCAGCCAGTCGCGGCTGAACGGCGCCTACACCAACCGCTTCGACACCGACAATCGCCAGTACACGTGGCAGAACGATTTCCGGCTCGCGCCCGATCACACGATCCAGGCCGGCTACGAGCATCTCGACCAGCAGTTCGCGTCGGACGTGTACTCGGCGCCGCAGCGGCACGTGAATTCCGGCTGGCTCGGCTATACCGGGCGCATCGGCCGGCAGCAATTCCAGGCGAACGTGCGGCGTGACCAGTATTCGGATTTCGGCGGCGCGAATTCCTGGTATCTCGGCTACGGCCTCGATCTGACCGACCGCTGGAAGATCACGGCCAGCTACTCCGACGCGTTTCGCGCGCCGAGCTTCAACGACCTCTATTACCCGCTCGCCGGCAATCCGTCGATCCGGCCCGAGCGCAGCCATTCGGTCGAGGCTGCGCTGCAGTACGCGTCCGATGCGCTCGGCGTGCTGCGCGTCACCGCATTCCAGACGGACTACACGGACCTGATCGACTACCGCCCAGACGCGAGCGGCTTCTACTATATTGCGCAGAACGTCGGCAAGGCCAGGGTGCAGGGCCTCGAAGGCTCATGGCAGGGGCACGTCGGCAAGACCGACGTGCGGGTCGCGGCGACCTTGCAGAATCCGGTCGACGAAACGCAGAATCAGGATCTGAACCGCCGCGCACGGCGCTTCGCGTCGTTCGCGGCGAGCCGCGCGTTCGGCGGCTGGCGGGTCGGCGGCGAGTGGCTCGTCAGTGGCGCGCGCAACGACTCCGGCAACACCCTCGGCGGTTACGGGGTCGTCAATCTTTCCGCGCGCTACGACATCACGAAGGCGTGGTACGTGAGCGCGCGCATCGACAATCTTTTCGACAAGGACTACGAGCTTGCCTACGCGTACAACACTCCGCGGCGCGGCGCCTATGTCACGATCGGCTGGCAGCAGCAGTAAGCCGGCGCGGTGCGGGCGTGCACGCGCCGGGCGGCACGCCGCATGAGCGCCGCCCGCGCCGCGGCGATCTGGGCCGCGCTCGCGGCCGCGGTCGCCGCGCTGTTCGTCGCGTCGCTGACCCTCGGCAGCGTGCCGATGTCGCCGCTCGACGCGCTTGCGTCGCTGGTGCCGCATGCGGGCGCCGACGCGCTGCTCGGCGACATCGTCCGCACGCTGCGGCTGCCGCGCGCGCTCGCGGGTTTCGCATGCGGCGCGCTGCTCGCGCTCGCCGGCGCGCTGCTGCAGGTGCTGTTGCGTAATCCGCTGGCCGAGCCCTACGTGCTGGGCGTGTCGGGTGGCGCGGCCGGCTTCGCGCTGGTCGCGATGATCGCCGGCAGCGCGTGGTGGCTCGTCGATGCGTCGGCGTTCGCGGGCGCGCTCGTGTCGATGCTGCTCGTGCTCGGCCTCGCACGGCGCGAACTGTGGCGCGGCGAGCTGCGCGACGCGTCGCCGCGCCTGCTGCTCACGGGCGTCGTGATCGCGGCGGGGTGGGGCGCGCTCGTCACGTTGCTGCTGTCGCTCGCGCCCGATGCGCGGCTGCGCGGCATCATCTTCTGGCTGACCGGCGATCTGAACGGCGTCGCGCCGCCGTGGTTCGCGTGGGGCGCGCTCGCGCTCGCCGCGCTCGTCGCGCTGCCGGCCGCGCCGCAACTGAACGTGCTGCTGCGCGGCGACGCGACGGCGCTCGCGCTCGGCGTGCCGGTCGCGCGGCTGCGCGTGCGGATCTATCTCGTCGCGTCGCTGGCCGCCGCCGCCGCAGTCACGACCGCGGGCACGATCGGCTTCGTCGGCCTGGTCGTGCCGCATGCGCTGCGGCTCGCGTTCGGCAACGACCAGCGCATGCTGCTGCCCGCCGCGATGCTGGCGGGCGGCGGCGGCGTGATGGCGGCCGACCTGCTGGCGCGCACCGTGATCGCGCCCGCGCAGCTGCCGGTCGGCGTGATGACCGCGCTGGTTGGCGTGCCGGTGTTCCTGTGGATGTTGTTGAGGAGGCCGATGCGATGAGCGCCCGATCCACCGATGCCGGCTTTGTCGCGGTCGGCCTCACGCTCGCGGCCGGCGCGCGCACGTTGCTGAGCGGCTTCACGCAGGCGTTCCGGGCTGGCGAGATATGGTGCGTCGCGGGGCCGAACGGTGCGGGCAAGACGACGCTGCTCGCAACGCTCGCGGGGCTGCAGGCGCCGGCTGGCGGGCATGTCGTCGTCGACGGCCGGCCGCTCGGCGCATGGCCGGGCGCGCGACTCGCGCAGCGTCGCGCGCTGATGCCGCAGCAGTTGCACGACGCATTCAGCGCGACCGTGTTCGATACCGTGCTGCTCAGCCGCTTTCCGTATCTCGGCGGCTGGGGCTGGGAGCGGCCCGAGGATCGCGACGCCGCGCGCGCGGCGCTCGCGACGTTCGGCCTGTCCGAATTCGCCGGGCGCGACGTGCTGTCGCTGTCCGGCGGCGAGCGGCAGCGCGTCGCGCTGGCGGCCGCGCTGTGCCAGGGCGCGCCGCTGCTGCTGCTCGACGAGCCGCTCGCGCATCTCGACCTGCATCACCAGATCGACTGTCTGACCGCGTTGACCGCGTGGCTCGACGCTGGCGCGCGCACCGTGCTGTTCTCGTGCCACGACCTGAACCTCGCGCGGCGCTTCGCGACCCACGCGCTGCTGCTCGACGGCCGCGGCCGCGCATGGGCGGGCCCGGTGGCCGACGTGCTGACGCCCGAGCGCGCGAGCGACGCGTTCGGCTATCCGCTCGTGCTGATCCGCGACGGCGGCCGCGACGCGTTGCTGCCCGCGTGGCCGGAGCGGCGATGAACCTTTTTCTGCTGTCTTCCACTGACGACGCGCGGCGGCTGCCGCGCACACCAGGCGACCTTCCGATGAATCCGACCTTTTCCCTGCCCGACGTCGCGCCGCTCGATGCATCGCTGCGCGCCGGCCTGCAACACGCGATCGACCACAAGACCAAGCCGCCGGGCAGCCTCGGCCAGCTCGAGGCGCTCGCGCTGCAGCTCGGCATGATCCAGCGCAGCGGGCGTCCGTCCGTGCAGCGTCCGGTGACGATCGTGTTCGCCGCCGATCACGGCATCGCGGCGGAAGGCGTGAGCCCGTATCCGCAAGCGGTGACCGCGCAGATGGTCGCGAATTTCCTCGCAGGCGGCGCGGCGATCAATGCGTTCTCGGGCGTCGCGAACAGCGAACTCGAGATCGTCGATGCGGGCGTCGCGTCGCCGCTGCCCGTGTCCTCGCAGATGATCTCGCTGCCGGTCGCGCGCGGCACGCGCAATTTCGCGCACGAGGCGGCGATGACGCGCGACGAGCTGCATGCCGCGCTCGCGGCGGGCGCGGCGCGCGTGCGTCATCATGCGGCGCTCGGCACGAACGTGATCGGCTTCGGCGAGATGGGCATCGCGAACACGTCGTCCGCGGCCTGCCTGATGAGTCGCCTGCTTGGCGAGCCGATCGACGTGTGCGTCGGGCGCGGCACCGGCCTCGACGATGCCGGCCTCGCGCACAAGCGCGCGGTGCTGGAGCTCGCGCTCGCGCGTCATCCGCAGGCGAGCGCGCCGCTCGACGTGCTCGCGACCTTCGGCGGCTTCGAGATCGCGATGATGACGGGCGCGTTCCTCGCGGCGGCCAGCGCGCGGATGACGATCCTCGTCGACGGCTTCATCGCGACCTCGGCGTTGCTGGTCGCCGACGCGCTCGCGCCGGCCGTGCGCGAATACTGCGTGTTCTCACACGCATCGAACGAGGCGGGGCACCGGCGCATGCTCGCGCATTTCGATGCGCGGCCGCTGCTCGCGCTCGACCTGCGGCTCGGCGAGGGCACCGGTGCGGCGCTCGCGCTGCCGCTCGTGCGCGCGGCGGCGGCGTTCCTCAACGGGATGGCGAGCTTCGAATCCGCCGGCGTGGACGATCGTGACGCCTGAGCGCGCCGGCGGCATGCGCGCCGAGTTGCGCTACTTCTTCGTCGCGCTCGGCTATTTCACCCGCGTGCCGGTGCCGCGCCGGATCGGCTACGCGGCGGGCGACCTGGATCAGGCCGCGCGCTACTTCCCGCTCGTCGGCGCGTGCGTCGGCGCATGGGGCGCGCTCGTCTACCTCGCGGCGCTGCGCATGTTTCCGGCGTCGATCGCGGCGGGGCTGTCGATGGCCGCGACGCTCGTCGCGACCGGCGCGTTCCACGAGGACGGGCTCGCGGACAGTTGCGACGCGTTCGGCGGCGGCTATACGCGCGACGACGTGCTGCGCATCATGCACGACTCGCGGATCGGCACGTTCGGCGCGGTCGCGCTCGTGATCGCGCTCGGCCTCAAATGGCAGGCGCTCGCCGCGCTGCCGCCGCTGCGCGCCGCGTGGACGCTCGTCGCCGCGCATGCCGCGAGCCGCGCCGCGGCCGTGAGTCTGCTCGTATCGCTCGATTACGTGCGGCCCGAAGGCAAGGCGAAGCCGGTCGCGCAACGGATGCGCGCGCGCACCTGGCTCGTCGCGGCGGCGTTCGGCCTGCCGTGGCTGTTCTGGCCGGACTGGCGCGCGGGGCTCGCCGCGCTCGGGGTGCTGATCGTGTTGCGCGCGTGCGTTGCGCGCTATTTCGTGAAACGGATCGGCGGCTACACCGGCGACTGCCTCGGCTTCGCGCAGCAGCTGAGCGAGCTTGCGATCTATCTCGTGGTGCTGGGATGGACCTCGTCCTGATCCGGCATCCGGCTGTCGATGTCGCGCCCGGCGTCTGCTACGGCCGCAGCGACGTGCCGCTCGCCGCGCCGGCCGACACGGGGGCGCAGGCGGTGCGCGAGCGGCTCGCGGGCCTGCGCGCGCCGCTGCCGGCGTGCATCTGGTCGAGCCCGCTCACGCGGTGCGCGTCGGTCGGCGCGCGGCTCGCGCAGACGCTCGGCGTGCCGCTGCGACGCGACGCGCGCTGGCAGGAGATGGATTTCGGCAGCTGGGAGATGCAGCGCTGGGACGACATCGATCGCGCGGCGCTCGATGCGTGGGCGGCCGACCTGATGCATGCGTGCGCGCATGGCGGCGAGAGCGTCGCGCAGTTCTCCGCGCGCGTCGCGCAGGTGCTCGATGTCTCCGTGCAGGCCGGTGCGCCGCAGTGGGCGGTCACCCATGCGGGCGTGATGCGTGCGTTCGCATCGCACGCGCTGGGCGTGCCGCTCGATGCGCTGCTCGCGCGGCCCGTGCCATTGGGCGGCATCGTCTGGCTGCGCCGCGACGCCGCGCGCGGCATCTGGGAGATCGTGCACTGGGACGCGTGAGCGTGCGTCAACGTGTCAACGTGCCGGCCGCCGCTTGCGCGCGATGTCGAGATCCTCGCACAGCGCCGCCGCGCCCTGCGCGATGCGCGGCGCCGGACGCGTCAGCAGGTCGCCGTCGATCGCGAACAGGTTGCCGCGCGCGACCGCGGTCAGCGAGGGCCACGCCTGCCAGCGCGCGAGGCTGGGCAGCGTGTCGTTCGCGGGTGTCGCACCGGCGCGCGTCGTCACGATCGCTTCCGGATTCGCCGCGAGCACGGCTTCGTCGGAGACGGTCGGCACGAGCGGTTCGAGCGATGCGAACACGTTGCGCCCGCCGCACAGGCGAATCACGTCGCTGACGAGATGCGTGCCGTTGAGGGTCATCAGCGGCCGGTCCCATACCTGAAAGAACACCGTGACGGGCGCGCGCGACGCATAGCGCGCGCGCAGCGCGCCGATCTCGCGCCGGAACGATGCGGCGGCCGCATCGGCGACGGGCTGCGTGCCGAGCAGCATGCCGAGCTGGCCGAGCGTCGCCGCGACGTCGTCGAGCTGCTTCGGCTCGCTGAAGAACAGCGGGATGTGCAGCGCGCGCAGCGCGTCGGTCTGCCGCTCGGCGTTGCCATGACGCCAGACGACGATCAGGTCGGGCTTCAACGCGGCGATGCGCTCGAGGTCGAGCGCCTTGTTGTCGCCGACGCGCGGCACGGCCCGCGCGGCGGGCGGATAGTCGCTGTACGTGACCGTGCCGACCAGCTTCGCGCCGCCGCCCGCGGCGAAGATCAGCTCGGTCGCGTGCGGTGCGAGACTGACGACGCGTTGCGCGGGTGCGGCGAGCGTGACCGTGTGTCCGGTGTCGTCGCGCGCGCTGACGTCCGCGTGCGCGTGCATGGCGCCGCCCAGCGCGAGCAGCGCGGCGGCGAGCGGGGACATGAGCGGGCGGCGCAGGGTCATCGTGCGTCAGCGCGCAGCGACGGCACGCATTGCGCGAGCGCATCCGACAGACGCTGCCATTCGTGTTCGCAGCCCGGCAGGCCGACGCGCACGCTCGACGGCTGCGCGAAGTAGCGCGTCCAGATCCCGTGCTTCGCGAGCGCGTCGTGCAGCGCCGCGGCGCGCGGATCGGCGGTCCAGCTGAACAGCGGCGTCGCGTGGACGTGAAAGCCGTGACCGCGCAACAGCGCCGCGAGCCGGTCGCCGTCGGCGGCGAGCCGCGCGCGCGCCGCGGCCTGCCACGGCGCGTCGGCGAACGCGGCGGCCACCGCGTGACGCGCGGGGCCGCTGACGGTCCACGCGCCGAGCGTGTCGCGCAACGTGGCGATCAGCTCGGGGCAGGCCAGCACGAAGCCGGCGCGGATGCCCGCGAGCCCGAAGAACTTGCCGACCGAGCGCAGCACGACGAGGCCCGCGCGATGCGTGTGCGCGGCGAGCGACCCGCTCGCGCCGGTATCTGCGAATGCCTCGTCGACGATCAGCGTGCCGCCGCGGGCCGACAGCTGCGCGTGCCAGCCGAGCAACCGGCCGGGCTCAACGCGTTCGGCCGTCGGATTGTTCGGGTTCCCGACGATGACGTGGCGCAACGATGCCGGCAACGTGTCCGATGCGATGTCGAGCGGCTCGATCGCATGACCGTGCCGCGCGAAGGCCGGCGCGTATTCGCCGTATGCGAGCGCGGCGACGCCCGCGCCGCCGTGCGACAGCAGCGCCGGCAGCGCGCGGATCGCGGCCTGGCTTCCGGCGACGGGCAGCACGTGCGCCGCGTCGGGCGCGCCGTAATAGCGGGCGGCGCAGGCGGCGAGGCCGTCGCCGTCGTCGGGCAGCCGCCGCCACGCGTCGGCGGGCACGGGCGGCACCGGATAGCCGGCCGGATTGATGCCGGTCGACAGGTCGAGCCATGCGTCGTGCGGAATGCCGTGGCGGCGTGCGGCTTCGTGCAGGTTGCCGCCGTGTGCGATGCGTGTGTCGGACATGTTATGCGCCCATCACGAGTGCGGCGCCGGCGACGAGCAGCGCGAGCCACAGGGCCAGCGTGCGCGCGACGAGCGACAGCGCGGCGACGATGTGCGCGGCGCTGGCGGGGGCGCCGGCGCCGAGCGAGGGACGCACCTCGACCGTGCCGTGATAGACGGCCGGCCCGCCGAGCTGCACGTTCAGGCTGCCCGCGCCTGCGGCCATCACCGGGCCGGCGTTCGGGCTGTCCCAGTGGCGCGCCTGCGTGCGCCAGCAGCGCCACGCGGTGGCCGTGTCGCCGAGCAGCGCATAGCTCGCGGCGGTCAGGCGCGCGGGGGCCAGATTCAGCACGTCGTCGATTCGCGCCGCCGCCCAGCCGAAACGCAGAAAACGCGCCGTGCGGTAGCCCCACATCGCGTCGAGCGTGTTCGCGAGCCGGTACAGCAGCGCGCCGGGGCCGCCCGCGACGACGAACCAGAACAGCGCGCCGAAGATCGCGTCGTTGCCGTTCTCGAGCGCCGATTCGACGGCCGCGCGCGACAGCGCCGCTTCGTCGGCGGCACGCGTGTCGCGCGACACGATCCGCGCGGTCAGCGCGCGCGCGCCGGGCAGGTCGTGCCGGCGCAATGCGTCGGCGATCGGCGCGAGGTGATCGGCGAGGCTTTTTGCGCCGAGCGCGAACCACAGCAGCGTGACGTGCAGCGCGGCGGCGAGCGGCGCGGGCAGGGTGGCTGCCAGCCAGAACGACACCGCCACCGGCGGCGCGACGGCGACGAGCCACGCGGCGATGCCGGCGAGGCGGCCGAGCGTGCCGGTGTTCAGCGCGCGTTCGAGGTGGGTGGCAATCCGTCCGAATGCCACGAGCGGGTGCGCGTTGGCCGGCTCGCCGAGCTTGCGGTCGACGAGCGCGCCGATCACCGCGAGCATCGCGACGGCGGGCAGCGACAGCATCAGCATGGCGAGGCTCCCGGCTTGATCGCGACGGGCAGGCCCGCAACCAGCAGCGTGACGCGCGTTGCGCGCGCCGCGACGCGCTGGTTGAGGCGGCCGAGTTCGTCGACGTAGCGGCGCGTCATCGCGCCGAGCGGCACGACGCCGAGCCCGATCTCGTTGCTGACGACGATCAGCTTCGCGCGCGCGCGGCACAGCGAGCCGTCGAGCGCATCGACGCGCTGCGCGCAGGCCGCGTCGTCGAGCGGCTCGCCGTCGGCGGGGCACAGCAGGTTGGTGAGCCACAGCGTCAGGCAATCGACGAGCAGGCACGCGCCCGGATCGTCGAGCCGCGCGAGCGTGCCGGCGAGGTCGAGCGGCGCGTCGGCGAAGCCCCACTCGGCGGGCCGCCGCGCGCGGTGATGCGCGATGCGCTGCGCGAATTCGTCGTCGAGCGCGCGCGCGGTCGCGACATAGGTGACGGGGCGGCCGCTGTCGGCGGCAAGGCGCTCGGCATACGCGCTCTTGCCCGAGCGGGCGCCGCCGAGGACGAAGGTGAGGTCGTGCGGAATCATCGCGTGATTGTAACGGCGCGGGCGATAATGCGGCCTTCGCTTTGCCATGCCTTTGACACGATGAATGCACCCGATGCGCGGCCGGCCGGCACGCTGATGATCCAGGGCACGACCTCCGACGCGGGCAAGAGCACGCTCGTCGCGGGCCTGTGCCGCCTCGCGCGCCGCGCGGGCGCGCGCGTCGCGCCGTTCAAGCCGCAGAACATGGCGCTCAACAGCGCGGTGACCGCCGACGGCGGCGAGATCGGCCGCGCGCAGGCGCTGCAGGCGCTCGCGGCCGGCGTCGCGCCGCATACCGATTTCAATCCGGTGCTGCTCAAGCCGACGAGCGACCGCGGCGCGCAGGTCATCATCCACGGCAAGGCCCGCGCGAACCTGAATGCGCGGGCGTATCACGACTACAAGCCGGTCGCGTTCGACGCGGTGCTCGAATCGTATGCGCGGCTGCGCGCGGCCTACGACACCGTGATCGTCGAAGGCGCAGGCAGCCCCGCCGAAATCAACCTGCGCGACGGCGACATCGCGAACATGGGCTTTGCCGAGCGTGTCGACTGCCCGGTCGTGCTCGTCGCCGACATCGACCGCGGCGGCGTGTTCGCGCATCTGGTCGGCACGCTCGCGTGCCTGTCGGACAGCGAGCGCGCGCGCGTGCGCGGCTTCGTCATCAACCGCTTCCGCGGCGATTTCGGGCTGCTGAAGCCGGGGCTCGACTGGCTCGAGGCGCAGACCGGCAAGCCGGTGTTCGGTGTGCTGCCTTACCTGCACGGGCTCACGCTCGACGCCGAGGACATGTTGCCCGCGCAGGCCCGAAGCGGCGCCGCACATGAAGGCGGGGACGTGCTGCGCGTCGTCGTGCCGGCGTTGCCGCGTATCAGCAACCACACCGATTTCGATCCGCTGCGCGTGCATCCGCAAGTCGAGTTCACGTACTGGAAGAGCGGGCCGGTGCCCGCGGCCGACCTTCTGATCCTTCCCGGCTCGAAGAGCGTGCAGCGCGACCTGGCCTGGCTCAGGGCGGTGGGCTGGGAGGACGTCGTCAAGCGGCACCTGCGCTATGGCGGCAAGGTGATCGGCATCTGCGGCGGCATGCAGATGCTCGGCCGCGCGCTCGACGATCCGCTCGGCCTCGAGGGCGCGCCGGGCAGCGTGCCGGGCTTCGGTCTGCTCGATTTCACGACCACGCTGCAGCCGGACAAGACGCTGAAGAACGTCGCCGGCCGTCTCGCGCTGCCGGGCGGCGCGGCCGTGCGCGGCTATGAGATCCACATGGGCGAGACGCGCGGCCCCGCGCTCGCGTCGCCGGCCCTCGCGCTGGCGGCCGACGGCGAAGGTGAAGGCGAGGGCTGCGAGGGCGAAGGCAGCGCGGACAACGCGGGCGGCACGCGCGCGGACGGCGCGTTGTCCGGCGACGGGCAGATTCTCGCGACCTACGTGCACGGGCTGTTCGACGCCCCCGATGCGTGCGCCGCGCTGCTCGCGTGGGCCGGCCTCGACGGGGCCGCGCGGATCGACTATCCGGCGCTGCGCGAGGCGTCGCTCGAGCGGCTCGCGGACACGATCGCCGCGCACGTCGACCTGCCGGCGCTGTACGCCGCGTTTCGCTGATGCGGGCCTCGCATTTTTCGCTGCGTGACGTACAACCAAAGCAGGGCGGAAGTCCGCCCGGAGGAGCGCGATGATGAAGGCTCGCTGGTGGTGCGTGTTGTTGGCGGGATGGCTGGCGTGGACCCCGGTTCATGCGTGCGATTCGTACAGCCCGGGCAGTGACAGCGGCACGTCGTCCAGCCATTCCGGCCCCCCGCAGGGCCGGGGCGGCTATTGACCGGATCGGGAGCGGGGCATGTGCAGTCATGCCCCTTTTTTTGCTCAAATTGATTCCAATAGGGCGTCAATTTAAGAAGGTTGACGTATTTATCGGCGATTTTGGTTTGAATTGGTGCGTGTCATCCCGACACATTTCGCATGGCATCCGACATGAACCCGAGCCGCTTGAACGATTTTGCGGCCACGCCGCTGCGCGTCGCGCTCGACGGGCAGGCCGCCGTCGCCCGCCAGGTCGCCTGACGCGGCGCCATCCCGCGGCAGCCTCGCGGCCGCCGTGCGGTTCCGGTCGCGCCGCATTTCCCGATATCATCGCTCCCTGCATCCGCATTCTGGCGGCGCCTGCCCGACGGCCGGCGCCGCACGGCTTTTCCGGGAGAATTCATGACGGTGATCGTAGTGGCGAATCCGAAGGGCGGCGTGGGCAAGAGCACGCTGTCCACCAATCTGGCCGGTTATTTCGCGGCGCAAGGCGCGTGGGTCGCGCTCGCCGATCTAGACCGGCAGCAGTCCGCGCACGCGTGGCTCGACCTGCGCCCGGCGACGCTGCCGCTCATCGAGAGCTGGCAACTGGAACCGGATTCGTCGGCGAAGCCGCCGCGCGGCCTCGAATACGCGGTGATCGACACGCCGGCCGGCCTGCACGGCAACCGGCTCAATGTCGCGCTCCAGCTGGCCGACAGGGTGATCGTGCCGCTGCAGCCGTCGATGTTCGACATCCTCGCGACCCAGCATTTTCTCGAGCGTCTGGCCGGCGAGAAGGCGGTGCGCAAGGGCAAGGTCGAGATCGGGATCGTCGGGATGCGGGTCGATCCCCGCACGCGTTCGGCCGAGCAGCTGCACCGGTTCGTCGAGGGACTGAAGCTGCCGGTGCTCGGCTACGTGCGCGACACGCAGAATTACGTGCAGCTCGCCGCGCACGGGCTGACGCTCTGGGACGTCGCGAAGAGCCGCGTCGAAAAGGATCTCGAGCAGTGGCGCCCGATCGTCGAATGGGCCGAGCGCCGGGCGTGACCGTGCGCGCCGGCCGGGTGGCCGGGACGACGCACGCGCACTGATTCGCGGCCGCGATGAAAAACACCCCGGGGGCGGGATCGCCGTTCGGGGGGGCGGTTCTTCGGATCGGGCCTGGCAGGCCGGGGCACGCCGGCCGCGTCGCGCACCGGCCTATGCGCTGCGCGACTTACGACCAGCTTTGCGTCGGCACGTGGTCGCGGCTGCCCTTGATCTTGTTGTTGTCGTCGACGAACACGAGGTCCGGCTTCCAGCCTGCCTTCAGCTCTGCCTCGTCGACCACCGCGAACGCGGCGATGATGACGAGATCGCCGAGTTGCGCGCGGCGCGCAGCCGAGCCGTTCAGCGAGATCATCCCGCTGCCGCGCTCACCCTTGATCGCGTACGTCGAGAAACGCTCGCCGTTGTTGATGTTCCAGATGTCGATCCGCTCGTTTTCCGCGATGTTCGCGGCTTCGAGCAGGTCTTCGTCGATCGCGCACGAGCCTTCGTAGTGCAGCTCGCAGTGCGTGACCGTCACGCGATGGATCTTCGATTTCAGCATGTGGCGCTGCATGGTGACTCCTTGATACGTGGTGTTGCACTGGCGGGCGGCGCCCGTCAGATCTCCAGGTTGTCGATGAGGCGGGTTGCCCCGAGCTTCGCGGCGGCCAGCACGACGAGCGGCTCGCCGGCCTCCAGTTCGGCCGCGCTCGGCGCGACCAGGTTCGCGCGCCGGCGGATCGACACGTAGTCGGGCTGCCAGCCGCGGCCGGCGAGGTGCTCGCGGGCCTGTTGCTCGATCTTGCCGAGGTCGCGTTCGCCGCCGAGCACGCCTTCGCGCACGCGCGCGAGCGTCTTCGCGAGCTCCGGCGCTTCCTGTCGCTCGGCGGGCGCGAGATAGCGGTTGCGCGACGACAGCGCGAGGCCGTCTTCGTCGCGCACCGTCTCGGCGGCGAGGATGTCCACCGGCAGCGCGAGCTGCTGGCACATGCGGCGCACGATCATCAGCTGCTGGTAGTCCTTCTTGCCGAACACCGCGACGCGCGGCTGCACGCACGCCATCAGCTTGGCGACGACCGTACAGACGCCGGTGAAGAAGCCGGGCCGGAACTCGCCCTCGAGGATGCCGCCGAGATCGTCCGGTGGCTGCACGCGGTATTCCTGCGGCTGCGGGTACATGTCGCGCTCGGTCGGCGCGAACAGCACGTAGACGTTTTCCTTCTGCAGCTTCTCGATGTCGTCCTGCAGCGTGCGCGGGTACTTGTCGAAATCCTCGTTCGGCCCGAACTGCAGCCGGTTGACGAAGATGCTCGCCACGACAGGGTCGCCGTGCTGCCGCGCGAGCCGCATCAGCGACAGGTGGCCTTCATGCAGGTTGCCCATCGTCGGCACGAAGGCGGTGCGATTCTGTCCGCGCAGCTGGTCGCGCAGTTCCTGGATCGAGCTGATGACTTTCATGATCGGTTAGCGAGTTCCTCGCGCACATGCGCGTTGGCGCCGCGGCGGGCGGCGTCGGGGTCGGATCGGTGAAAACGACCGCGCGCGGGACGGCGCGTCGGGCGTCGGCGGATTGTAGTGGATTTGGCCGCGTAACGCACCGAAAAAAGCACGATCGTTCACTTTTTTACGCGTGGGCGAGCGCAAGCCTCGGTGGCTATTCGGGCGCGTCAGGCGGGCAGGTACGCGAGCCGCACGTAGATCGGCGCGAACGGCTCGGGCTGGGTGATCTCGACGAGCGATTCGCGTGCGAGCTCGAGCATCGCGATGAAGTTCACGACGACGACCGGCACGCCGCGCGACGTGTCGAACAGTTCGGCGAATTCCATGAAGCGCGCGTTCTGCAGCTTGCGCAGGATCAGGCTCATGTGCTCGCGCACCGACAGCTCCTCGCGGGAGATCTTGTGATGCTGGACGAGCTTCGCGCGCTTGAGCACGTCGGCCCACGCGGCGCGCAGGTCGGCCGAGTCGACGTCCGGGAAGCGCGGCGTGATGCTCTGCTCGATGTAGACCTCGGCGCGCAGGAAGTCGCGGCCGAGCTGAGGCAGCCGGTCGAGGCGTTGCGCGGCGAGCTTCATCTGCTCGTATTCGAGGAGACGCCGCACCAGCTCGGCGCGCGGATCCTCCGCTTCCTCGCCGGTGTCGGCCTTCTTGACGGGCAGCAGCATCCGCGATTTGATCTCGATGAGCATCGCGGCCATCAGCAGATACTCGGCGGCAAGCTCCAGATTCGTCGTGCGGATCTGGTCGACGTAGCCGAGATACTGCGCGGTGACCTGCGCCATCGGGATGTCGAGGACGTTGAAGTTCTGCTTGCGGATCAGGTAGAGCAGCAGATCCAGCGGGCCTTCGAACGTTTCGAGGAAAACCTCGAGCGCGTCCGGCGGGATGTACAGATCCTGCGGCAGCTTGAAGAGCGGCTCGCCGTACAGGCGCGCGAACGCCGCGATGCCGTCGACCGTGTCGGGCGTCGAGTCGGCGCCCGCCGGCGCGGCGACCGCGTGTTCCGGCGGGGCGGCGCTGGCCTCGTCGGCGGCGCTCACGGCGTCAGAAGTTCTGGTAGTAGACGTACGACGTCTGCTTCACGCGCGACGTCTGTTGTGCCGAGCGCTCGTCCAGGTCGATCGGCTGCTTGTCCCACAGCAGTGCGCGGCCCTTGCGCTGCTCTTCTTCGAGCGTCGGCTTCTGTTGCTTGAGCTGGTTCAGGAATTGCGTGACGTCGGATTGGTACGGCATGGCTTGGCTTTCCGTTTCAGGCGGCGCGGATGCGCCGGGATGGACGATGGCGGGATTTTACCGCAACGCGCGGAACAGCCGGTGCGAATCGCGCGTCGAACCCGCGGGCCGGCGCCTGCGGCGGGGCGTTGCGCGCAAGCGTCACCGCGGCGCGCAGGCGGGCGCGGCCGCCGGGGTGTGGTCAAATACAGGGTTTTGTAATCCAACCGGCAGCGAGGTCTTATTTGGCAGGACAGGCGAGACAGCAACGACAGCAACGGGCCGCCGCGCGTGGTGCCGATCGATCCGCGGCCCGTGCCGCGCGCCGTGCCGCGCGCGCCGTCCTCGCCGGCTGTCTGACCCTGCTCGCCGCGCTGCCCGCGTACGCGAAATACGATGTCGAGATCGACGCGCCGCGCGCGATCCGCAAGCTGCTCAAGCAGCACCTCGACATTGCGCGCTTCGCGAAGCGCGATGATCTCGGCAGCGACCAGTTCGACTTCCTCGTCACCGCGACGCCGCAGCAGGTGCGCGACCTGGTTGCGACGGAGGGCTACTTCTCGCCGGTCGTCCGCACCGACGTGCGCACGCGCGACGGCAAGCGCCGCGTGACGGTCGCGGTCGACCCGGGACAGGAGACGCGCGTGGCGTCGGTCGACCTGACCTTCACCGGGCCGGTCGAGACCGAAGACCCGAAGCAGGAGGCCGCGACGCGCTTCGCGTTCTCGCTGAAGGCGGGCGAGCCGTTCACGCAGGGCGCCTGGGACGACGCGAAGCATGCGGCGCTGAAGCAATTGCAGTCGCGCCGCTATCTCGGCGCGAAGATCACCGCGTCCGAGGCGCGCATCGACCCGCTCACGCGGCGCGCGACGCTCGCGGTCACGTTCGACAGCGGGCCGACCTTCACGATCGGCGAGCTCGACGTGGACGGCGTGCGCCGCTATCCGGAGAAGATCGTCACCAACGTGAATCCGCTGTCGGCCGGCGCGATCTACGACGTGCAGCGGATCGCCGAACTGCAGCGCCAGCTGCAGAGCACCCCGTACTACGCGAGCGTGGCGATCGACGTCGCCGACGACCGCGAGAAGCCGGAGCGCACGCCGGTGCACGTGAAGGTCAGCGAGTATCAGTACAACAGCGTGCGCGGCGGGGTCGGCTACGCGACCGACACCGGGCCGCATATCCAGGGCGCGTACACGTACCTGGACACCTTTGGCGCCGCGTGGCCGCTGACCGTGTCGGGCCGCATCGACCAGATCCAGCAATACGGGCAGATCCAGCTGTCGATGCCGCCCGGCACGCGCGCGTGGACCAACAGCGCGCTCGCGTCGTACACGAACACGAACGTCGCCGGCACGCACATCTATAGCGCGCGGGGCGGCGTGCAGCGTACCCGCAGCGGCCAGTACATCGACTATGCGTATTCGCTGATGTTCTATCAGGACCGCCTCGACCAGAACGGCGCGGGGCCGACCACGAGCCGCGCGCTGGTGCCGCAGTGGGCGTGGACGCGGCGCAACGTCGACGACCCGCTGTTCCCGCGCTCGGGCAACCTGATTCACGCCGAGGCAGGCTTCGCGATCAAGGGCGCGCTGACCGACCAGACCTTCATCCGCGGCTACGCACGCGGCCAGCAGTACCTGCCGCTCGGCAAGCGCGACCTGTTCGTGTTTCGCGCGGAGCTGGGCGGCGTGTTCACCAGCGGCAGCTCGTCGGGCGTGCCGGCCTCGCTGCTGTTCCGCGCGGGCGGTTCGAATTCCGTGCGCGGCTACAGCTACCAGAGCATCGGCAACAGCGTCGACGGCTCGGTGCTGCCGAGCAAGTACCTGCTGACCGGCACGGCCGAGTACCAGCACTGGTTCAACCGCGACTGGGGCGCGGCGACGTTTTTCGACATCGGCACGGCGGCCGACGCGTGGGGCGAGAAGGTGTTCTACCCGGGCGTCGGCATCGGCGCGCGCTGGCGCAGCCCGGTCGGGCCGATCAACTTCGACCTGGCTTACGGGCTGCGCAACCGGAGCGTGCGCCCGTACCTGACGCTCGGCGTCGCTTTCTGACCGAACCGGTTCATTCACCACGACACGCATGACGAAGGACGCACCCGACACCCCGCCGCCTCACGATCCGGAACCGCCCGCCGGCGCGGATGCGCCGCGCGCGCCCCGCGGGCCGCGCGTCGTTCGCGGCCTCGCCCGGACGCTCGCCGGCATCGCGGTCATCGTCGTCCTGGCCGCGGGCCTCGTGCTGGCTGCCGTGACGACCGAGCGCGGCACGCGGCTGGCGTGGCAGGCGGCCGTGAGCGTGCTCGGCGGGCGCTTGTCCGGCACGCTCGAAGGCGGCGCGCTCGCGACGGGCGTGCGTCTGTCGGATTTCGCATGGACCAGCCCGGGCGGCACCGGCACCGAAGTGCGGATCGATCGCGTCGCCGGCCGCTGGGCGCTGACCCGCGCGCCGTTGCGCCTGACGGTCGGCTCGTTGCGGGCCGGCACGATCGACGTGCGGATCGCGCCGGGGCCGTCGACGCCGGCCGTGCTGCCGCAGGATCTGCGCGTGCCGCTGCAGCTGAGGATCGACGATCTGCGCGTCGAGCGCCTGACGATCCACGATGCCGGCTCGACCACCGAACTGGACAACCTGGCGTTGCGCGCGCGCAGCGACGGCCGTCGCCACACGCTTGCGCTGGAGCGGCTCGATACGCCGTTCGGCGCGCTCACCGCCCGCGCGACGCTCGACGGCGTGCGGCCGTTCGCGCTCACCGGCGATGCGACCTACGCGGGCAAGCTGGCCGACGAGCCGGTCGACGCGCGGGCGCGCGTGTCCGGCTCGCTGGAGGCGCTCGTCGCCGATGTCGACGCGAGCGGGCTCAAGCTGGCCGGCCGCGCGCACGTCGAAGCGTCGCCGTTCGCGCCGGTGCCGCTCACGCGCGCGTCGATCGCGTTCGACCACGTCAATCCGCAGGCGATCGCGCCGGGCGCACCGGCCGCCGATCTTGCCGTGCGCGCCGATCTGGCGCCGGCGCCGCCCGATCCGGCCCATCCCGGCGCGTTTGCGGTGACCGGCCCGGTGTCGATCGTCAACGCGAAGCCCGGCGTGCTCGGCGAGCATCTGCTGCCGCTCGTCGACGCGCGCGCGAACGTGCGGCTCGACGCGCATGCGCAGCGCATCGACGGTCTGGCGCTGCGGCTGGTCCGCGACGGCAGCGTGACCGGCGGCGGCGCGCTCGCGGGCGGCAAGGGCCGCTTCGACCTCAAGGTCGCCAACCTCGACCTGAACGCGTTCGTGGCCGAGCTGCGGCCGATGCGGCTGGCCGGGCCGCTCGCCGTGACGCTCGCGCCCGGCGCACAGACCGTCGATTTCGCGCTGGCCGACCCGAAGCTGGCGCTCGGCGCGCGCGCGAAGGTCGTGCTGACGCCGCAGCAGACCGTGGTGACGGACGCGCGCGTGACGGCGGGCAAGGGGCGCATCGACCTGACCGGCGTGTTCCGCCACGATGCGCGCGCGAGCTACGACGCGAAGGCGACGCTGACCGAATTCGATCCGCTGCTGCTCGCCGCGATGAGCGCGCCGAAAGCCGGCGCGGGCCGTGCGCCGGCGGCGCAGGGGCCGCGCGGCGCCACGCGCGTGAACGGCACGCTGACGGCATCGGGCGGCTTCGCGCCGGCGCTCTCGACCCGGGCGGCCTTCAAGCTCGGCGACAGCGTCTACGACGGCGTGCCGCTGACCGGGCAGGGCGTCGTGCAGCTGGCGGGCGCGCGCATCCTGCCAAGCAATGCGAACCTGTCGATCGCGGGCAACCGCGTCGAGCTGCACGGCAGCTTCGGTGCGCCCGGCGACCGGCTGCGTTTCGCCGTCGACGCGCCGCAGCTCGACCGCCTCGGCTTCGGCGTCGCCGGGCTGGTCAGGGCCCAGGGCGATCTGACGGGCAGCTTCGCGCATCCGAACGTCAGCGCGACCTACACGGCCCGCGGCGTCGTGTTCGGCGAGAACCGGATCGGCGCCGCGCAGGGCCGCGCGGACATCCGCGACGGCGCGCACGGCGCCCTCGTGTTCTCCGCCGACGCGAGCGACGTCGAGCTCGGCGCGCTGCAGCTCAAGACGCTGCGCGCGAATCTGGACGGCACCCGCGCGAAGCACACGCTCGAAGCGTCGGCGCTCGGCGCGGCCGGCGGCCGCGTGATCGACGTCACGCTCGCGGCGAACGGCGGCCTGACCGAGGGTCGCGACGGGATGCGCTGGGACGGCACCGTGACGCGCCTCGCGAACCGCGGCACCCCCGCCGTCGCGCTGCAGACGCCGCTCGCCGTGTCGGCGGCCGGGCAGCGGGTGACGCTCGGCGCGTCGCGGCTCGTGCTCGAAGGCGCGGCGATCGACCTGAAGTCGTTCGTCTACGATCATGGCCAGCTGCGCTCGGCCGGCTCGGTGAGCGGCCTGTCGGTCGCCCGCTTCCTCGACGTCCGCCAGGAACTGACCGGCAAGCGGCCGCCCGTGCGCACCGACGTCATCCTCGATGCAGACTGGGATTTCTCGGTCGGCGCGACGGCGAGCGGCTCGCTGCAGGTCCGGCGCCGCAGTGGCGACGTGACCGTCGAGACCCTGCGTGGCGTCGCGTCGCTCGGGCTGACCGACCTGTCGGCGCGTGCGGCGTTCGGCGCGGGCAACCGGTTGAACGTGACGCTGCGCGGGCACGCGAGCCGCGTCGGCACGCTCGACGCGAGCGTCGCGGTGCCGTTCGCGCTGCGCGGCGGCGCGCTGGCGCCGGCCGACGACGGGCCGCTGTCGGGCCGCATCGACGCCGACGTGCCGTCGCTGAAGGCCACCGGCAGCCTGTTCGGGCCGAGCTACCTGCTCGGCGGGCGCGCGGCGCTGAAGCTCACGGTGGCGGGCACGCCGGCAAAGCCGAACCTGTCGGGAATGCTGACGGGCGACGACCTGTCGGCGACACTGGTCGACCAGGGCGTGCAGTTGAAGGACGGCATCGTGCGCGTGAAGCTGTCGGAGAACCTCGTCGAATTCCAGCAGGTCGAGTTCCACGGCGGCAGCGGCACGCTGCGCGCGATCGGCCGTGTGCGGCTCGACGGCGAGGCGCCCGACCTGACGGCGAGCATCGTCGCGGACAAGCTCGACCTGTTCGCCGCGCCGGACCGCAAGCTGTCGCTGTCGGGCAAGGCGACGGTCGCGAACGAGGGGCCGCACGGCGCGATCGGGATCGACGGCAAGTTCGTCGTCGACCGGGCGCTGTTCGACCTGCCGGAGCAGTCGGCGCCGCATCTGTCCGACGACGTCGTGATCGAGCGTCCCGGCGGCGGCACCGTGCGCGGCGAGACCAAGACCGGCACCGCGATCGCGAAGCCTCAGCCGGCGACGGAGAAGCCGGCGCCGTCGCTCGCGCCGCGCGCGAACGTCGACATCGATCTCGGCAACAACTTCCGCTTCAAGGGCCACGGCGCGGATCTCGGGCTGCGCGGGACGATCACCGTGATGAACGCGCCCGGCGTGCCGCTGCGCGCGGTCGGCAACGTGCGCGTGACCGAAGGCTCGACCTATACGTCGTTCGGCCGCAAGCTCGCGATCGAGAACGGCTTCTTCACGTTCAACGGGCCGGTGTCGAATCCGGGCATCAACATCCTCGCGATGCGCCGCAACCAGGAGGTCGAGGCGGGCGTGCAGGTGACGGGCACGATCCAGACGCCGACCGTGAAGCTCGTGTCGGAGCCGAACGTGGCGGACAACGAGAAGCTGTCGTGGCTGCTGTTCGGGCACGGCACCGACCAGGGCAACAACCTTGGCCAGCAGAACGCGATGACGGAGGCGCTCGCGCTGCTCGGCAGCGCGACCGGCAAGCGCGTCGCGCAGACCTTCGGTCTCGACGAATTCTCGATCGGGCGCAGCGAGGTCGGGCTGACGGATTCGCAGGTCGTGCAGGTGTCGAAGGCGATCAACGAGCGGCTCGTGCTCGGCTACGAGCAGGGGCTGGAGTCGGCCAGCAACGCGTTCAAGGCGACGCTCAACCTGTCGCGCTTCTGGTCGGTCTCCGCGTACGGCGGCACCTTCGAGGGCGTCGACCTGAACTACACGCGGCGCTTCGATCGCTGGTGGCGCAGCCACTGACGACGGCGCGGCGGACGGACCCGCCGCTGCCCGGACAACAAAAAACCCCGCGCGGATGCGCGGGGTTTTTGGCGGCTGGCACGCGGGTGCGCGGACGCACCCGCCGGCGCTGTTACTTCACGCGCATGCCGGGCTTCGCGCCGCTATGCGGCTCGAGGATGTAGAGGCCCGGCTCGGCCTTCTCGTCCGTCGCCGACGCGGCCAGCACCATCCCTTCGGACAGGCCGAACTTCATCTTGCGCGGCGCGAGGTTCGCGACCATCACCGTCAGCTTGCCGACGAGCTGCTCGGGCTGGTAGGCGGACTTGATGCCGGAGAACACGTTGCGGGTCTTCTCCTCGCCGACGTCGAGCGTGAGCTGCAGCAGCTTGTCGGAGCCTTCGACCGCCTGGCACGCGACGATCTTCGCGATCCGCAGGTCGATCTTCGCGAAATCGTCGATCGAGATGTGCGGCTCGCCGTCGTCGGCACCGTTCGCGCCGGCGGCCGGCCTGGCCGCCGCCTTTGCGGCCTTGGCGCCGCCGGCCTTCGCCGCGGCCGCGCCTTGCTGCTCGGCCTGCAGCGAATCGCGGTTCGCGGCGAGCAGCGCTTCGATCTGCTTCGCGTCGACGCGCGTCATCAGGTGCTGATACGCGTTGATCGGCTGCTGCGACGACAGCGGCTTGTCCGCGTCGGCCCACGCGAGCGGCGCGATGCCGAGGAAGGCCTCGACCGCCTGCGCGACGCGCGGCATCACCGGCTTGAGCGCGAGCGACAGCAGGCGGAACGCCTCGAGGCTCACGCTGCAGGTCTCATGCAGCGCGACCGCGTTCGCCGGATCCTTCGCGAGTTCCCACGGCTTCGCGCCGTCGACGTACGCGTTGACCGAATCGGCCAGTTCCATCGTGTGGCGCAGCGCGCGGCCGTATTCGCGCGCTTCGTAGTGCGCGGCGATGTCCGGAATCGCCGCGCGCAGCGTCGCGACGAGCGGATGGTTCATCGCGCTGTCCTGCACGCGGCCGTCGAAGCGCTTGATCAGGAAGCCCGCCGCGCGGCTCGCGATGTTCACGTACTTGCCGACGAGGTCGCTGTTGACGCGCGCCTGGAAGTCGTCGAGGTTCAGGTCGAGGTCTTCCATCGTCGCGTTCAGCTTCGCGGCGAAGTAGTAGCGCAGCCACTCGGGATTCAGGCCCGTGTCGATGTAGCTCTGCGCGGTGATGAAGGTGCCGCGCGACTTCGACATCTTCGCGCCGTCGACCGTCAGGAAGCCGTGCGCGAACACGTTGGTCGGCGTGCGATGGCCGGAGAATTCGAGCATCGCGGGCCAGAACAGCGTGTGGAAATAGAGGATGTCCTTGCCGATGAAGTGATACTGCTCGGCCTTCGTTCCCTTGCCGATCCACGCGTCGAAATCGATGCCGCGCTGGTCGCACAGGTTCTTGAAGCTCGCGTAGTAGCCGACCGGCGCGTCGAGCCACACGTAGAAATACTTGCCGGGCGCGCCCGGGATCTCGAAGCCGAAGTACGGCGCGTCGCGCGAGATGTCCCAGTCGGCGAGCTTCGCTTCGCCGGCGTCGCCGAGCCATTCGCGCATCTTGTTGGTCGCCTCGGGCTGCGCGAGGCCGCTGACCCAGTCGCGCAGGAAGGTCTCGCAGCGCGGATCGGACAGGCGGAAGAAGTAGTGCTTCGAGATCTTGCGCACCGGCGTCGCGCCGGACACGACCGAATACGGATTCAGCAGCTCGGTCGGCAGGTAGGTCGCGCCGCACACTTCGCAGTTGTCGCCGTACTGGTCCTTCGCGTGGCACTTCGGGCACTCGCCCTTGATGAAGCGGTCCGGCAGGAACATTTCCTTGACCGGGTCGTACGCCTGCTCGATCTCGCGCTCGGCGATCAGCCCGTTTTCCTTGAGCGCGAGGTAGATCTTCTCGCTCAATACGCGGTTCTCGTCCGAATCGGTCGAGTAGAAATTGTCGAACGACACGCCGAAGCTGTCGAAGTCGCGCTTGTGCTCGGTCCAGACGCGGTCGATCAGCTGCTTCGGCGTCAGTCCTTCCTTCTCGGCGCGCAGCATGACCGGCGTGCCGTGGGTGTCGTCGGCGCCGATGTAGTAGACCTCGTGGCCGTGCATTCGCAGCGTCCGCACCCAGATGTCGGTCTGGATGTACTCGACCAGGTGGCCGATGTGGATCTGCCCGTTGGCATAGGGCAGCGCGGACGTGACGAGGATCTGGCGGCGGCCTTGCGGCTCGCCGGCCTGCACGGAGGTGAGGTCGGATGCGGACATAGGGTCTGTAGAGGAACGGCGGGAAATCTGCTGGAAACTGCGATTCTAGCAGGGGCGCCCGCTCGGCAGGCACGCGCGGGCGGCGTCGCGCGCGCGGCGCGCAGCGCGAACGGCGCGGGGTGGCGCTCGATGGGCGGGGAAGGGGGCTGCGCCGCAGCACGGCTCGCGCGGGCAAAAAAAACCGGGGCGGATATGGCCCCGGAGCAACAACGACAAGAGGAGAATGGTGACGCGCCGGCAACACCAGCCGCGTACCGAAAATAGAGACAACGGTGCGCGGCGGAAGTTCGAAAATTTTTTCGAGTGGTGACTTGCCCCGCCGAACGCGTTGTCCGGCGGGGCCGTGCGGGCGGCGCGCCCGCGCATTCCCGGTCGTGTGCGTTTAGTGCTGGGCGCGCAGGTAGATCTCGACGCGGCGGTTCTGCGAGCGGCCGGCTTCGGTCGCGTTGTCCGCGATCGGGTTCGACGCGCCCATGCCTTGCGCCGACAGGCGGCCGCCCGCGACGCCGCGCTGCGCCAGCGCATTCACGACGCTCTGCGCGCGGTTTTGCGACAGCGTCTGGTTGTACGCCGACGAGCCGGTGCTGTCCGTATAGCCGACCACCGACGCCGTGATCTGCGGGTTCTGGTTCAGCGTCGAGGCCAGGTCGTTCAGGAGCGGCGTGAAGGCCGGCGTGACCGCGTACTGGTTGGTCGCGAACGTCACCGAGCTCGGCACGTTCAGCTTCAGCGAGCCGTCCGGCTGCTCGGTCACCTGCGTGCCCGTCTGCGCGGCCGACGGCGCGAGCTTGTTCCTGATCGCCTGCCAGTTGTAGCCGGTTACGCCGCCGACCAGCGCGCCCGCGCCTGCGCCGATCGCCGCACCCTTGCCGCCGCCGACCAGCGCGCCGATGCCCGCGCCGAGTGCTGCGCCCGCGCCCGTGCCGACCGCCGTGTTGCTGCCTTGCTGCGTCGCGCAGCCGGCCAGGAGCGCGCCGGCCAGCGCGAAGACGGACAGGCGAGTCGCGATTTTGGTGTTCATCTTGAATTCCTCTCAGTGGTTGAACGAGTCGACAACGACAAAAAATGTGTGATTGCGCTATGGCCGGCCCGCCCGCTGGCAGAACCTGGCCACCGAGCCGCCGGCGCATGCGGCCGCAACGGCCGCATGCCCTGCCTGGCAGCGTGGCTGTTCGGGCAGCGACACGCGTCAGCCTCTACAATATAGGCGGTAAGCGGCCGATGTGGCCCCATAGCATGCTGCACGCGAAGATTGCGCCGGCTCCGGCGTTCGCGCAATGGCATGCAATAAATTCTTTCACTTTTCCCGATTTTCGCGGCGTAATTTGATCATTCTTGACGTTTGAGCGCGAAAACCACGTTTCCTCGGAGTTTCGATGAGCATTGACCGGGCACTCGTCGACGCCGCGCTGGCGGCTGTCGCTGACCCCAATACCGGCCGTCCGTACGCGGCCAGCAAAGGCGTGCGCAACGTCGCGATCGACGGCGAGACCGTCTCGGTCGACATCGTGCTCGGCTATCCGGCGAAGAGCCAGCACGGCGACGTGCGCGCGCGCGTCGCCACCGCGCTCGCCGCCGTGCCGGGCGTGCGCGATGTCCGTATCAACGTCTCGCAGGAGATCGTCGCGCACACCGTGCAGCGCGGCGTGAAGCTGCTGCCCAACGTGAAGAACATCGTCGCGGTCGCGTCCGGCAAGGGCGGCGTCGGCAAGAGCACGACGGCCGTCAACCTGGCGCTCGCGCTCGCCGCCGAAGGCGCGTCGGTCGGCATTCTCGACGCCGACATCTACGGCCCGTCGCTGCCGACGATGCTCGGCATCCACGGCCAGCGCCCCGAGTCGCCCGACAACCAGTCGATGAACCCGCTCGTCGGGCACGGGCTGCAGGCGAACTCGATCGGCTTCCTGATCGACGAGGACAACCCGATGGTGTGGCGCGGCCCGATGGCGACGTCGGCGCTCGAGCAGCTGCTGCGCCAGACCAACTGGCGCGACCTCGACTACCTGATCGTCGACATGCCGCCGGGCACAGGCGACATCCAGCTCACGCTCGCGCAGCGTGTGCCGGTGACGGGCGCCGTGATCGTCACGACGCCGCAGGACATCGCGCTGCTCGATGCGAAAAAGGGCCTGAAGATGTTCGAGAAGGTCGGCATCCCGATTCTCGGGATCGTCGAGAACATGAGCATCCACGTCTGCTCGAACTGCGGGCACGAGGAGCACATCTTCGGCGCGGGCGGCGCCGAGCGGATGTCGAAGGATTACGGCGTGAGCGTGCTTGGCAGCCTGCCGCTCGACATTGCGATCCGCGAGCAGGCCGACAGCGGCGTGCCGACGGTGGTCGCCGATCCCGATGGCAAGGCCGCCGGGCGTTATCGCGCGATTGCGCGCGGGGTCGCGCTCGCGATCGCCGAGCGTACGCGCGACATGACGTCGAAATTTCCGACGATCGTGGTTCAAAATACGTAAAAAGGCCCGGCCGGAGGGGGGTGGCCGTGTTTCCGGCGGCGCGAGGCGCGGTATCATGGCGACTTTTCCAGGGTATTCCTGACCCGTCCGGCGCGCGCGGCCCACAAGGCCCGCCGCCGGCATGAGGATCGCATGAAACAACGACTTCACGGCGCGTGCGCCGGCGGCGCGCGGCGCGCGCTGCTGGCGGGCATCGTCCTGGGCCTGTTGGCCGGCTGTACTTCCTTTTTCCCGCCGCACGAGAAGCGGGCCGACGCGGCGCTGCAGCCGACGGTCGGCGCGCAGGCGCGCGGCACCGTCACGTTCGTCGAACGTCCCGACGGCGTGCAGGTCACCTACAACCTCGTCGGCCTGCCGCCGAACAGCGAGTACGCGCTGCAGGTGCACGAGCGCGGCGACTGCAACGCCGGCGACGGCTCGAGCGCCGGCCAGGTGTTCGCGCCGGCCGCCGACCGGCTGCGCGCCGGCGCGCGCGTCGGCGGCGATCTCGGCAACATCCACGCGGACGCGAACGGCGTCGCCGCCGGCTTCATCGTCGCGCCGGATCTGGCCCTCGACGGCGTGCGCTCGGTGTTCGGCCGCGCGGCGCTCGTGCACCGCGACCCGAGCGATCCGGCCTTCCCGCAGCACGGCGCGGGGCCCGCGCTCGCGTGCGGGGTGATCCGTTGACGCGGGCCGGCATGCGCGCGCCCGTGACACGCTCGCGATCGCGTAAAATGTGCGCCTTTCTCGGCCGCCGGGTTGTCCGGGCGGCCATCGTCTACCGTCACGCAGCGTTTTCTGGCGCCCCGATATGAAACGACCCCCACGCTTACTTCGTTTGCTGCCCCTCGCGCGGGCTGCCCGGCGGAGGGTGGCATGACCATCAAGTCCGACAAGTGGATTCGGCGCATGGCCGACGAGCACAAGATGATCGAGCCGTTCGTGCCCGACCAGGTCCGCTCGGCCGAGGACGGCCGCCGGATCGTCAGCTACGGCACGTCCAGCTACGGCTACGACATCCGCTGCGCCGACGAATTCAAGATCTTCACCAACATCAATTCGACGATCGTCGATCCGAAGAACTTCGACGAGGGCTCGTTCGTCGATTTCAAGGGCGACGTGTGCATCATCCCGCCGAACTCGTTCGCGCTGGCCCGCACCGTCGAATACTTCCGCATTCCGCGCACGGTGCTGACCGTCTGCCTCGGCAAGTCGACCTACGCGCGCTGCGGGATCATCGTCAACGTGACGCCGTTCGAGCCCGAGTGGGAAGGCTACGTCACGCTGGAATTCTCGAACACCACGCCGCTGCCCGCGAAGATCTACGCGAACGAAGGCGTCGCCCAGGTGCTCTTCTTCGAGAGCGACGAAGTGTGCGACGTGTCGTATGCGGATCGGGGCGGCAAGTATCAGGGCCAGCACGGTGTCACGCTGCCGAAAACCTGATCTGGTTGGATATCGACGCACCAGTTACCGGGTGACCGCCGCGTGTGATGCGCCGCGGTCGTTCTTTTTGGAGAATCGCCCATGAAGTTTCGTTTTCCCGTCGTGATCATCGACGAAGATTTCCGCTCCGAGAACATCTCGGGCTCCGGCATCCGGGCATTGGCCGAAGCGATCGAGAAGGAGGGCGTCGAGGTCCTCGGTCTCACGAGCTACGGCGATCTCACGTCGTTCGCGCAGCAGTCGAGCCGCGCGTCGTGCTTCATCCTGTCGATCGACGACGACGAACTCATGCTCGGTGAAACCGGCCCGGACGGCGAACTGCCGGAGCTCGCGACCGCGATCATCGAGCTGCGCGCGTTCGTCAGCGAAGTGCGCCGCCGCAACGCGGACATTCCGATCTTCCTGTACGGCGAGACGCGCACGTCGCGCCACCTGCCGAACGACATCCTGCGCGAGCTGCACGGCTTCATCCACATGTTCGAGGACACGCCGGAGTTCGTCGCGCGCCACATCATCCGCGAGGCGAAGGTCTATCTCGACTCGCTGTCGCCGCCGTTCTTCAAGGAACTGGTCAAGTACGCGGACGAAGGCTCGTATTCGTGGCACTGCCCGGGCCACTCGGGCGGCGTCGCGTTCCTGAAGAACCCGCTCGGCCAGATGTTCCACCAGTTCTTCGGCGAGAACATGCTGCGCGCGGACGTCTGCAACGCGGTCGACGAGCTCGGCCAGCTGCTCGACCATACGGGGCCGGTGGCCGCGTCGGAGCGCAACGCGGCGCGCATCTTCAGCGCCGATCATCTGTTCTTCGTGACCAACGGCACGTCGACGTCGAACAAGATCGTCTGGCATGCGACGGTCGCGCCGGGCGACATCGTGCTGGTCGACCGCAATTGCCACAAGTCGATCCTGCACGCGATCACGATGACGGGCGCGATCCCCGTGTTCCTGACGCCGACGCGCAACCACTTCGGCATCATCGGGCCGATCCCGCGCGACGAATTCAAGCCGGAGAACATCCGCCGGAAGATCGAGGCGAACCCGTTCGCGCGCGAGGCGCTGCGGCAGAACCCGAATCTGAAGCCGCGCATCCTGACGATCACGCAGAGCACCTACGACGGCGTGATCTACAACGTCGAGATGATCAAGGACCTGCTCGGCGACCTGCTCGACACGCTGCACTTCGACGAAGCGTGGCTGCCGCACGCGACGTTCCACGACTTCTACCGCGACATGCACGCGATCGGCGACGGGCGTCCGCGCACCGGCGCGCTGGTGTTCGCGACGCACTCGACCCACAAGCTGCTCGCCGGCATCTCGCAGGCGTCGCAGATCGTCGTGCAGGATTCGGAGAACCGCACGTTCGACAAGCACCGCTTCAACGAGGCGTACCTGATGCACACGTCGACGAGCCCGCAGTACGCGATCATCGCGTCGTGCGACGTCGCCGCGGCGATGATGGAGCCGCCGGGCGGCACCGCGCTGGTCGAGGAGTCGATCGCCGAGGCGATCGACTTCCGCCGCGCGATGCGCAAGGTGGACGCCGAATACGGCGACGACTGGTTCTTCTCCGTGTGGGGGCCGGACACGCTGTCGGCCGAGGGCATCGGCTCGCGCGACGACTGGATGCTGAAGCCGAACGACCACTGGCACGGCTTCGGCCCGCTCGCCGAAGGCTTCAACATGCTCGACCCGATCAAGGCGACGATCATCACGCCGGGCCTCGACGTCGACGGCGAGTTCGGCGAGACGGGCATCCCGGCCGCGATCGTCACGAAGTATCTGGCCGAGCACGGCATCATCGTCGAGAAGACGGGCCTGTACTCGTTCTTCATCATGTTCACGATCGGCATCACGAAGGGCCGCTGGAACTCGATGGTGACGGAGCTGCAGCAGTTCAAGGACGACTACGACAACAACCAGCCGCTGTGGCGCGTGCTGCCGGAATTCGTCGCGCAGCATCCGCGCTACGAGCGGGTCGGCCTGCGCGACCTGTGCACGCAGATCCACGACGTCTATCGCGCGAACGACATCGCGCGCCTGACGACCGAGATGTACCTGTCGGACATGGAGCCGGCGTTGAAGCCGTCGGACGCATTCGCGAAGCTCGCGCACCGCAGCATCGACCGCGTGCCGCTCGACGAGCTCGAAGGCCGCGTGACGAGCATCCTGCTGACGCCGTACCCGCCGGGCATCCCGCTGCTGATCCCGGGCGAGCGCTTCAACAAGACGATCGTCAACTACCTGCGGTTCGCGCGCGACTTCAACGAGCGTTTCCCGGGTTTCCACACCGACATCCACGGCCTCGTCGCGGAAGAGGTGAACGGGCGCGTCGAGTACTTCGTCGACTGCGTGCGCGATTGACGATGGGGCAGATGCGATTCGGGACGATGCGCGCGGCGGTGGCCGCGCTCGTTGCCTGGGCGGCATGCTCGGGCGCGGCGCACGCGGAAGTCGCCGCGGCCGATCCGGTCGACGTCGCGATGCGGCAGTGCCTCGCGCGGCGCGACCGCTCGTCGACGGCCGGGCAGATCCAGTGCATGGACGAGGCGCGGCAGCAGTGGCAGGCGGTGATGGACGGCGCGTACCAGCGGCTGGCGACCGGCCCGGCGCCCGCCGATGCGAAGCGCGGCTGGCAGGAGAGCCAGCGGCGCTGGCTCGCGTGGCGCAAGGACGAGGTGCACCTGCTGAAGGCCGTCTACGAGACGACGCGCGGCACGATGTACGCGATGGCCGGGGCGGACATGCAGCTTCAGCCGGTGCGCGAACGCGCGCTCGCGCTGCGGGCGGCGGCGGATCGCAACGCGCAGCCCGTGGCGCCGGCCGGCGCGCGGAGCGGCGGGCAGGGCGGTTCGCCGAATGACGACCCGGTACGCCGCGTGCGGCCGTGCGAGCAGGATGCCGCGTGCGAGCATGCGCTGTTCGACCTGAACCGCTATTACCAGAAACTGCGGCGCAAGATGCCCGCGCATTCGGCATCGACGCTGATGCGCGCGCAGCGCGCGTGGGTCGCGTATCGCGACGCGACGACGCCGCTGGTCGGCGAGGACGGCCGCATCGACCTGATCGGTGCGCGCATTGCGACGATGAAGCGGCTGTCGGAGACGGCGGGCAACAAGTAAGTGACGCACGCGCGCGGCGCGACGATACGGAAAGGAACAACGGGCACCGCGAGGTGCCCGTTTGCATTGGACGACGCGTCGAGCGCGTCCCGGCCGCGCGGCCCCGGCCTGTTCAGGCTCGTCGCATGCGTCGCGCGCGGCCCTTCCGGCGGCCGGCGCAAGCCCGTTACTAGTGTGAACGAGCCCTATGCGGCGCGCGCGCCGAACCAGGCCGGCATGAGCGCGAGCGCGTCGTCGAGCGAGCCGAGCACGTGCAGGCTCAGCGCGACGATTTCCGGCGTCGGCGCCTTCAGGTCGGGCACGGTGACGACGGACGCCCCTGCGCCCGCCGCGGACTGCGCGCCGAAATCGCTGTCCTCGAACGCGATGCACGCGTGCGCCGGCACGTCGAGCCGCTCGGCCGCGAGCCGGTAGACGGCCGGGTCGGGCTTGCCGCGCGAGACCTCGTCGCCGCCCGCGATCGCGCGGAAGAACGGCAGCACGCCGACCGCGCCGAGCCGCGCATGGATCACGTCGCGCGCCGACGACGACGCGACCGCGCAGGGGACGCCGGCCCGCACGAGCGCGCTCAGCAGCGCATGCGCGCCGGGCTTGAGCGGAAATTTCGGGTGCGGCGTCGGCGCGGCGAGCCGTTCGCGCACGCGCGTGCGGACCGCATCAAACGTGTCGGCGTCGCCGAGCAGCCCGGCGAGGATCGTCTGGCCTTCGGCGAACGAGCGGCCGACGATCTGCAGGTAGTCGGCGGCGGACAGTGCGACGCCATGCGCGCACGCAACGTCGATCCAGGTGTCCATGATCGTCCGCTCGGAATCGACGAGCAGGCCGTCCATGTCGAAGATCGCGGCGGAGAAGGTCATCGGGGGTGTCCGGAGGAGCGTAGGGTGCGCGCGGCAAGATGGAGCCGCGTCGCATGAGAAAACGGACGCCGCAGGCGTCCGTTCGATGGGCGGCGGCTTACTTGCCGAGCGCCGCGCGTGCAGCCTTCACGGCCGCCCGCACCTGGTCCGGCGCGGTGCCGCCCGGGTGATTGCGGCTTGCGACCGAGCCTTCGAGCGTCAGGTAGCCGAACACGTCGTCGCCGATCAGGTGCGCGACGTTCGGCAGCTCCTGCTTCATCTCGTCGAGCGTCAGGTCGGCGAGGTCGCAGCCGCGCTGGTCGCAGATCCGCACCGCGTGCGCGACCGCTTCGTGCGCGTCGCGGAACGGCAGGCCGCGCTTGACCAGGTAGTCGGCGAGGTCGGTCGCGGTCGAGAAGCCCTGCAGCGCCGCCGCGCGCATCGCGTCCGGCTTCACGGTGATGCCCGCGACCATCTCGGCGAAGATGCGCAGCGTGTCCGCGACGGTATCGACCGTGTCGAACAGCGGCTCCTTGTCTTCCTGGTTGTCCTTGTTGTACGCGAGCGGCTGGCCCTTCATCAGCGTGAGGAGCGCCATCAGGTGGCCGTTGACGCGGCCCGTCTTGCCGCGCGCCAGTTCGGGCACGTCCGGGTTCTTCTTCTGCGGCATGATCGAGCTGCCGGTGCAGAAGCGGTCCGCGATGTCGATGAAGCCGACGCGCGGGCTCATCCACAGCACCAGTTCCTCCGAGAAGCGCGACACGTGCGTCATCACGAGCGCGGCCGCCGCGGTGAATTCGATCGCGAAGTCGCGGTCGGAAACCGCGTCGAGCGAGTTCGCGCAGATGCCGTCGAAGCCGAGCGTCTTCGCGACCGCGTGGCGGTCGATCGGATAGCTGGTGCCGGCGAGCGCGGCCGCGCCGAGCGGCAGGCGGTTCACGCGGGTGCGGCAGTCGCGCATGCGTTCCGCGTCGCGCGAGAACATCTCGACGTACGCGAGCAGGTGATGGCCGAACGTGACCGGCTGCGCGACCTGCAGGTGCGTGAAGCCTGGCAGGATCGTGTCGGCATGCTGGTCCGCGAGGTCGAGCAGCGCGCCGCGCAGGTCGCCCAGCAGGCCGCCGATGCGGTCGATCTCGCCGCGCAGCCACAGGCGGATGTCGGTCGCGACCTGGTCGTTGCGCGAGCGGCCGGTGTGCAGGCGCTTGCCGGCGTCGCCGATCAGCGCGGTCAGGCGCGCCTCGATGTTCAGGTGGACGTCCTCGAGGTCGAGCTGCCACTCGAATTCGCCGCGCTCGATTTCGCCCTGGATCTGCGCCATCCCGCGCTCGATCGCGGCGAGGTCGTCGGCGCTGATGATCTTCTGCGCGGCGAGCATGTTCGCGTGCGCGAGCGAGCCGGCGATGTCGACGAGCGCGAGACGCTTGTCGAAAAACACCGACGACGTGTAGCGCTTGACCAGTTCCGACATCGGTTCCGAGAAGCGGGCCGACCAGGCCTCGCCCTTTTTGTGCAGTTGGGACGTCATGGCGATTCTTAGAAGGGGAGTGAGGCAGCGTGCGCCGCCAGGGAATTCCGCGATTTTAGCATTGGCGGGGCGGCACGCCGCGCGGGTCGGGCTCGTCCCGGCTCAGCTCAGCCCGGCGCGGCTCAGCCCGGCGCGGCCCACGCGCGCCGCTCAGGCAGGTGGGCGGGGTGCGCCGCGCGCAGCCGGTCAGTCGCGCACCAGCACGACGAG
>NZ_JGVW01000057.1 GCF_000687455.2 Burkholderia sp. lig30
GCACGACAGCCGCTGCTGGTTCCGCGTGCCGCACTTCCACGAATACACGCCCGGCGGGTACGGCTGGCCGCGCGTGGTGTTCGTCGGCAAGAAACGGGTGTCGTGGCTGGGAGTCGATCCGCTGTCGGTCGCGCTCCATATGTTCGATGCGCCACGGACGGCCGTGGCCTGACGCGGCTTGGCGGCCGTGTTGTCCGCGGCTGCCCAACGCAACGCTATGAGCGGGATACATGGAATCGCATTTCAACCAGACACACAACGGCCTGTTCGCGCTGATCGATGGCGCGGCGGCCCCCGAGCAACTGGAGGCGCTGCGCGAGCGCGCCGGCATCGAATTCAGGAACGTATACGAAGGGCTGCCCGAGGCGGAATCGGGGCTGGCGTCGCTTTTTCTCGCGCCGGTGCCGGACCCGAGCGCGGACTGGGTGACCGAGCTCGATCGCATCGATCGTCACTCGCCTTGCCTGTCGCTCGTCTGGTCGCGCGTGCCGATCGCTCAACTGGCGGCGCACCTTCGCGCATTCCTGTTCGCGGATATCGGGGATGGCGTGCTGGTGATGGTCCGGTATTTCGATCCCCGCAGTACCGGAGCAGTGTTTCGCGTATGGGGCGATCAGATTCTCGACGTCTTCATGGGGCCGATCGAGCGGTGGATGTATCGCGGCCGACATGCCGTCTGGCAGCGCGTCGAGAACGACACATTGCATGGCGCCAGGGTCTGCCGGTCGATCATGGTGGAACTGGAGCAAGCGGACGTCGATGCGCTGAGCGCGCATACCGAGCCCGACGAATTGCTGGCCGTGATGATCGATGCCGGACTGGCTGATGGCGCGCGTCCCTATCTCGACCGGTTCGCCGACTTCATGCCGCGTTATGCACGAGCGTCGCATTGGGATTTGACCGAGCCGGGCGACAAACTGGGTTTCTGTCGGCAAACGTATCTGTACGGCACGGAATTCGACCGTCATCCCGCGATAGCGGAGGCGCTCGATGCACGCAGGCGCTCCGGCATGACGTTCCGTGCCGCGATCGAAGGCGTGCCTTCCCATGTGTGGCGTGATCTTTCCCGGGCGCGCAGCGCACAGTCCCGATCCCCTGGCAACACATTCGCGTGAGAGAGAACAACATGGCACTGCAAATCATCGTCGTCGGCGACCGTACATCCCACGGCGGCCGCGTCATCAGCGGCTCCGAGACACACATGGTGGGAGGCAAGGGCATCGCGCGATTGTTCGACCTGGTCGATTGTCCTCAAACGTACCCGGACGGGCGCCCGCACGGCATCAACAAGATCATCGAAGCCCATCCGACCTTCACGATCGGTGGCCAACGGGTCGCTCTTCATGGTCACCATACCGAATGCGGCTGCACGCTGATCGGTAGCGGCACGGCAAGCATCGGAGACTGACGCATGGCAAAGGTAAATGGACGCGTCGAGTCCGGCGAGTTGAACGAGGTATCGGGCGACGTTGTCGAGCCCGCTTCTCCCAATGCCGTCGAGGCGGCGATCGAGGCCGCGGCGACACGCCCGGAGCCGCTGGGGGAGGTGCCGCCGCCGGAACCGTTCGACCGTCGGCTTGCCGCGGTGAATCAGGCGCAGAATCCTTTGCTCGAGGCCGCACGCGTGCTGTTGCGGGTACAGGCCGACATACCCGACGCGCCCGTGTCGAAAGACAACATCGCCATGTTGCGCGTGCTGCTTGAAGAGGAGATGCGGACATTCGAACGGCTATGCGAGCAGGCAAACATTCGGCGCGACCACATGATCGGCGCCCGGTATTGCCTGTGCACGGCGCTCGACGAAGCGGTCACGCAAACCGCATGGGGCAAGCGGGGCTCATCGGGGATCGAGTGGATCAAGGACGGTCTCGCAATCACCTTCCACGGAGACCGCGATGGCGGCGACAAGGTCTATCTGCTGATCGGCCGGTTGCTGGAGGACCCTCGCGAGCACGTGGATTTGCTGGAGGTGATCTACCGGATTCTCAGTTTCGGCTTCGAGGGCCGTTACCGGGGCAGCGCAGGCGGCAAGCGCAAGCACGATGCGATTCGGCAGCGGATTTACAACGAAATCACGTTGCAACGCGAACCCGTGCCGTTGGCGCTGTCTCCCAACTGGCAATCGGACGTGAAGGGCAAGCGCCCGTCGTTCTACGATTTCCCGGTATGGATCACCGTCACCGTCCTGTCGGTGATCCTGCTGGGGATGTTCGGATGGTTCAAGTACCAGCTGTCGAGCCGTGCCGCCGAGATCCAGAAGCAGATCGCCGAAATCGCGCGCATGACGCCGCCGCCCGCGCCGCCGCAATTGCACCTCAAGCAGTTGCTCAAGGACGAGATCGCTGCGGGCACCGTCAGCGTCGACGAGGATGCGCGCCACAGTAAGGTGACGTTCCGCGGCGACGCAATGTTCCAGCCCGGCGGCGCGTCTGTTCAGGCAGCGATGAATCCGCTGATCTCGAAGATCGCGGGCGAGATCGCCAGGGTTCCGGGCAAGGTGACGGTTCTCGGCTATACGGACAACGTGCCGATCCGCAGCCGTCAATTCGCGTCGAATCAGGCGCTGTCGGAAGAGCGGGCCGCGCAGGTCATGCAGATGCTGCAAGCCGCGGGCGTGCCGGCGAGCCGTCTCGAAGCCGCCGGCAACGGCGATGCCGAGCCGGTCGGCGACAACCGTACCGCGCAGGGGCGCGCGCAGAACCGGCGCGTCGAGATCGTCGTCGCGCGATAAGCCAGATCCGTTTTCGGAATAACACATGAAGAAGTTCCAATTCCTGTCGTTTCTGGCCTCGCGCCAGTTCCTCGCGTTCCTCGCGCTGATTGTCGTCGCACTCGTGATCTGGTTCGTCGGGCCGTTCTTTGCGTTCGGCGGGCTCAAGCCGCTCGCCGGAACCGGCATGCGCGTGCTGCTGATCGCGCTGTTGCTCGCCGGGGTGCTGCTCTGGCTCGTGGGCCGCTCGATGAGCATTGTGTTCGTCGCGTTGCTGTGCCTGCTGATCTGGTACGTGGCGCCGCTGCTTTCGTTCGGCCGTACGGCGCCGTTCGAGCCGGCATCGGTCCGACTCGCCGCGATCGCGCTGGTGGTGGCCGTCTTCGTCGTCTTCCAGATGTTCCGTCTGTGGCAGAAAATGCGCGCAGACGACGCGTTCCTGAGGAAGATGCTGCGCATGGATCGCCGGAAGGACGATTCTCCTGCCGCGCCGCGTTTGCGGAACGTCGAAAAGATCGTGACGAGCGCGATCGGGCGCCTGAAATCGATGCGTACCGGCGCGCGGGGGCTTGGCAAGCTGTTCCAGGGCAAGCGCTACTTGTACGAACTGCCCTGGTACATCACGCTCGGCTCGCAAGGCTCCGGCAAGACCAGCGTATTGATGAACGGTGGACTGGCGTTTCCCGTTGCCGAACAGATGCAGCGCGCAGCCGGGGCGCTCGCCGATGATGCCGCCGCAGTGGACTGGTGGTTGACCAATGACGCCGTGTTGATCGACACGAGCGGCTATTACACGCGGCACGGCACCTCGACAGACACGGACATCGATGTACCGATTGCTGAATCGGGCAAGCCGGCAGCCGGCACGCCGGGCAAGAATGCCGACGACGCCCAGCCGAATGCGAAAGGCGCCGAAGACGGTGTGGAGCAGGATGGGGCGTCGAAATCGAAGGCGGCCGCCGCATCGAAATCGAGCGACCATGTCGTTCCGCCCGGCCCGGATGCGGGCGAGCGCCGGCAGGAGGTCGATCGTGCAGAATGGCTCGGATTTCTTGGCATGCTGCGCCGGCATCGGCCCCGCGCGCCGATCAACGGCGCATTGCTGGCGGTCGATCTTGCCACGCTCGCAGGCGTTGACGAGCAGGCACGCGTCGCCGAGGCCGCCGCATTGCGCGCGCGGCTGGCCGAGCTGAGACAGGAACTGGGCATCCGCTTCCCCGTCTATGTGCTGGTCACGAAGATGGATGGCCTGACGGGCTTTGCCGAGCATTTCGGGGCACTCACGGCCGAAGGGCGGGCGCAGACATGGGGCTTCACGCTTCCATACGGCAAGGAAACGGTCGCGAAGGAAGGGCTGCGCGCGCGTTGTCACACGGAGCTCGACCGGCTTGCCGGACGGCTCGCCGGTTCGCTTAATTCGCATTTGCAGGACGAGCACGATCCGGACAAGCGCCGATCGCTTGCCGCGTTGCCCGAGGAGTTTTCCGCGCTGCACGGACCGCTGCTCGACCTGATGGATCGGGTGTTTCTCGATTCGCGCTTCGACGATACCCAGCTCCATTCGACGTTGCGCGGCGTGTACTTCACGAGCGCGCGGCAACAGGGCAGCGAGATCGTTGCGGAGCGCGCTACGATCGTTCGGCGCCTTGTGTCGAATCAGGAGCATCCCCCCGTTTCGCCGGCACGCGCCGACGGAAATCGGGGTTTCTTCCTGCACGACCTCCTGACCCGTGTCGTGTTCCCGGAAGCGCATCTGGTGAGTCCCAACCTGCGCTGGGAATATCGCTACCGGCTGCTGCGCCTGATCGGCCACACGCTGGCCCTGCTGCTGTTCGTGTGGCTGGCGATCGGCCTGCGCGCGAGCTTCGGCAACAACAGCGACTATCTCGACATGATCGGCCGCAAGGTGCAAGCGCTGGCGGCCCGCGTCACCCAGCTGTACAAGGCGCCAAAACCGGAAGCCGTGCCGGACACGCTGACCGAAGCGCGCCATCTGCCGACCTTCCCGGGACTCGACCTGTCCGCCCCGAGCTGCACGTGGCGTTACGGACTCTATACGCCGCCGAGCATTGAAGCCGACAGCCGCCGTGCCTACGATGCGCTCGAGGACAACCTGCTGTTGCCGCAGATCGTGCGCCGGATGGAGGACGTCATGTCCGGGGCGATCGCCGGCAACGACCCGAAGGCCGCCTACGACGCGTTGCGCGTGTACCTGATGCTGCATGACAACGCGAAGTTCAACGCGGACGACGTCAAGGCATGGGTGCTCGACGACTGGGCGAAGACCGATAGCGCGGCGGTCTTCGGCGGACGCGCGTCGATGATCGACCACGTGCAGCAGCTCTTCTCCGGCGCGCGCGTGGTGCAGTCGCCGCTGATCCGCAACGACGCGCTGGTGCAGCAGGCGCGCGCGTTTCTCGACGGCAGCAACGCTACCGACCGCCTTTACCAGCGCGCGAAGGCCGCCATGCTCAAGGAAGGCCCCGACGAGTTTACGCTGCTGCGTGCGGTCGGCCCGCAGGCCGGCACGGTGTTCACGCGCGCGAGCGGCGCGCCGTTGTCGCGCGGCGTGGCGGGGCTTTTTACGCTCGATGGCTACCGGAACCTGTTCGACAAGCGATTGCCCGAATTCATGCAGATCGCGCGCAACGATGACGCGTGGGTAATGGGGCGCTCATATCCAGGCGAGGCTCAAAAAAAAACGGCTGAAATCGTGAGCAACGCGGCCGGCATGGACGATGCGCTGACGGACGCCGTGCGCCGCGAATACCTGATGGAATATGCGCAGCAGTGGGACGCGTTTCTCAACGACATCCGGACCGTGAGCGGCACGAGCCTCGCGTTCAATCTGCGGGTGCTGCGCAGCTTCGCGGCGCCCGATTCGCCGCTCGCGCGTCTTGCCCGCGCAGCCATGCACGAAACGACGCTCACGCAGCCGATTGCGTCCGCGGACGGTTCGCTTCTGCAGAAGGCCGCTGACCAGCTCAATCAGAAGGCGGACAAGGCGTTGGGCATCCGCGCATCGGAGCGCATCGAACGCGAGCTCGTCGACAATCGTTTCGCGGCGCTGCGCGAAGTCGTCACCGGGAATGCGGATGCGCAGTCCGGTGCACAACCCGTCGGCGCCCAGACCGACAAGACGGGGCTGGACGGCGTCTCCAACCTGCTGAACGACTATTACACGGCGCTCACCGTCGCCGACAACGCGCTATCGAACAACAGCATGCCGCCGGCGAGCGATACGGCCGCGAAGCTCAAGATGACCGCCGACACGATGCCTGCGCCATTCCGCGCGGTATTGCTTCAGCTCGCGGCCGATGGTTCGCGCGAGGTCAATCAGGGCATCGGCCAGTTGCTGTCGCGCCAGATGCAGGCGCTGGTCGGCGATACTTGCCGGCTGACGGTCGAGGGCAACTATCCGTTCTCGCCTGACAGCAAGCGCGACGTCGGCATCGACGACTTTACGCGCGTGTTCGCACAGGGCGGCGTGATTGACGACTTCTTTACGAAAACGCTGGCACCGTTCGTCGATACGTCCGCGAAGCCGTGGCGCTACCGCACGCTGCCCGGTGCGACGGAGCCCGTGCACGGGCCGGACCTCGAGCCGTTCGAGCATGCGAAGGCGATCCGCGACGTCTTCTTCAACGATCCCGGCCACAAGCAGCTGACGTGGAAGGCCGACATCCGGATTCCCGAACTCGATCCGACGATCACGAGCCTGTCGCTCGACATCGACGGACAGACGACGCTCTACCAGCATGGTCCGGTCTCGCCTTTCATGGCCACCTGGCCGGGACCGCGCGGCGGGGTCCACGCGGAAATCACGGCAAGCCCGCGCATCCGGCCGGACACGTCGACGCTTGCAGCGGATGGCCCGTGGGCGTTGATGCGATTGCTTCAGAAAGGTCGCGTGGTCGGGACGGCCATCCCCGGTCGCACACGCGTCGTGTTCGATTTTGATGGTCGTGAGGCGGCGCTCGATATCGCAAGCGCCGGGAGTGTCGCGAATCCGCTGACGAGCGACGTGCTGAAGACGTTCCGGTGTCCCAGCACGATGCCGGTGTTCAACCTGCCGGATAGCGGTCCGCCGCCGGGATTGCCGCAAGGCATGTTGCCGGCAAACGCGGGAAGCGTTTCCCGCTGAACCGGGCGGGATCGTTCAAGATGACTCTCTCGACAACCGATCCGCAGAACCATGCCGGAGCCGGGGCGTCGCCGTCCGTCGCGGCACGGCTCAAGGCCGCGGAGCAGGCGATCAACCCGCTGCTCGAAGCTTCGCGCGTCCTGTTGCGCGCATTGGCCGATACGCCCGACATACTCGACGCCGATTCGGTTGCGCGGCGGCGCCGGTTGCTGGAGCAAGAAATCCGGCTCTTTACCCGGGTCTGCAGTGAACTCCGTCTCCGGCCCGAGCATGTCCGGACAGCAAGCTATTGTCTTTGCTCGGCGCTCGACGAGGCCGCCATGCAGACGAGTTGGGGGAAAGGCAACGCAACCGGTGTCGAATGGCAGCTTGACGGCCTGGCGGGCGCGTTGGGGCACGATCGTCAGGGCGGCGACCGCGTTTTCCAGTTGATCGACGAAGCGATGCGCAATCCGCGCGAGAGTCTCGATTTGATCGAGCTGTACCAGAACCTCCTCGATCTTGGTTTTCGCGGGCGTTACCGATTCGAGCGCGAAGGCCAGAAGCGCTTGCAGGTCGTTCGCGAACGCGTACACGACGCGGTCGTGGCAGGCGGGCAGCGCGTGAATCGCGTAAGCGGGCCTGCGAAACGGCCGGGCCAGGCGGTCGATCCGTGGGTACGTCCCGCGGTGGTGCGCCGGTCGCGGACGTGGTTCGTCGGCGGTCTTGCCATTGCATTGCTGCTGGGAGCAGGGGGCTACGCCGCCGTAGACCGTTGGGTTCGCGTGAAAGAGATGCGCCGGGCGCCGCCGCTCGATGTGCTGGCCCGAAACCTGGAGCAGCGGCTTCGAGACGAGGTTGCCGCGGGGAATGTCGAACTGATCCGCGACGCCGGGCGCAACGCGTTGATGCTCCGGTTCGGCGGCATGTTCGCGTCCGGAGAGGCGACGGTGGCGCCGTGGGGGGCGCCCGTGGTGGCGTCGGTTGGACGGGAAATCGCGGCGCTGACCGACGACGCGACGGTTCGCGTCGCGGGATACGCGGACAGCATGCCGGCCAATATGGCGCGTCAGGCGTCCAACCAGGCGCTTTCCGAAGCGCGCGCCCGGCACGTTGCCCAAATTCTCGTTGCGGCCGGCGTATCGGCGCCGCGCATCGGCGTGGAGGGAAACGGAGATGCCGATTCGCTGGCGGACAACGGTACCGCGTCGGGAAGGTCGAGAAATCGTCGCGTCGAAGTGACCGTGTCGAATTGATGCCGGAAGCCGTCGTCATGGCGGTCGACTCGTGAACCTCCGTTTAACTCATTTCGCGGCAGCTTTCTGGATCGTTTGCGCGCCGGTCGTCGACCTGTACTCATGTTTCGTGTTTAGGGTCGAATGGAAAACGCATCAGGTTGCATGGCTGACGCAGATGGATTGGTCGCACCGCTTGGCGGAACTGGCGTTCCAGTAATCCGCCGCCCGCAAATACGACAAGGCCGCCCGCGCGCGAAGCGCGCCGGGCGGCCTTGTCGCATGTTACAAAGCGGCGCGCGCAGGCATTGCGCGATGATGCGCCGCACGGAATCGCGGCCGGGGCGGGAAACATGGCAACGCAGGCGCGGCACGTCGCGTGCCGCGCCTGCCGTCCGCGCGGAAGGATTACAGGTAAAACATCCGGTCTTCTTCCGGACGCGGCGGCTGCGATTCCTCGCCTTCCTCCTCGCCCTGGTCTTCATAGAACGCCATCACGGCGTCGAGCACCTGGTCGGGATCGTCGATCACCTGCATCAGGTCCATGTCTTCCGGATTGATGAGGCCCATCGGGATCATCTGGTCGCGGAACCATTGCAGCAGCCCCTGCCAGAACGTGCTGCCGACGAGGATGATCGGCACGAGGCGCGACTTCTTCGTCTGGATCAGCGTGAGCACCTCGGACAGCTCGTCGAGCGTGCCGAAGCCGCCCGGCATCACGATCACCGCGTCGGAGTTCTTCACGAACGTGACCTTGCGCGTGAAGAAATGGCGGAAGCGCAGCGAGATGTCCTGGTAGTGATTGCCTGCCTGTTCGTGCGGCAGCTCGATGTTGAGGCCGACCGACGGCGCCTTGCCCGCATGCGCGCCCTTGTTGGCCGCTTCCATGATGCCGGGGCCGCCGCCGGAGATGACGGCGAAGCCGGCGTCGGACAGTTTGCGCGCGATCTGGACCGCGAGTTTGTAGGGCTGGGATTCCGGTTTGAGACGGGCCGAACCATAAATGCTGACGGCCGGGCGGATCTCCGACAGGTATTCGGTCGCCTCGATAAACTCTGCCATAATCGTGAACATCTGCCACGATGCGCGCGCCTTTTTGGCGGTCGCGCGTTCTTGATCTGCGAGCGAACGCAGACTCGGAATCACTTTTCTCTTATTCATAATGCCTGACGAACGAAATCTGGAAGGTAAGACCCTGCTATTGGTTGACGGTTCAAGCTATCTGTATCGGGCTTACCATGCGATGCCTGATCTGCGCGGCCCTGGCGGGGAGCCGACCGGAGCGCTCTACGGAATCATCAACATGCTGCGCCGTATGCGCAAGGAAGTCAGTGCAGAGTATAGCGCGTGCGTGTTCGATGCAAAGGGCAAGACTTTTCGTGACGACCTGTATCCCGAGTATAAGGCGCAGCGCCCGTCGATGCCGGCCGACCTCGCGTTGCAGATCGAGCCGATCCACGCGGCGGTGCGTGCGCTCGGCTGGCCGCTTCTGATGGTCGAAGGCGTCGAGGCCGACGACGTGATCGGCACGCTCGCGCGCGAGGGCGAGCGGCGCGGCATGAAGGTGATCGTGTCGACCGGCGACAAGGATCTCGCGCAGCTCGTTACCGGCCACGTCACGCTGATCAACACGATGACCAACGAGACGCTCGATCGCGACGGCGTGATCGCGAAGTTCGGCGTGCCGCCGGAGCTGATCGTCGATTACCTGACGCTGATCGGCGACACGGTCGACAACGTGCCGGGCGTCGAGAAGTGCGGGCCGAAGACGGCGGTCAAGTGGCTCGGCCAATACGAGAATCTCGACGGCGTCGTCGCCCATGCGGGCGAGATCAAGGGCGTGGTCGGCGACAACCTGCGCCGCGCGCTCGACTTCCTGCCGCTCGGCCGCACGCTCGTGACCGTCGAGACCGCCTGTGATCTGTCGTCCCATCTGGCATCGATCGACGCGTCGCTCGCGAGCGACGGCGAAGCCCGCGACGCGCTGCGCGACATCTTCGCCCGCTACGGTTTCAAGACCTGGCTGCGCGAGATCGACAGCGCACCGGCCGACATCGCCGTCGCGGAGCAGGGCGCCGACCCGGCGCCGGCCGTTGCGCCGGCTGTCGACCGCGAATACGAGACGATCCAGACCTGGCCGCACTTCGACGCGTGGATGAAGCGCATCGAGGGGGCGTCGCTGACGGCATTCGATACCGAGACCACGTCGCTCGATCCGATGGTCGCACGGCTCGTCGGCCTGTCGTTCTCGGTGGAGCCGGGGCGCGCCGCGTACCTGCCGGTCGCCCATCGCGGCCCCGACCTGCCCGAGCAGCTGCCGCTCGACGAGGTGCTCGCGCGGCTCAGGCCGTGGCTCGAATCGGCCGCGCACAAGAAGGTCGGCCAGCACCTGAAATACGACGCGCAGGTGCTCGCGAACCACGGCATCGAGCTGAACGGCATCGAGCACGACACGCTGCTCGAATCGTACGTGCTGGAATCGCATCGCTCGCACGACATGGACAGCCTCGCGCTGCGTCATCTGGGCATCAAGACGATCACGTACGAAGAGGTCGCGGGCAAGGGCGCGCAGCAGATCGGCTTCGATCAGGTGGCGCTCGCGCAAGCCGCCGAATACTCGGCGGAGGACGCCGACATCACGCTGCAGCTGCACCACGCGCTGTATCCGCAGATCGCGCGCGAGCCGGGCCTCGAGCGCGTGTACCGCGAGATCGAGATGCCGGTGTCGATCGTGCTGCGCAAGATGGAGCGCACCGGCGTGCTGATCGACAGCGCGCGCCTGCAGGCGCAGAGCAGCGAGATCGGGACGCGGCTGGTCGAGCTGGAGACGCAGGCGTACGAGCTGGCGGGCGGCGAGTTCAATCTCGGCTCGCCGAAGCAGATCGGGCAGATCTTCTTCGAGAAGCTGCAGTTGCCGGTCGTGAAGAAGACGCCGAGCGGCGCGCCGTCGACCGACGAAGAGGTGCTGCAGAAGCTCGCGGAGGACTATCCGCTGCCGAAGCTGCTGCTCGAGCATCGCGGGCTGTCGAAGCTCAAGTCGACCTATACCGACAAGCTGCCGCGGATGGTCAACCCGGAGACGGGGCGCGTGCACACGAACTACGCGCAGGCCGTCGCCGTGACCGGGCGGCTCGCGTCGAACGAGCCGAATCTTCAGAACATTCCGGTGCGCACGGCGGAAGGCCGCCGGATTCGCGAGGCATTCATCGCGCCGCCGGGCTGCAAGATCGTGTCGGCCGACTACTCGCAGATCGAGCTGCGCATCATGGCGCACATCTCGGGCGACGCGTCGCTGCTGCGCGCGTTCGCGCACGGCGAGGACATCCACCGCGCGACGGCGGCCGAAGTGTTCGGCGTGACGCCGCTCGAAGTGACGTCGGATCAGCGCCGGATCGCGAAGGTCATCAACTTCGGGCTGATCTACGGGATGAGCGCGTTCGGGCTCGCGTCGAACCTGGGCATCACGCGCGATGCGGCGAAGCTCTACATCGACCGCTATTTCGCCCGCTATCCCGGCGTGGCGGCGTACATGGAAGACACCCGCGCGGTCGCGAAGGAAAAGGGTTACGTCGAGACGGTGTTTGGCCGGCGCCTGTGGCTGCCGGAGATCAATGGCGGCAACGGCCCGCGCCGCCAGGCGGCCGAGCGCGCGGCGATCAACGCGCCGATGCAGGGCACGGCCGCGGACCTGATCAAGCTGTCGATGATCGCCGTGGACGGCTGGCTCGCGCGCGAAGGCCTGGCGTCGCGGATGATCATGCAGGTGCACGATGAACTGGTGCTCGAGGTGCCCGACGACGAGCTGCCGCGCGTGCGCGAGAAGCTGCCGGAAATGATGTGCGGCGTCGCGAAGCTCAAGGTGCCGCTCGTCGCCGAAGTCGGCGCCGGCGCGAACTGGGAAGAGGCGCACTGAGCGGCGCGTCACTGGCATTCCCCTGACCGTCGGCCTCCGGCATAGTGTTGCAGACGCGTCATATCTCGTGGCCGGTTGCTTGTCGTCAACGCGCAAGTGGCCGGACAATGCCGTCAAGCATGTCGTCATGGCGGGGCGCGTCGTGCTCCACGTTCCGTGCTGCGCGCATCGACGAAGTTCGAACTGCAAATCGTTGATGTTCGAACCCGTTCGCCACGGGGTGGCGCGGCTCGATGCGGTCGCCATTGCGGGCCGCTGCCGGTCTTGAATCGCAAAGGGGAATCGGATGCATCGCTTCATCATCGTAGGCGGAGGCGCGGGCGGCCTCGAACTGGCGACGCGGCTCGGCGATCGCTATGGCGCGCGCGGCAGCCGTCCGGCGCGCGCGCTCGTCACGCTCGTCGACCGTTATCCGACGCATATCTGGAAGCCGTTGCTGCACGAAGTCGCGGCGGGCAGCATGGACCCGTTCACCCAGGAGCTGGAATACGCGGCGCAGGCGCGCTGGCACGGCTTCGAGTTCCAGCAGGGGGCGCTGGTCGCGCTCGACCGCGGCGCGAAGCGCATCACGCTGTCGGCGGTCAACGACAGCGACGGCGCGGCGTTGCTGCCGCAACGCACGCTCGAGTACGACACGCTCGTGATCGCGATCGGCAGCACGACGCATTTCTTCGGCGTGCAGGGCGCGCAGGAGCACGCGATCGCGCTCGACACGGTCGCCGAGGCGGAGCGCTTCCGCAAGCGCCTCATCGCGGCGTGCATGCGCGCCGAGCATCAGAACCACGAGCCGGTGGAGTCGCCCGCCGATCCGTCGGCGCCGGTCGAGCCGCGCATCCAGGTCGCGATCGTCGGCGGCGGCGCGACCGGCGTGGAGCTGTCGGCGGAATTGCGCAACACTGCGCAGGTGCTGTCCGCCTATGGCCTGCACAAGCTCGACCCGCGGCACGACGTGGGCATCGTGCTGATCGAGTCCGGCCCACGCATCCTGCCCGCGTTGCGGGAGCGGGTGTCCACCGCGACGGCCGAGCTGCTCGAGAAGCTCGGCGTGCGCCTGATGATGGCCGAACGGGTGACCGAGGTCGCGCCGGGGCTCGTACGCACCGCGAGCGGCAAGACGGTGCGGGCCGACCTCACCGTGTGGGCCGCGGGCATCAAGGCGCCGCCCGTGATGGCACAGCTCGACGGGCTGGAAGTCAACAAGATCGGCCAGTTGAGCGTGCGGCGCACGCTGCAGACCGTCACTGACGACAACGTGTTCGCGCTCGGCGATTGCGCGGCCTGCGCGTGGCCAGGCAACGAGCGGAACGTGCCGCCGCGCGCGCAGGCGGCGCATCAGCAGGCGAGCTTTCTGTTGAAGGCGCTGTCGTGCCGGCTGGAGGGCCGGCCGCTGCCCGAGTTCACCTATCGCGATTTTGGCTCGCTGGTGTCGCTTGGGCATTTCAGCGCGGTGGGCAACCTGATGGGCGGCCTGATTGGCGGCAACATGCTGGTCGAGGGGCTGTTCGCGCGCTTCATGTACATGTCGCTGTACCGGCTGCACGTCGCCGCGCTGCACGGCTATCCACGGATGATGCTCGACACGGTCGCCCACTGGTTGCGTCGCACGACGCTGCCGCGCGTCAAGCTGCACTGACGTCCGCTCGACGCGGCCGGAACGGGCGGCGCATGCGCGATCGGGCGCTTGCGCCGCCCGTTCGTTTTTCGGTCCGTGCGTGTTGGCGCCGGGCCGCGCTCAATTCTCCTCGAGCAGCTTGCGCGACGCGAACAGCTCGACGTCGTTGCGGATGCCCAGCTTGCGGAACGCGGACTGCTTTTGCGCGCTGATCGTCTTGCGGCTGCGCGAGAACTTCAGCGCGATGTCGGACACGGTCATGCCCGCCAGATAGCAGCGCAGCACCTCGTGCTCGCGCGGGCTGAGTCGCAGGTCCGCCGACAGGCCGGAGGCCGGTGCCGCGGCGCCTCCCGCGTCCGCCTTCTGCTCGGCGGCGCGCGGTTCGGCCACCGTGCCCGCCGCCATCCGGCCGGCCAGCTCGACACTGATGTACGGACGCCCGCTCGCGATGACATGGATCGCGTGCGACAGCTCCCGAAGGTTCTCGCTCTTGCCGAAGAAGCCGAGCGCGCCGGCGCGCATCGTCATGTTCACGGTGGCGGGCGTGTCGCTGCTCGACGTCATCAGGATCCGGCATGCCGGGAAGCGCGTGTTGACCAGCTTGATGAGATTGAGACCGTCGATTTCGTCGGGGCCGAGCGTGTAGTCGAGCAGCACGACGTCTGCGTGGTTGCCTTCGAGCCAGCGGATCAGATCCCGCGATCTCGTGAAACTCGCGGCGACCTGGATCCCGGTCTTCTCGGTCAGGTAGGTGGCGATCCCGTGCTGGACGACGGCGTGGTCATCCAGAATCACGACACGGATCGGCTTGTGGTCTGGCCTCATGGCATACCCCTGGGTTCTTGCGATACGGCAGGCAGGCGGAGGCGGCGCTCCGGGTTCTCACGCGCTGGTATCTTTGACGGTGCTAGCTTACTGGGTTTCGGGATACTTTTTAACCCGGCTGGATAAGGTTCTGAAAGTGACGTGCGGCGGCGGCAGGAATCGATACATCCGGTATTGAAGGGGTAATGGCCAGCGCAAGCGGGCGCGAAGTGTCAGGCTGAGCCGCTATTGTAAGAGACGGCTCAGTGGCGAGACGAATCACACATCAGTTTGCGGGGTTGTCGCGCCGGGTGCCGCGCAATGCGTTTCGGCGTGCCGTGCCGCCGGGGATGACGAGAGACATGCCGCTGTCGGCCCGTCCGTCGCGGGCGGTTCCCTGCCTGTCGCGCGAATGCGTTGTGATATGGTGTGCGGGCCGTGCGGTCGCCGGCCGGCTTCGATCCTGACAGAGGCTCCTGGTCGCAAGTACCGCCGACCGGCATTCCCGATGAACACGAGGAGAACCGCCATAGAGCGCCGTACCTTCCGTCCGCCTCGCATGAGCGAGCCGACGCCGCCGACGGACGCGCCGCCACACGGAAACGGCGGCCCGCGGGTCCTGATCGTCGACGATCACGAGGTCGTTCAGTACGTGATCCAGCAGCAGCTCGATGCGCTGGCGTGCCGATCGGTGATCGCTGACACGGGCGAGGCCGCGATCGCGCAATTCGCACGGACGCGCTTCGATATGGTGCTGCTCGATTGCGGTCTGCCGGATCTCGACGGCTATACGATCGCCGGACGGATGCGCGACGCCGAACGCATGCGGCACGCGACGCGCACGCCGATCATCGCGATTTCGGCGGCGACGGACGACGCGCATCGCGCGCGCTGTTTCGACAGCGGCATGGACGGCGTGCTCGGCAAGCCGCTGCGCGTCGAAGCACTCCGCCAGATGATCAGCCTGTGGTGCGCGTACGACGAGTCGGCTTCGTCGACGTCAGTTCCCGTCAGCGCCGGGCCGGCGCAGGCCGGCTCCGATGCCGTCTACGCACACAGTGTTGGCGACGATCTGGACGGGCTGGCGCAGGCCTTGTCGAACCGGGATACCGCGCGCGCACGCCATGCGGCGCACCGGATCAAGGGCGCGGCCGCGATTGCCGGGCATGTCGCGACGCGGGATCTGGCCGCCGCGATCGAACGCGCATTGCTGGCGTCGAGCGACGGCATCGATGCGCATGCTGACGAACTGCTCACGCAGTTGCTGCGCGCGTATCGTGACGACCTCGCGTTGCCGGACGGCGATTCCGGCCGTTCGGCCGATCCCCATGCGTGACGTCGCGCCGCGCGCGGATCGCGTCGCTCGCTCTGTGGGGCCGGCGTGCGCCGATCACTCGGGCGCTTCGATGCACGCGGCGCCACCGTGCATGCCGCCTGCGCGCCCGGCGCCCGCATCCGGGGTGCCGTCGCGTTCGTCGCCGATTTCGCGCAGCCGCGCTTCGAGACGCTCCGCCATCTCGGCGATGTCCTTGAATCCGGCGATGTGCGATGCGCCCTTGATTCGATGGATCGTGTGCAGCGCAGCCGGAATGTCGCGCGATATCAGCGTCGTCGCCAGCGCATCGAGATCCTCGCCGAGCGTGCGCAGGTAGACTGCCCTGAGCGCGGCGGCCATGTCGACAGTGTCGTCGCGGGGCGCCCCCGCGGGCTCGTCGAGCGCCGCGTTCGTGCGGGCGGGACACCACATCTCGATCATCTGCCGCAATGTGTCCAGCCGCAACGGCTTGCCGAGTACGCCGTCCATGCCGCTTTCGAAGCAGCGCACCTTGTGCGCGTCGTCGGCGGACGCCGAGACCGCGATGATCGGCACGTGCTCCATCTGGCCCGCCGCCTCACCCTGGCGGATCAGTCTCGCGATCGCATAGCCGTCGAGATCGGGCAGGTTGCAATCGAGCAGCACCATGTCGAAGCGGCCGGCAGAGAGCTGCTGCAACGCATCCTTGCCGGTGCTCGCGGTCACCGCTTCGCAGCCCAGTTCGTCGCATTGCTGACGCAGCGAGAACTGCACGGTCTCGTGATCGTCGACGACCAGAATGCGAGGGGCAGCGCCGCGCACGAGCGGCGTGATGCCGGCCGGCACGACTCTGGCCGGCGCGAGGCCGGTGGCGGCATGCGTATCCCGGAGCGCGGCGGGCGCGTGCGCGATCGTCGCTGTCGCGGGCAGCCGGACCGTCATCGTGGTGTCGACGTGCGGCGTGCTGTCGACCGCGATCGTGCCGCGCATCAGCTCGACGAGCTCGCGGCAGATCGCGAGCCCCAGCCCGCTGCCGTTCGCGCCGTAGCGGGGAGAATGCTCGGCCTGCCAGTACGCATTGAAGATGTGTTCGCGCCGTTCGGGCGAAATGCCGATGCCGGTGTCCCGCACCTGGAGCATCAGCGTGCCGCTTCGGCCGTGCCGGCCCGCCAGGTAGTCGATACGCAGCGTGACCGACCCTTCCGACGTGAACTTGATCGCGTTGACGAGCAGATTGAGGACGATCTGGCGTACGCGCACCGGATCGATCACGACGGTCAGCGACGGCGGGCACGCGACGTCGAGCACGAGCGCGAGGCCTTTTTCGTCGGCGCGCCAGCGCACCATGTCGACGCTTTGCCGCGCCCACGGCGACAATTCCACCGGCTGCGGCGCGAGCGTCACCTTGCGCGATTCGAGACGCGAATAGTCGAGGATGTCGTCGAGCAGTGTCAGCAGCGTTTCCGAGGCGGAGATCGCGGCGCCGGCGCGGCTCGCCTGCTGCCCGCTGAGCCGCGAGCGCTGCAGCAGTTCGAGCGATGACAGCACGGTATGCATCGGCGTGCGGATCTCGTGGCTGATGAACGCGAGGAACATCGCCTTGTCGCGCTCGCTGCGGATCGCCGCCGAGCGGGATTTCCACGACAGGTAAGCGAGCACCGCGAACGCGAGCAGCACGACGCCGATCGCGAGCACCTGCGGCGCCCGGTAATGCAGGATCGAGCGGATCGTCGGCTTTCCGTAGTCGGCCAGCTCGACCCAGTTGCGGGTCATCGCCGCGGTTTCGCTCACCGGAATGGCGGCCAGCGACTTGTTGATGATCGACGCGAGGAGCGGCATGTCCGCGCGGGTGGCCATCGCGAGCGACACGGGCCGGTCGGCGAGCATGCCGGACATGTACAGCTGCCCCCTGAACTGCCGGCTCAGGATCGGCAGGATCGTGACGTCGACACCCAGCGCGGCGTCGGCCTCGCCGTTGGCGACGGCGGCGAGTGCAAGCGCTTCGGTGTCGAAGGTCAGCACGTCGAGATCCACGCCGCTTCGGCGCGTGAAGTATTCGACCGCGCCGTGCCCCTTGATGGCCACGCGCTTGCCGGCGAGCCGCTGCAGGCTGAAGGTCATCGCGGCATTGTTGCGCGTCACGGCGGTCAGCCGGCCGACCAGATAGGGCGTGCTGATGAGCACCTCGTCGCCGAGGCGTTCGCTCGCCAGTTCGCGCCACACTGCCGGCATCAGGTCGACCTTGTGTGACTGGAGCGCCTGAAACGCCTGCCCCCATTGCGTGCCCGGCACGGTCTTGAAGGTCAGGCCGCTCACGCGGGAGATTGCGTTCAGGTAGCCGGCGACCAGGCCCGCATGCTCGCCGTGGCGCATGTATTCGATCGGATGCCAGTTGGGCTCGGCCGCGACGTGGACGACCGGATGCGCGCTGATCCAGCGCCGTTCCTCGTCGGTGAAGAGCGGATTCGGGCTCGTGACCGCGCCTGCCGCGTGCGGTGACGCGACGAGCAGGGTGGCGAGCAGTACGCGGCAAAGCAGGCGACAGATCGCGCCGTGCGCAGTTGACCGTGCTTCCATGATCTGTGTGGCCAGGACGATGCAAACGCGTCCGGGGACGTGCGTTTCGATCCTTTGCTGATGAATTGAGAATCGGAAACTCTAACCGTCGACTGCCACAATTCTCATTCGGGCGCCGAGATTTCAGACAGCGCGTATAGGACTATTCTTAAATGCGACCGGGCGTCGTCGCTGCAGGTGTGGGTGCCGGGCCTGTACGGCGGCAAGGACGTGGACATCCCGCAGGCATCGCTCGCGCATATGCGCGCACGCATTGCGGCGAGCGCGTCGACGCATGCGGGGGAATCGCAGATCGCCGTTCATGGCGACGCGGGGCATGCTTTCCGGGCCGACTATCGCCCGAGCTATGTGAAGGCAGATGCCGAGGATGGCTGGCAGCGCGCGATCGCGTGGTTCCGCCGCGACGGCGCGATGTGAGCGGCGGCGCGTGACGTGAGCGGCGCGCCGGCGGCTTGCGGTGCCGCCGGCGCGCCGGCATGCGGAGTTACGGCGTCGGGCCGGTCGCGACCGGCCGCGCCGGGTCCGCGCTCCATTCGCTCCACGAGCCGGGATACAGCGCGGCGCCGTGCAGGCCCGCAATCTCCATCGCCAGCGCGTTGTGGCAAGCGGTCACCCCGGAGCCGCATTGCAGGATCACCCGGTTCGGCTCGGTGCCGTCGAGGAGCGCGGAAAACGTCTCGCGCAGCTCGTGGCCGGACTTGAAGCGGCCATCGGCGGTCAGGTTGTCCTTGAAGAAACGGTTGAGCGCGCCGGGGATATGCCCGCCGACGCGGTCGAGCGTTTCGTTTTCGCCGCGATAGCGGTCGGGCGAGCGCGCGTCGATGACGATGCGTGCGCGCGACGTGAGATTCGCGAGCACGGCCTGCGCGTCGACGGTGACTTCGAGCGGCGGCTGCGCGCGGAAATTGCCGACGGGGATGCGCGACACGTCGGTCGTCATCGGCTCGCAGGCCGCTTCCCAGGCCTGCATGCCGCCGTCGAGCACCGCGACCGAATTGTGGCCGAGCCAGCGCAGCAACCACCACAGACGTGCGGCATACATCCCGCCCTGCGCGTCATAGACGACAACCTGCTGGCCGTGCTTCAGCCCGCGATCGACGAGCGCGGCGACCAGCGCATCGCGCGAAGGCAGCGGATGGCGGCCGTTCTTGCCGGTCTTCCGGCCTGACAGGTCGCGGTCGAGGTGGAGATACTGGGCGCCCGGGAGATGGCCTGCCGCATACGCGGCCTCGCCCGCGCCGGTGTCCGCGAGGTCGAAGCGGCAGTCGAACACGGCGACGCTGTCGGCCGACGCGGCGAGCAGCTCGGCAAGATTGGCCGCGGAGATGAGCGTGGTGTAATGGGTGTGTGGCATGACGGCTCCTGATTGAGCAAACGGCCTGATGTTCTAAGTCTAAACAAAAAAAGACGGGCCGCAGCCCGTCTTTCGTCATGCCTTCCGGCCGAAGCCGCCTGCCGGCCGCGCGTCAGATCGCGCCGAGCTGCCGCCGCAGGAACTCGTGGAAGTGCTGCATGCCGTCTTCCATCGGGCTCTGGTACGGACCGACCTCGGATTCGCCGCGCTCCATCAGCGCCCGGCGCCCGGCATCCATCCGCATCGCGATCTCGTCGTCCTCGATCGCGGTTTCCATGTACGCGGCGCGTTCCGCCTCGACGAACTCACGCTCGAACAGCGCGATTTCCTCGGGATAATAGAACTCGACGATGTTGGTGGTCTTCTGCGTGCCGCGCGGGATCAGCCACGACACGACGAGCACGTGCGGATACCACTCGATCATCAGGCCCGGGTAGTAGACCATCCAGATTGCGCCGAACTCCGGCGGCACGCCGTTGCGGAACTTCAGCACCTGCTCGTGCCACTTCTGGTACGTCGGGCTGCCCGGCTTGGCGAGCGCGTTGTGCACGCCGACCGTCTGCACGCTGTACCACTCGCCGAACTCCCACTTCAGGTCGTCGCACGACACGAAGCTGCCGAGGCCCGGGTGGAACGGAACGACGTGGTAATCCTCGAGATAGACCTCGATGAACGTCTTCCAGTTGTAGTCGCACTCGTGCACTTCGACGTGATCGAACCGGTAGCTCGAGAAATCGAAGTGATGCTGCGTGCCGAGCTTCGCCAGATCGTGCGCGACGTCCCGGCCCTCGGCCTCGAACAGCAGCCCCTGCCAGTTCTGCAGCGGCGTGGCGTTCAGGTTCAGGCAGGGTTTGTCGGGGAAATGCGGCGCGCCGAGCAACTGGCCTTCGAGATCGTAGGTCCAGCGGTGCAGCGGGCACACGATGTTCTGCGTGTGGCCGCGCCCGTTCAGCATGACCGCCTGGCGGTGACGGCAGACGTTGGACAGCAGCTCGATCTGGTCGGTCTGGTTGCGTACCAGCACGCGGCCCTCGTTCTCCGAGGGCAGCGCGAAATAATCCCCCGCCTCGGGCACCATCAAATCGTGCCCGACGTAGCGAGGTCCTTTCTTGAAAAGGGTTTCGATTTCGCGCGCAAGGAGCGCTTCATCGAAATAAGCCGTGACTGGAAGCTGGCTGTGAGCCGACTTCAACTGAAGCGCATCGCTCAGATTGGACATTCCCACTCCCGGTGAAAGCGTGAAAGCAGTGAACAACCCAACCATCGAAAATTCGATTTAGGGGAAACGGGGCATTATACCCGGATCGCTTTTCTCGGGGGCTTTAAGTGACTGATTTGTGTCAAATTTTCGGAAAGTGGCTGCCGGCGGATAGGCGATTCGACCCGGGTCGAAGGAGGAATGTGGGGCCGCAAGGCATGTCGGCAGGTCGGAAAATTCTCTTTTGCCGTAGAATGTCCGACTTGTTTTGAAATTTGACACCTCGTCCATGGCGAAAACCGCATCTCCAGGCGCCGCGCCGCCCGGCAACGGCTCCGAACCCTTGCCGGAGAACTACGAAGCGGCGCTGACGGAGCTCGAGACGCTGGTCGCCCGGATGGAAGGCGGCAGCCTGAGTCTCGAAGATTCGCTTGCGGCGTACCGCCGCGGTGCGGCACTTGTTGCGTTTTGCCAACAGCAACTCGAGAAAGTGGAACAACAGGTGCGCGTGCTGGACGGCGCGACCCTGAAGCCGCTTTCGGCCGGATCGGCCGCCACGGACAGCGACGACGACGATCTATGACATTCGAACAATGGATGCGGTCCGTGCTTGACCGCGTCGAGGACGCGCTCGGCCACTATCTGCCGGCTGACACTGTGGTGCCCGCGCAGCTCCACGAAGCGATGCGCTATGCGGTCCTCGGGGGCGGCAAGCGCGTGCGCCCGCTGCTGTGCCACGCAGCGGGCGAACTGACCGGCGCGTCCGAGGCGGCGCGCAACGCGGCGGCGGCGGCGCTGGAGATGATCCACGTCTATTCGCTCGTGCACGACGACATGCCGTGCATGGACGACGACGCGCTGCGGCGCGGCAAGCCGACCGTGCACGTGCAGTACGACGAGCCGACTGCGCTGCTGGTCGGCGATGCGCTGCAATCGCAGGCATTCGTCGCGCTGACGGATGCGGACGCGCTCGCGCCGGCCCAGCAGGCCGCGCTCGTGCGCGAGCTGGCGCTCGCGAGCGGCTCGATCGGCATGGCCGGGGGGCAGGCGATCGATCTGGCGAGCGTTGGCCACAAGCTGACGCGCGAGCAACTGGAAACCATGCACCGGATGAAGACGGGCGCGCTGCTGCGCGCGTCGGTCCGGATGGGTGCGCTGGCTGGCGAAACGCCGTCCGCGGACATGATGGCGGCGCTCGACGCCTACGCGGCCGCGGTCGGTCTGGCGTTCCAGGTCGTCGACGACATCCTCGATGTCACGACGGATTCCGCGACGCTCGGCAAGACGGCCGGCAAGGACGCGGCGAACGACAAGCCGACCTATGTATCGATTCTCGGCCTCGACGCGTCGCGCGACCTGGCCGCGCAGCTGCGCGCCGACGCGCATGCCGCGCTGAAACCCTTCGGCGCGCGCGCCCAGCGTCTTGCCGAACTTGCCGACCTGGTGGTGAACCGGGTCAGCTGACGCGAAAGCCCGCCGCCGCGCACACACTTCGGGTGCGTGCCAAAGAGTGCGGGCGCGTTTGTTTTCCTACAATGGAACGACGATGTACGACTTGCTGAAAACTATCGACGATCCGGCCGATCTGCGCCGTCTTGATCGCCGCCAACTGCAACCGCTCGCCGACGAGTTGCGCGCGTTCGTGCTCGACAGCGTGTCGAAGACGGGCGGCCATTTGTCGTCCAACCTCGGCACGGTCGAACTGACGATTGCGCTGCACTACGTGTTCGACACGCCGGACGACCGTATCGTCTGGGACGTGGGGCACCAGACCTATCCGCACAAGATCCTGACGGGCCGCCGCGACCAGATGCACTCGCTGCGCCAGTACGACGGCATCTCGGGGTTCCCGCGCCGCGCCGAATCGGAGTACGACACGTTCGGCACCGCGCACTCGAGCACGTCGATCTCGGCCGCGCTCGGCATGGCGATCGGCAGCAAGCTGCAGGGTGACGACCGCTTCTCGATCGCGGTGATCGGCGACGGCGCGATGACGGCCGGCATGGCGTTCGAGGCGATGAACAACGCCGGCGTGTGCGAGGACGCGAAGCTGCTCGTGATCCTGAACGACAACGACATGTCGATCTCGCCGCCCGTCGGCGCGCTGAACCGCCACCTCGCCCGCCTGATGTCGGGCCGCTTCTACGCGGCCGCGCGCGCGGGCGTCGAGCGCGTGCTGAGCGTCGCGCCGCCGATGCTCGAGCTGGCGCGCAAGCTGGAAGAGCATGCGAAGGGCATGGTCGTGCCGGCGACGCTGTTCGAGGAATTCGGCTTCAACTACATCGGCCCGATCGACGGTCACGATCTCGATTCGCTGATCCCGACGCTGCAGAACATCAAGGAGCTGCGCGGCCCGCAGTTCCTGCACGTCGTCACGAAGAAGGGGCAGGGCTACAAGCTGGCCGAGGCCGATCCGGTTCTCTACCACGGCCCGGGCAAGTTCAACCCGGCCGAGGGCATCAAGCCGTCGGCGACGCCGTCCAAGAAGACCTACACGCAAGTGTTCGGCGAATGGCTGTGCGACGCGGCGGAAAGCGATTCGCGCGTCGTCGGCATCACGCCCGCAATGCGCGAAGGCTCCGGCATGGTCGAGTTCGAGAAGCGCTTCCCGGATCGCTACTACGACGTCGGCATCGCCGAGCAGCACGCGGTGACGTTCGCGGGCGGTCTCGCGGCCGAGGGGATGAAGCCCGTCGTCGCGATCTACTCGACGTTCCTGCAACGCGCGTATGACCAGCTGATCCACGACGTCGCGCTGCAGAACCTGCCGGTCGTGTTCGCGATCGACCGCGCGGGCCTCGTCGGCGCGGACGGCGCGACGCACGCGGGCGCGTACGATCTCGCGTTCATGCGCTGCATCCCGAACATGACGATCATGGCCGCATCCGACGAAAACGAATGCCGCCAGATGCTGCACACCGCGCTGCAGCAGCCGAACCCGACCGCAGTGCGCTATGCGCGCGGCGCGGGCACCGGTACGCCGACGATCAAGGAATTCACCGAGCTGCCGATCGGCAAGGGCGAGGTGCGCCGCCGCTCGTCGCAGCCGCAGGGCAAGCGCGTCGCGATCCTCGCGTTCGGCACGATGGTCGCGCCGTCGCTGGTCGCCGCCGAGGAACTCGATGCGACCGTCGCGAACATGCGTTTCGTGAAGCCGATCGATGCGGATCTGGTGCGCGAGCTGGCGGAAACGCACGATGCGATCGTCACGGTCGAGGAAGGCTGCCTGATGGGCGGCGCGGGTTCCGCATGCGTGGAAGCCCTGATGGAGAGTGGGGTTATCCGTCCCGTACTACAATTGGGCCTCCCTGACCGCTTCATCGATCACGGCGAACCCGCGAAGCTGCTGTCGCAATGCGGCCTCGACGCCGCGGGCATCGCGAAATCGATTCGCGAGCGCTTCCTGAGCCCGGCGGCCGACGTCGCCGGCCAGGCCAAGCGCGTGGCGTAACCTGCGCCGCCGCGCGACGCGGTTTTTCTGTTGTTGCGGAAAACATGGGCCTTCGGGCCCATGTTGTTTTTCCGGCATGCCGCTCTGTGGCGGCGCGCGCGAAGAAGAACGCGCGGCTTACAAGGATTGAACAAGATGAACCAGATGAACCCCGCCTTCGTGATGCCCGACGTGCAGAGCACGGTGGATACCCGCCAGATCCCGATTCAGCGCGTGGGCGTGAAGGCGGTGCGGCATCCGTTGACGGTGCGCACGGAAAGCGGCGACGTGCAGCCGACCGTCGGCCTCTGGAACCTGGACGTCCACCTGCCGGCCGAGCAGAAGGGCACGCACATGTCGCGCTTCGTCGCGTTGCTCGAAGAGCATCGCGCGCCGCTCACGACCGAGCGATTCCGCGCAATGCTCGCTTCGATGCTGGAGAAGCTCGAGGCCGAGGCCGGCCGCATCGAGGTGACGTTTCCGTATTTCGTGAACAAGACCGCGCCGGTGTCGGGCGTGCAGAGTCTGCTGGACTACGAAGTGACGCTCGCGGGCGAAAGCCGCGGCGGCGCGACGCGCCTGTTCATGAAGGTGCTGGTGCCGGTGACGAGCCTGTGCCCGTGCTCGAAGAAAATTTCGCAGTACGGCGCGCATAACCAGCGCTCGCACGTGACGATCGACGCGGAGCTGGCCGAGGACCTGCCGGTCGAGGCATTGATCCGGATGGCCGAGGAAGAGGCGTCGTGCGAGCTGTGGGGGCTGCTGAAGCGTCCGGACGAGAAGTTCGTCACCGAGCGCGCGTACGAGAACCCGAAGTTCGTCGAGGATCTGGTGCGTGACGTCGCGCAGCGCCTCGACCGGGACGAGCGCATCGTCGCGTATGTGCTCGAAGCCGAGAATTTCGAGTCGATCCACAATCACAGCGCGTATGCGCTGATCGAGCGCGACAAGCGGCACGCCGCGTAACGCGATCGCCGCCGGCACCCAGGAAAACGGCCGCTCGATTCGAGCGGCCGTTTCGTTTTCGGTGTCGCGCGCGGCGTCGGGCGTCGCGCGGCGGGTCAGCGCGCGAGCGACGCGAGATCCCAGCGTGGCTTCACGGTGAACGCGTAATCGCTGCTTGCCTGTCCCGGCCAGCGCGCCAGGCGCAACGCGCCCGCGAGCGCGATCATGGCGCCGTTGTCGGTGCACAGCGCGAGATCGGGGTAGTGCACGGCGAAGCCGCGCTTCGCGGCTGCCGCCGACAGCGCGGCGCGCAGCTGGCGGTTCGCGCCGACGCCGCCCGCCACCACGAGGCGCTTGAGCTTCGTCTTCTTGAGCGCCGCCAGCGACTTGGCGACGAGCACGTCCACCGCTGCGTCGACGAATCCGCGCGCCAGATCCGCCTTGGCCCGCTCCAGCGCTTCGCCGGACAGCCCGGCCGCTTCGAATTTCTTCATTTGCGTCAGCACGGCGGTTTTCAGGCCGCTGAAGCTGAAGTCGAGGTCGCCGGAGTGCAGCATCGGGCGTGGCAGCACGACGGCGCCCGGCGTGCCGGTCTCCGCGAGCTTCGAGACTTCCGGGCCGCCCGGGTAGCCGAGGCCGATCAGCTTCGCCGTCTTGTCGAACGCCTCGCCGGCGGCGTCGTCGAGCGTTTCGCCGAGCGTCTCGTACACGCCGACATCGGTGACGCGCATCAGCTGCGTATGGCCGCCCGACACGAGCAGCGCGACGAACGGAAACGGCGGCGGCTCGGCCACGAGCAGCGGCGACAGCAGGTGCCCTTCGAGATGGTGGATGCCGACCGTCGGCTTGTCCCATGCCATCGCGAGCGCGTTGGCGATGCTCGCGCCGACGAGCAGCGCGCCGGCGAGGCCGGGGCCCTGCGTGAACGCGATCGCGTCGATGTCCGCAGCCGTCGCACCGCTGCGCGCCATCACGTCTTCGAGCAGCGGCAGCGCGCGGCGGATGTGGTCGCGCGATGCCAGTTCCGGCACGACGCCGCCGTATTCACGATGCATCGCGATCTGCGAGTGCAGCGCGTGCGCGAGCAGCCCGCGTTGCGTGTCGTAGAGCGCAAGGCCGGTTTCGTCGCAGGAACTTTCGATGCCGAGAACGAGCATGGTAGGAGGCGGAGCGCGCCGCAACGACGCGGCGCGGAAATGTAGACGTAACAGAAAAGTATACCAGCCGGCGGCCGTGCGCTGCCGGCGCGCCGGGCGGAGGGTACAATCCGCGCCATGGAAACTTTCGATATCGCCGTCATTGGCGCGGGCGCGGCCGGCATGATGAGCGCCGCGGTGGCCGGGCAACTCGGCCGGCGCGTGGTGCTGATCGACCATGCGCCGCGTCTCGCCGAGAAGATCAGGATTTCCGGCGGCGGCCGGTGCAACTTCACGAACCTGTACGCCGGGCCGGACAATTACCTGTCGGCCAATCCGCATTACTGCCGCTCGGCGCTTGCCCGCTACACGCCGCGCGATTTCATGGGGCTGCTCAAGCGCCATCGCGTGACCTGGCATGAAAAGCACAAGGGGCAGCTGTTCTGCGATCACGGCAGCGAAGCGATCATCGACGTGCTGAAGCACGAATGCGACGCGGGCGGGATCGCGTGGCGCCGGCCGGTCGCGGTCGACGCGGTGCGCCATGCGCCGGACGCCGGCTTCACGCTTGACACGCAGGCCGGCACGATCGGCGCGCGCGCGCTGATCGTCGCGACGGGCGGCCTGTCGATCCCGAAGATCGGCGCGACCGACTTCGGCTACCGGCTCGCCAAGCAGTTCGGCCACAAGCTCGTCGATACGCGGCCGGCGCTCGTGCCGCTGACGTTCGCCGAGCAGGACTGGGCGCCTTTTTCCGCATTGTCCGGCGTGTCGCTCGAAGTGCGCGTGTCGACCGGCGACAGGAAGCGCGGGGGCGAATTCGTCGAGGATCTGCTGCTGACGCACCGCGGCCTGTCCGGGCCGGGCATCCTGCAGATTTCCAGCTACTGGCAGCCGGGCGAGCCGATTCGCATCGATCTGCTGCCGCAGCGCGACGTCGTCGCCGAGCTGCTGGAGGCCAAGCACAGCTCGAAGCGGCAGATCGGCTCGCTGCTCGCCGACTGGGTGCCGTCCCGTCTCGCGCATGTGTGGCTGGATGCGCAGCGGGTCGCCGTGGACGCGCGGCTGGCCGACCTGCCGGACAAGGCGCTGCGCCAGGTCGGCGACGCGCTCGGCGGCTGGACGCTGACGCCGAGCGGCACCGAGGGCTATCGCAAGGCCGAGGTGACGAAGGGCGGCGTGGATACGCGCGAGCTGTCGTCGACGACGATGATGAGCGCGCGGGTGCCGGGCCTGTTCTTCGTCGGCGAGGCGGTGGACGTGACCGGCTGGCTCGGCGGCTACAACTTCCAGTGGGCGTGGGCGTCGGGGGCGGCGGCCGGGCAGGCGGCGGCCGAGCATGCACGTGGTGCTTGACGGAATAGTGCCTTTGTGTAAAGGGTCTGCTATACTCCAAACCCTTTCCCTGCAATCTTTCTACGTGACGGTCATGACGATCATCCGCGTTAAAGAGAACGAGCCGTTCGAAGTTGCAATGCGTCGCTTCAAGCGCACGATCGAAAAGAACGGTCTGCTGACCGAACTGCGTGCGCGGGAGTTCTTCGAGAAGCCGACGGCCGAGCGCAAGCGTAAGAAGGCTGCTGCAGTGAAGCGCCACTACAAGCGCATTCGCGGCCAGATGCTGCCGAAAAAGCTTTATTGAACAATGTACGCGCCGCGCGGTTCGCTGGGCGGCGCACCGGCGGTTTCCGTGCGAATCGCCGATGCCGGAATCGAGCAACCCGCTTGAGACACTGTCCCAAGCGGGTTTTTGTGTTGACGTCCGCTGGCGGGCGTCGCATTCACATATCCATCCTCGGGTGAAAGATGAGTTTGAAAGACCAGATCAGCGAAGACATGAAAGCCGCGATGCGCGCGAAGGAAACCGAGCGTCTCGCAACGGTTCGCCTGCTGCTCGCCGCGATCAAGCAGCGTGAAGTCGACGAGCGGATCACGCTCGACGACGCCGGCATCACGGCGGTGATCGACAAGATGATCAAGCAGCGCAAGGATTCGATCAGCCAGTTCCAGGCCGCGGGCCGGGACGATCTGGTGGCGAAGGAGCAGGCCGAGCTGACCGTGCTGGCCGCCTACATGCCGGCGCAGCTGTCGGAGGCCGAGGTGGCCGCCGAAGTGCAGGCCGCCGTCGCGCAGACGGGTGCGGCCGGCCCGCAGGACATGGGCAAGGTGATGGGCGTGCTCAAGGGCACGCTCGCCGGCCGCGCCGACATGACCGCCGTTTCCGCACTCGTCAAGGCAGCGCTGTCGAAGTAACCCCGAATGCCCGGCCGCGCCTGCGCGGCGCGCCGGGCTGTCGCAACGTTCTCAAGCCGATCCCACGGTGATTCCGCATTCGTTCCTGCAGGATTTGCTGAACCGCGTCGATATCGTCGACGTGGTGGGCCGGTACGTGCAGCTCAAGAAGGGCGGCGCGAACTTCATGGGCCTGTGCCCGTTCCACAACGAGAAGAGCCCGTCGTTTACCGTCAGTCCGACGAAGCAGTTCTATCACTGCTTCGGTTGCGGCGCGCACGGCACGGCGATCGGCTTTCTGATGGAGCATGCCGGGCTGAGCTTTCCCGAGGCGGTGCAGGAGCTCGCGCAGTCGGTCGGGCTGAGGGTGCCGCACGAGCCGTCGCCGATGCGCGGCGGTGGCGCGGGCGGCGCCGACGGCCATGCGCCGTCCCCGGTCTCGAAATCGGTCGCCACCGCGCTGTCCGACGTAATGCAGACCGCGTGCGACTACTACCGCAAGCAGCTGCGCGGCGCGCCGGTCGCGATCGAGTATCTGAAAAAACGGGGGCTGACCGGCGAAATCGCCGCCCGGTTCGGGCTCGGCTATGCGCCGGACGGCTGGCAGAATCTCGAATCGGCATTCGCGGACTATCGTGACGATGCGCTGGTCGAGGCCGGGCTCGTGATCGTCAGCGAGAAGACCGACGCGCAGGGCGTGGCCCGGCGCTACGACCGGTTCCGCGAGCGGATCATGTTCCCGATCCGCAACGTGAAGGGGCAGGTGATCGGCTTTGGCGGCCGGGTGCTCGGCAGCGGCGAGCCCAAGTATCTGAACTCCCCCGAAACCCCGCTGTTCAACAAGGGCAGCGAACTGTACGGCCTGTTCGAGGCGCGGCTTGCGATCCGCGAGCAGAAGTACGTGCTCGTCGTCGAAGGGTACATGGACGTCGTCGCGCTCGCGCAGCTCGGTTTCCCGAACGCGGTCGCGACGCTCGGCACCGCGTGCACGCCGATCCACGTCCAGAAGCTGCTGCGGCAGACCGACACCGTGATCTTCAGCTTCGACGGCGACTCGGCCGGCCGCCGTGCCGCGCGGCGCGCGCTCGATGCGTGCCTGCCGCACGCGGCGGACAACCGGACGATCCGGTTTCTTTTCCTGCCGTCCGAGCACGATCCGGACAGCTTCGTGCGCGAATTCGGGGCGGATGCGTTTTCGGAGCAGGTCCAGCGGGCGATGCCGCTGTCGCAGTTCCTGCTGAACGAGGCGGTCGCGGGCAAGGCGCTCGACCAGCCGGAAGGGCGGGCGAAGGCGCTGTTCGACGCGAAGCCGCTGTTGCAGGCGCTGCCCGCGAACGCGCTGCGCGCGCAGATCATGCACATGTTCGCGGACCGGCTCGACATCCCGTTCGAGGAAGTCGCGGCGCTCACCGACGTGGACACGCGGCTCGCCGCGCCGCCGCGCCAGGGGCCTGCGCGTACCGAGCGGCGGCGCGTGACCGATAACGAGAAGCGCGCGCTGCGCAACCTGGTGATGCATCCGCGGCTCGCCGCGCAGCTCGACGACGAGCAGCTGGCGACGCTGCGGGCGCTGCCGCGCAACGGGGAGCTGTTTGCCGAAGTCGTCGATCACGCGCGCGCGCTGGGCGAGGGGGCGGAGTTCCGGCTCCTGTCCGACGTGCTGCGAACGTCCGTGAACGCGGCGACCTACGAGGAAATTTTCCGCGAAATTCTGGACTATGATGAAAACGTCCGGGATCTGCTGTTACAGGATCCGGAAGGTGGGGCGATGCTCGAACGGCAGCGTGAACAGGAACGGATCGCGGGGGAGGAGCTTCAGGCGGCGGTGTTCAAGATGCGCTACGACGTGTGCTGCGACCGGCTCGACCGGCTGTCGCGCCAATCGACCTTTACGCCGGAGGAGCTGGCGGAACTGACCGAATTGAATCAGCAGCGAGCCGAGATGAAGCGGCGGCTCGGGCTGTAAGCGCCAGGCGGGCAGGAGGAAAGAGACGGCTACCCCAGCGTGCTATAATACAAGGTTTTCAGCGGTTTGTTTTCTAGGCAGAGGCGAGAATCGCAATGGCAAAGACGACAGGCGGAGAGAATGCAACGGGCAACGGCTCGACGGAGCCGACCACCACGGTCACAGCGGCCAAGTCTGCTTCTTCCGCAAGGACAGAGTCTTCCGCCGTAACAGTTGCTGCAAGAAAAAAAACCGCGGCCGGCACTGCTCAGGCTGCGCCGGCGCAGGCAGCCAGGGCTGCCGTCATGCCCGAACCCGGGCCGGCGAAGCCGGCGGCGAGGCGGGCGAGTGCGAAAAGCGCAAGGGACGCGGCTGCCGCGGCGGACGAAACGGCAGTACGTACAACTCATGCACCCACGGTTCAACCGGCTGTCGTCCAGCAGCCGCGAGTCGATATAGCCGGTACGGCGAACTCCATGACGAAAAAGCTGAACGAAGTATCCGTCGATGACGACGCAAACCAGAGCGGCGAGCAGCCTGCCGCTGCCGCTGCTGCTGCCCCTGGTAAATCCAAGGTGCGCGATCGCCGCGCCAAGGAAAAGGCGCTGCTGAAGGAAGCGTTCGCGACGAGCACGCCCGGCACGGCCGAGGAGCTCGAAGAGCGCCGCGTGAAGCTGCGTGCGCTGATCAAGCTCGGCAAGGAGCGCGGCTTCCTCACGTATGCCGAAATCAACGACCACCTGCCGGACAACTTCACCGAGACCGAGGCGCTCGAGGGGATCATCGGCACGTTCAACGACATGGGCGTGGCGGTTTACGAGCAGGCGCCGGACGCGGAAACGCTGCTCCTGAACGACAACGCGCCGGCGGCTTCGTCGGACGACGAGGTCGAGGAAGAGGCCGAAGTCGCGCTGTCGACGGTCGACTCGGAATTCGGCCGCACGACCGATCCGGTGCGGATGTACATGCGCGAGATGGGCACGGTCGAGCTGCTCACGCGTGAAGGCGAAATCGAGATCGCGAAGCGGATCGAAGACGGCCTGCGCCACATGGTGATGGCGATTTCGGCATGCCCGACGACGATCGCCGACATCCTCGCGATGGCCGAGCGCGTCGCGAACGAGGAGAGCCGTGTCGACGAGCTCGTCGACGGCCTGAACGATCCGAACGCGCAGGACACCGACACCGACGGCTTCTCCGCGAAGGAAGCGGAAGCGATCGAGAACGAGGACGAAGAAGCCGAGGAAGAGGAAGAAGAGGAACAGGAAGAAGACGACGGCGCGGCGCAGGCAACGGCCAACGCCGCGCAGCTCGAGGCGCTCAAGCGTGCGTCGCTCGAGAAGTTCGCGCTCATCGGCGAGTGGTTCGAGAAGATGCGCCGCTCGTTCGAGAAGGAGGGCTACAAGTCGAAGTCCTACCTGAAGGCGCAGGAAACGATCCAGAACGAGCTGATGACGATCCGCTTCACGGCCCGCACCGTCGAGCGTCTGTGCGACACGCTGCGCGCGCAGGTGGACGAAGTGCGCCAGGTCGAGCGTCAGATTCTGCACATCGTCGTCGACAAGTGCGGCATGCCGCGCTCGGAATTCATCGCGCGCTTCCCGGGCAGCGAGACGGATCTCGAATGGACCGCGAAGATCGCGGCCGAAGGCCATTCGTACAGCGCGGTGCTGTCGCGCAACATCCCGGCGATCCACGAACAGCAGCAGCGTCTGCTGGATCTGCAGGCGCGCGTCGTGCTGCCGCTGAAGGACCTGAAGGAAACCAACCGCCAGATGGCGGCGGGCGAACTGAAGGCGCGCCAGGCGAAGCGTGAAATGACCGAGGCGAACCTGCGTCTCGTGATCTCGATCGCGAAGAAGTACACGAACCGCGGCCTGCAGTTCCTGGACCTGATCCAGGAAGGCAACATCGGCCTGATGAAGGCGGTGGACAAGTTCGAATACCGTCGCGGCTACAAGTTCTCGACGTACGCGACGTGGTGGATCCGTCAGGCCATCACGCGTTCGATCGCGGACCAGGCGCGCACGATCCGGATTCCGGTTCACATGATCGAGACGATCAACAAGATGAACCGCATCTCGCGGCAGATCCTGCAGGAAACCGGTCTCGAGCCGGATCCGGCGACGCTTGCCGAGAAGATGGAGATGCCGGAAGACAAGATCCGCAAGATCATGAAGATCGCGAAGGAGCCGATCTCGATGGAAACGCCGATCGGTGACGACGACGATTCCCATCTCGGCGATTTCATCGAGGACAACAACACGGTCGCGCCGGCCGATGCCGCGTTGCACGCGAGCATGCGCGACGTCGTGAAGGACGTGCTCGATTCGCTGACGCCGCGCGAGGCGAAGGTGCTGCGGATGCGTTTCGGTATCGAGATGAGCACCGATCACACGCTCGAGGAAGTCGGCAAGCAGTTCGACGTCACGCGTGAGCGGATCCGTCAGATCGAGGCGAAGGCGCTGCGCAAGCTGCGTCACCCGAGCCGTTCCGACAAGCTGAAGTCGTTCCTCGAAGGGAACTGATTTCCGGCGAATTCCGTCGGGCCGCCACCGGTGTCTTCATGATGCCGGTGGCGTTTCTCTCCAGTGTTGTTACAATGCCGGCCCGGCGTGTCATGTCGGACGGCATGTCATGTATCCGTGCATCGGATAGGGCCGGATGCAGTAGAATGATCGGTTTTCAGGGCCTCTAGCTCATGCCTGGTTAGAGCAGCGGACTTAGCAAGTGTCGTCCTGTAGCTCGCAAGAGTATGGACTGCACGGAATGGGTTGCCTTGGAGCAAGTTCGCTCTGCTCCTTGGTAGAACTGCTCAAATTCGGGGAAACCTCTGCTGCCGTGGCAGCGTGGCAATCCCGAGCGAAGCTCTCTTTGAGAGAACGTGTAGAGACTGTACGGGCAGGTCGTAAAGACAAGAGACAGTCCAGACCACAAACCCGAAAGGGGTGGCGAAAGCCATAGCTGGTAAGCATAATCCGTTGGTGCCGGGTTCGACTCCCGGGGGGCCCACCAAAATTCACTCAGAAAGCTCCTTCGGGGGCTTTTTGCTTTTGGGGCGCTTGAAAAGCCGGGGCAGGTCATACATTTCTGGCGTTGATTTCTCGCATACGGCCCTTAGAGCACATCGCTGTCAACCTCCCGCCACGATCCGTCGAGCCAGGCTGAATTCCGATGATATCGACCAGAGACTCTCTGCCGGATTGGTTGAAAAATTCCGCCTCAGGTCAGTCGGCCAGAGAAGGAAGTGCAATTAAAGCAACAGTGACTGCCGTAATTTTATTTACGTGCAGTACCCTTCTCGCAAGCTTCGAATAACTGCAAGTCCCCACCCCTGCAGCCCAGCGCAAATACGTCGACGCATAAACGGTTCCTCAACCCTAAAAAATTTCCAACTTTCAGCCGTTAACTCCGTGGTCGCTTTCTCAAACAACTACGAGAGGTAGCATGAGCATTAGTCTTCGGCTGGCAACTGTAACGACGGCATTGACGCTGACGGCTTGTACGACCGCCGCACTGCAAAGCTTCAACAGCGGCTTGGCGCAGATGAATCAAGCACTGGCGCCAACCTCCAACGGAACGCCAGCCATTTTCGGGCCGTCTCTATCCGCCGAGCAGCAACAGCAGATGCGTAATGCCGTGTCGGCATCGCTCGCCTCGCGGGACGCAGCGTTTCGTAACATGGTGAACTCAGCGCAGCCGGTGCTAGTTGCTGTGATGTCCAAGGCAGCCTGTTACCAAGACTGGAACGACTCCCGGGTGCTGAGCATGTACACCTCGGCGCAGCTCGGTAACGGATGGATTCCGTCGCCATGGAGCAATATGAAATACGCCCCTAAGAGCCGTTGCCTGACGGTCCTCCGAACAGACTCGTGGACGCAGAAGTCTTTGAACTCTTTCCGGCTTCGAACCGTTTACTACAGCCCCGAAAGTGGAGAGAGCCAAGCACTGACCTACGAGTTCATCAATCAGGACGGAAACTGGCTGCTAAACGCAGTGCTCTGACGGTAATCTCCCGAGAAAGAAAGCCGCCCCAAGGTGGCTTTGTGAGACCCTGCTCGGGAGCCTGGCTAGTCTGCGGGAGGATCGGGATGCTTGATCGCATCCGGGTGTGGCGTAACGCTGACATATTGCTTCAGTTCCGGCTGGTGAGTCGCCAACAGCCCGAATACCAAGCCGCCGATCCTCCGGGCGAATTCATCGTCCAGCTTGAAATTCTCATCAGCCAAAGGCCACGGAACTACCATCGCGGCCTCCATTCTTCGAGCCAGAGATTCACGAGACATCGTGCATATTTGCAGAGACTGCGCTTCCTCGTCGTAACCAATCACGACACAGCGCGGCGGAAGTTTATCCATTTGCGCCACGTCCTCTCAAACAGTTTACGTATTGTGCGCATTGCATGCTCACGAAAACGGCAACGTCCCCGCCGGCGCATTCCTGACGAGCGCGAGTGTCGTGCTGATGTGATCCTCGAGCGCGAGCGCCGCACGCACATCCGCGCGCCGCATCGCCGCATCGAAAATACACGCATGCTCCGCATGCACATCGCGCCGCGCGTCCTCGAGCCCGATGCACAGGCGCCGGTAGCGTTCGCCCTGCTGCGACAGGATGCGCAGGATCAGATACGTCCACGGCGACGCTGCCGCCGAGATCAACGCTTCATGGAACCGGCGATTGCATGCCTCCCACGCGGCCCGGTTCTCGACCGAGATCGGGCGTTCCCACGCGGAGAGCATCTCGAAGCTCTGCCGCACACGCTGTTCCCATGCCGCATCCCCATGCCGGACCGATTCGCGCAGCGCATCGACCTCGATGTGGAGGCGCAGTCGCGTGATCGCCTCCAGATCGGCGATCGACATCGGCGTGACCCGGAACCCACGCTGCCCTTCGGCAACGACCAGTGCGTCGCTCACCAGCCGCGTCAGCGCCTCGCGCAGCGTGCCCGCGCCGACGCCATAGACGTCCTTCAAATGCTCGACGCGCAGCTTGGCGCCCGGCGGATAGTGTCCTTCGATGATGTGTTGCCGCAACTGGTGATACGCGTGCTCGCCGAGCGTGCGGGCATGGGGCTCGGCCAGTTCGTCGGCTGCCGCATCGTGCGCATCGTGCGTGGCATGTGTGGCATGCGTGGCATGCGTGGCATGTGTGGCGGCGCCCGACAGGTCGTCGTGCGCCGGCGGATCATCCGGCAGGAACGTGTTCACGTCAGGTGTCCTCCTGGTCCTGTTTGCGGGTGAGGCGGTAGCTGAGCTGCGCGCGCGTCAGGCCGAGCAGCCGCGCGGCGGCCGACAGGTTGCCTTTCGCGCGGTCGACCGCTTCATGCAGCAGCGCCCGTTCGAGCCCCTCGAGCCCGCCGCCGCATCCCTGCAGCCGATCGAGGAGGGTTCCGCAGTCGATCGACAGCGCGGACGATTCCCGGATCTGGCCGGCGCGATCCACCGTGGCGCCGCCGGGCAGGCCGAGGCCGGGAAACAGGTCCTTCGCGTCGACCGCACGATCAGGGCGCGCAAGGATCACCGCGCGCTCGATCAGGTTCTCGAGTTCGCGCACGTTGCCCGGCCAGCGGTAATGACGCAGCGAGTCGTATGCGTAGTCCGTCAGCGTCGGCGCGGGCTTGCCGTGCAGCGACGCAAAGCGTTCGAGCATCGCGCGGGCGAGCAGTTCGATATCGTCCTGCCGGTCGCGCAGCGGCGGGATCACGACAGGGTAGACGTTGATCCGGTAATAGAGGTCGGCACGAAAGGTGCCGTCCTGCACGGCCTGGGCCAGATCGCGATTGGTCGCGGCGACGAGGCGCACGTCGACCTTCCGGCTCTCGGCCGAGCCGAGCCGTTCCACTTCGCCTTCCTGGATGACGCGCAGCAGCTTGGCCTGCACGTCGAGCGGCAATTCGCCGATTTCGTCGAGAAACAGCGTCCCTCCGTCGGCACGCTCGAACCGGCCGGCCCGCGCCGCCTGCGAGCCGGTATACGCGCCTTTCTCGGCGCCGAACAGCTCGGATTCGATGAGCGCATGCGGAATGGCCGCGCAGTTGATCGCCACGAACGGCTTGGCGGCGCGCGGGCTCAGGCTGTGCAGCGCGCGCGCGAAGCGCTCCTTGCCGACGCCGGTCTCGCCGGTAAGCAGGACGGTGACCTTGGTCGGGGCGGCGGTTTCGAGCATCTCGTAGGCGCTGCTGAACGCGTCGGAGCGGCCGACGAGCTGGGTCCGGTCCGTGTCGGGCGCGATTTCGAGGCGCAGCGATTCGACTTCGGTCTGGAGATCGCGAATCGTGTTGATCAGCGAATCGGCCTTGAACCACGACGAGATCTCTTCCGCGTCGGGCCATGCTTCGGCGGGTTTGCCGACGATCGTGCAATGCGGGTCGTTCTTGCCGGCGCACGTCGTCTCCTTGAACAGGATGGTGCGCCCCATGAACGCGCTGGTGTAGCCGGTCGCGTAGCCGATCAGCATCCAGCACACGGGCTCCGCCTGCGGGCCGTACGCGCGGCGGTGCACCTCGGCCTCCCACGAATGCTCCCACCGGTATTCGGCCTCGAACGCCCCGGTGGCCGCATCCGCCTCGAAACGAATCGGTGTGACCTGCACCGCGCCTTCGAGCATGTGCAGCTGCGGGCCGATGTGGAACATGTCGTAGAACGACCCCTTCGCGCGGATCTCGCGGGCGAGCGCGGCGTCCCGCTCGCCCGACGCGAAGCCGACGCGGGTAAACAGGCGGCGCGTCTGCGCGGGCCCGACGCTCTCCATCAGCTCCTGGCGCAGCGTGCCGAGCGCCGCCGCGTGCAGCAGCACCATCCGCTGGCCGGCAAGCCAGATGCGGCCGTCGGCGGCCGAAAAATGAATCAGCCGCCGCAGGTCGGCGTCCGTCGGTAACGGGGGCAGGCTCGGCTGCGTCATGTCTCCTCCATCGAGATTTTATGTGTTTACCGGATATTTCTTCGCTGCGTGACCGGCGAGTCCACCGCCTTGATCATTTCATCAAATCCGCGAAAACGCGTTGCTCAGATGATGAAAAGCCAAGGCAGATCAAGGATTTGTTCCGCTCGATCAGGCGCGATTTCCGTTCTGGTTAACCTCCGTTGTGCGGACTGGACGCGAACTTTGTCTCAGTGCTTTCCCTGAATTATCGAGATTTTTTCGGAGATCGATCCGGCGTGGCACGGTTGGTGCATTGAAGTGCGGGCATGGAGGAGACATCGATCATGTGCCGACAGACAACAGGCATTCACCCGTTCGATCCGAACCGCAAGTTCGTCAGAGTGACCGGCGTCAACAGTCGAGGATTCGTCGAATTCGAATTTTCGGTCGGCGTGCCGGACATGTTCGTCGAACTGGCGCTGCCCGCCGTCGCGTTCGACGCGTTCTGCATCGCGCAGGACGTCGTGCGGCTGGAGGGCGAAACCGAACCCACGACCATCAGGAGCAAGCAGTGACCATCGATCTGAAGACAGTCGACATCAAGCCCCTGCGGCATACCTATGCGCAGGTCGCGAAGCACATCGGCGGCGACAAGACGGCTTCGCGGTATCAGGAAGGCATGATGGGCGGGCAACCCGAAGCGAACTTCCACTACCGTCCGACCTGGGACCCGGATCACCAGATCTTCGACACGTCGCGCACGGCGATCCGCATGGCGAGCTGGTACGCGTTGAAGGACCCGCGCCAGTTCTACTACGCGTCGTGGACGACGGCCCGAGCACGCCAGCAGGACACGATGGAATCGAATTTCGATTTCGTCGAATCGCGCCGGATGATCGACCTGATGCCGGAGAACGTCGCGAAGCACGCGCTCGACGTGCTGGTGCCGCTGCGCCACGCCGCGTGGGGCGCGAACATGAACAACGCGCAGATCTGCTCGCTCGGCTACGGCACGGCGTTCACCGGGCCCGCGATGTTCCACGCGATGGACAACCTCGGCGTCGCGCAATACCTGACGCGCCTCGCGCTGTCCATGGCCGGCCCCGACGCGCTCGACGACGCCAAGGCCGCTTGGCTGTCGGACCCGGCATGGCAGCCGCTGCGCCACTATGTGGAGGACGCGCTGGTCGTCGACGATCCGGTCGAGCTGTTCGTCGCGCAGAACCTCGCGCTCGACGGCCTGCTGTATCCGCTCGTCTACGACCGCTTCGTCGACGAACGGATCGCGATCGGCGGCGGCTCCGCCGTCGCGATGCTCACCGCCTTCATGCCCGAGTGGCACGACGAGTCGAATCGCTGGGTCGACGCCGTCGTGAAGACGATGGCGGCCGAATCCGACGACAACCGCGCGCTGCTCGTGCGCTGGACGCACGACTGGGCGGCGCGCGCGGACGCGGCGCTGCGGCCGGTGGCGGACCTCGCGTTCCCGGACGCCGCACATGCGGTGCTCGACGAAGTGCGCGAACAGTTCCACGCGCGACTCGCGAAGCTCGGCATCGCGATCTGACGCCGGACCTCCACCCTTAACCGAAGGAAACCGCATGTCCAACGTATTCATCGCCTTTCAGGCCAATGAGGAGTCCAGACCAATCGTCGAGGCCATTCTCGCCGACAACCCGGACGCGGTGGCCGTCGAGTCGCCCGGCATGGTCAAGATCGACGCGCCGGGGCAGCTGACGATCCGCCGCCAGACGATCGAGGAACTGACCGGCGCGCGCTTCGACCTGCAGCAGCTGCATGTGACCCTGATCACGCTGTCGGGCCACATCGACGAAGACGACGATCAGTTCACGCTGAGCTGGAAGCACTGAACGCGGCGCATCGCGCACCCAACAAGACAGGAGACACGCATGGACACGCCAACGCTGAAGAAAAAGCTCGGCCTGAAGGAGCGCTACGCCGCGATGACGCGCGGCCTGGGCTGGGAGACGACCTACCAGCCGATGGACAAGGTCTTTCCGTACGACCGCTACGAAGGCATCAAGATTCACGACTGGGACAAGTGGGTGGACCCGTTCCGCCTGACGATGGATGCGTACTGGAAATACCAGGGCGAGAAGGAGAAAAAACTCTACGCGGTGATCGACGCGTTCACGCAGAACAACGCGTTCCTCGGCGTGACGGACGCGCGCTACATCAACGCGCTCAAGCTGTTCCTGCAGGGCGTGACGCCGCTCGAATACCTGGCGCACCGCGGCTTCGCGCACGTCGGCCGGCACTTCACCGGCGAAGGCGCGCGCGTGGCGTGCCAGATGCAGTCGATCGACGAGCTGCGGCATTACCAGACCGAAACGCATGCGCTGTCGACGTACAACAAGTTCTTCAACGGACTGCATCATTCGAACCACTGGTTCGACCGCGTCTGGTATCTGTCGGTGCCGAAATCCTTCTTCGAGGATGCGTACTCGTCCGGTCCGTTCGAATTCCTCACCGCGGTGAGCTTCTCGTTCGAATACGTGCTGACGAACCTGCTGTTCGTGCCGTTCATGTCGGGCGCCGCGTACAACGGCGACATGTCGACGGTCACGTTCGGCTTTTCCGCGCAGTCGGACGAATCGCGCCACATGACGCTCGGCATCGAGTGCATCAAGTTCATGCTCGAGCAGGACCCGGGCAACGTGCCGATCGTGCAGGGCTGGATCGACAAGTGGTTCTGGCGCGGCTACCGCCTGCTGACGCTCGTCGCGATGATGATGGACTACATGCAGCCGAAGCGCGTGATGAGCTGGCGCGAAGCGTGGGAGATGTACGCCGAGCAGAACGGCGGCGCGCTCTTCAAGGATCTGGCGCGCTACGGCATTCGCGAGCCGAAGGGCTGGAAGGACGCGTGCGAAGGCAAGGACCACATCAGCCATCAGGCATGGGCCACCTTCTACAGCTTCAATGCCGCCGCGCCGTTCCATACCTGGATGCCGCAGGACGACGAGATGGCCTGGCTGTCCGCGAAGTATCCGGAGTCGTTCGACACGCTCTACCGTCCGCGCTTCGAATACTGGCGCGAGCAGGCTGACAAGGGCAATCGCTTCTACGTGAAGACGCTGCCGATGCTGTGCCAGACCTGCCAGGTCCCGATGCTGTTCACCGAGCCAGGCGACGCGACGAAGATCGGCGCGCGCGAATCGACGTATCTCGGCAACAAGTTCCACTTCTGCAGCGATCACTGCAAGGGCATTTTCGACCACGAGCCGCAGAAGTACGTACAGGCGTGGCTGCCGGTCCATCAGATCTACCAGGGCAACTGCTTCAAACCTGGTGTCGATCCGACGGCCGAAGGCTTCGATCCGCTCGCCGCGGTGCTCGATTACTACGAGGTGGAACCCGGCCGCGACGCGATGGACTTCGAAGGCTCGGAAGACCAGAAGAACTTCGCGGCGTGGCGCGGCCAGGCCACCCGAAACTGATTCGCAACCTTGTATGGGGCCGGTGTGAGCGCTAAAGCATCAACGCCGGCCGACAACTTTGTATGGAGCCCGCGTAAGCGCTAAAGCGCTAACGCAGGCCGACAACCTTGTATGGGGCTGGCGTAAGCGCTAAAGCGCTAACGCCAGTCGACAGGAGACAACCATGACCGTCGTCGCGCTCAAACCCTACGACTTTCCGCTGATGGACACGGTGGAGAAATTCCCCGCGCCGCTGCTCTATGTGCTCTGGGAAGGCCACCTGATGTTTCCGGCGCCGTTTTGCCTGCCGCTGCCGCCGGACACGCCGTTCGGCGCGCTGGCCGCGCAGATTCTGCCGCCGATCTACGGCTATCACCCGGACTTCGCGAAGATCGACTGGGATCGCGTGCAGTGGTTCAAGAGCGGCGAGCCCTGGACGCCCGACGCCACGAAGTCCCTCGCGGAAAACGGCCTGGGGCACAAGGACCTGATCAGCTTCCGGACGCCGGGCCTCGACGGCATCGCCGGCTCGCGAAGCTGAACGACATGCGTGCGGCCCCCGGCTGCCTGCGTGCAGCCGGGGATTGCGGAAAGACGAGCGAACCATCATGAGCCATCAACTTACCATCGAGCCGCTCGGCGCGACGATCGAGGTCGAGGAAGGGCAGACCGTTCTCGACGCGGCGCTGCGCCAGGGCATCTACATTCCTCACGCGTGCGGCCACGGCCTGTGCGGAACCTGCAAGGTCGCGATTGTCGACGGCGAAGTCGACCTGGGCGACGCCAATCCGTTCGCGCTGATGGACTTCGAGCGCGAAGAAGGCAAGGCGCTCGCGTGCTGCGCAACCTTGCTCGCGGACACCACGCTCGAGGCCGACGTCGACGAGGACCCGGACGCTGAGATCATCCCGGTCAAGGATTTCGACGCGGAGGTCACGCGTATCGAACAGCTGACGCCGACCATCAAGTCGATCCGCCTGCGGCTCGCGCAGCCGCTGCATTTCCAGGCGGGCCAGTACGTGCAGGTCGGGATTCCCGAACTGGGACAGACGCGCGCGTTCTCGATCGCGAACGCGCCGGGCGACGTCGCGGCCGCGAACGAGATCGAGCTCAACGTCCGCCAGGTGCCGGGCGGCGCCGGCACGGGCTATCTGCACGAGAAGCTCGCGGTCGGCGACCGCCTGCATGTGTCGGGGCCGTACGGACGCTTCTTCGTGCGCCGCTCGGCCGGCCTGCCGATGATCTTCATGGCCGGCGGCTCGGGGTTGTCGAGCCCACGCTCGATGATCCTCGACCTGCTGGAAAGCGGCGTCACCACGCCGATCACGCTGGTCTACGGGCAGCGCAACGCGAAGGAGCTTTACTACGACGACGAATTCCGCGCGCTGAGCGAGCGCCATCCGAATTTCACGTACGTGCCGGCACTGTCGGAAGGTGCGGCCGAATCGGATCGCGCGGTCGCGCAAGGGTTCGTCCACGACGTCGCGAAAGCGCATTTCGACAACGACTTCTCGGGGCATCAGGCGTATCTGTGCGGGCCGCCGGCAATGATCGACGCGTGCATCACGGCACTGATGCAAGGCCGCCTGTTCGAGCGCGACATCTACCACGAGAAGTTCATCTCGGCAGCGGACGTGCAGCAGGTCCGCAGCCCGTTGTTCCGGCGGGTGTGACATGGGATCGGCCGGGGGGAAGGTCACGGTGACGATCGTGCAGACCGACGAGCGCTTTTCGTGCGCGGCCGGCGAATCGCTGCTCGCCGGGATGGCGAAGCTCGGCCGGCGCGGCATTCCGGTCGGCTGCCTGAACGGCGGGTGCGGCGTCTGCAAGGTTCGCGTGCTGCGCGGCGAGATCCGCAAGCTCGGCCCCGTCAGCCGCGCACACGTGAGCGCCGACGAGGAGTGCGCGGGCTACTCGCTCGCGTGCCGTGTCGCGCCGGAGGGCGACGTCGAACTGGAGGTGGCCGGCAAGCTGCAAAAGCCGTTTCTTTGCGGGGCGGCCCACGGGGCGGCACCGCTTTTCAAAAAGTAACCAGGAGGAGACACATCATGGGTGTGATGCGGATAGGGCACGCCAGCCTGAAAGTGATGGACATGGAGGCGGCGCTTCGACATTACCAGCGCGTGCTCGGCATGCAGGAGACGATGCGCGACGCGGAGGGCAACGTCTACCTGAAGTGCTGGGACGAGTGGGACAAGTATTCGCTGATCCTGAGCCAGTCCGATCAGGCGGGCCTGAAGCACGTCGCGTACAAGGTGGAAAGCGACGCCGATCTCGACGCGCTGCAAAAGCGTATCGAGGCATACGGCATCGCGACCACGATGTTGCCGGAAGGCGCATTGCCCGCGGTGGGGCGCCAGCTGCGATTCGCGTTGCCGAGCGGGCACGAGATGCGCCTTTACGCGAAGAAGGAACTGGTCGGCACGGCGGTCGGCTCGCTGAACCCGGACCCGTGGCCGGACGACGTCCCGGGCTCGGCGGTGCACTGGCTCGATCATTGCCTGCTGATGTGCGAGCTGAATCCGGAGGCGGGCGTGAACCGCGTCGAGGAGAACACCCGCTTCATGGCCGAATGCCTCGATTTCCATCTGGCCGAGCAGGTGATGGTCGGACCGGACAACACGGTCCAGGCGGCGACCTGGATGTTCCGCAGCACGACGCCGCACGACATCGCGTTCGTCGGCGGCCCGACCAACGGTCTTCATCACATCGCGTTCTTCCTCGACGACTGGGCCGACGTGCTGAAGTCGGCCGACGTGATGGCGAAGAACAAGGTGAAGATCGACGTCGCGCCGACGCGGCACGGCATCACGCGCGGCACGACGATCTATTTCTTCGATCCGAGCGGCAACCGCAACGAGACGTTTGCGGGCCTCGGCTATCTCGCGCAGCCCGACCGCCCCGTCACGACATGGACCGAGGAGGAGCTGGGGCGCGGCATCTTCTTCCACTCCGGTGAGCTCAACGAGGCCTTCACCACGGTGTACACCTGATCGAAAAGGAGCAAGAGGTCATGACACGGAACGACGGCGCGATGAGCGTCGAGACCCGCGTGATCGACTGGCCCGCGGCCTCCCGTCTCGCGCAGGCCGCGGCACGGGAGGCCGAGCGGCTCGGCGTGCGCGTGAACGTCGCGGTGGTCGACGCGTCGGGCGTGCTGGCGGCGTTCGTCCGGATGCCCGGCGCACCGCTGCATTCGATCGACATCGCGATCGACAAGGCGTACACGGCGGCGAGCTTCGGCTTGCCGACCGGACGCTGGCACGAGGTGCTGGCCGGTCATTCGGACGCGGTGCGGCAGGGCCTGGTGCTGCGTCCACGCTTCGTCGCGTTCGGCGGCGGCCTGCCGATCGTCGAGGGTGGCCGGGTAATCGGCGCCGTCGGCGTGTCGGGCGGCAGCGAAGCCGAGGACGAAGCGTGCGCGCGCGCAGGACTCGACGCGACCGGTCTCGCGGGGCCGTGAGCGGCGCGGGCCAACTTCTTCAATTCAGGAACACGACAACCGGTTGAAACCATCATGTACGACACAGAACCGAACGCCGCGGCACGCGGCCCATCCGGCGCCGAGCCGGGCATGCGGCACATCCTCAATTTCATCGACGGCGCATACCGGGCCGGCGAGCGCTGGTTCGACAAGCGCTCGCCGCTCGACAACGCGCTGATCGCCCGCGTCGCCGAGGCCGGGCGCGCCGAGGTCGACGCGGCCGTGCAGGCGGCGCGCGCGGCGCTGTCCGGACCGTGGGGCGGCCTGACGGTCGCGCAGCGCACCGAGATCCTCTACGCGGTGGCCGACGGGATCGATCGCCGCTTCGACGACTTTCTCGAAGCGGAAGTCGCCGATACCGGCAAGCCGGTGAGTCTCGCGCGACACATCGACATCCCGCGCGGCGCGGCGAACTTCAAGGTCTTCGCGGACGTCGTGAAGAACGTGCCCGGCGAAACCTTCGAAATGGCGACGCCGGACGGCGCGGGCGCGATCAACTATTCGATTCGCCGCCCGATCGGCGTCGTCGGCGTGATCTGTCCGTGGAACCTGCCGCTGCTGCTGATGACGTGGAAGGTCGGCCCGGCGCTCGCGTGTGGCAACACGGTGGTCGTGAAGCCGTCCGAGGAGACGCCGCAAACCGCCGCGCTACTCGGCGAAGTGATGAACGCGGCCGGCGTGCCGCGCGGCGTCTACAACGTGGTCCACGGCTTCGGGCCGGCGTCCGCGGGCGAATTCCTGACCACCCATCCGGGCGTGAACGCGATCACTTTCACCGGCGAAACCCGCACCGGCGCGGCGATCATGAAGGCGGCGGCCGACGGCGCACGCCCCGTCAGCCTGGAGATGGGCGGCAAGAACGCGGCCATCGTGTTCGCCGATTGCGATTTCGACGCGGCGATCGAAGGTACGTTGCGCTCGTGCTTCGCGAATGCGGGGCAGGTCTGTCTCGGCACCGAGCGCGTCTACGTCGAGCGGCCGCTGTTCGAGCGCTTCGTCGCCGCGCTGAAGGAAGGCGCCGAACGCCTGCAGCCGGGCCGGCCGGAGGACGCCGGTACGGGGATCGGGCCGCTCATCAGCCAGGAGCATCGCCACAAGGTGCTGTCGTACTACCGCAAGGCGGCCGAGCTGGGCGCGACCGTCGTCACGGGCGGCGGCGTGCCGGACATGCCGGGCGGGTTGCGCGACGGCGCGTGGGTCCAGCCGACGATCTGGACCGGGCTCGGCGACGATTCGCCGATCGCCCGCGAGGAGATTTTCGGGCCGTGCGCGCTCGTGATGCCGTTCGATTCGGAAACGGAGGTGATTCGGCGCGCGAATGCGAACGAGTACGGCCTCGCGACCGCGATCTGGACCACCAACCTGGCGCGCGCGCATCGCGTCGCCGGCGCGATCGAGGTCGGCATCGCGTGGGTCAACTCGTGGTTTCTGCGCGACCTGCGCACCGCGTTCGGCGGCGCGAAGCAATCGGGCATCGGGCGCGAGGGCGGCGTGCATTCGCTCGAGTTCTATACCGAGCAGAAAAACGTCTGCATCAAGCTCTGACAATCCGCTATTCATTTGGATGACTTATGGACTCTACGTTGATCAATACGCTCGGCGACAGGCTGTACGACGCGATGGTGTCGCGCGAGACCATCGCGCCGCTGACGTCGCAACACGAAGACCTGTCGGTCGAGGACGCGTACCGGATCCAGCAGCGCTTCGTCGCGCGCCGTCTCGACGCGGGTGAAATCGTGATCGGCAAGAAAATCGGCGTGACGTCGAAGGCCGTGATGGACATGCTCGGCGTCTACCAGCCGGACTTCGGCTACCTGCTGTCGGGGATGGTGTACGGCGAAGGCGAATGCATTCCGCTCGACACGCTGATCCAGCCGAAGGCGGAAGGCGAGATCGCGTTCGTGCTGAAGCGCGACCTGATGGGGCCGGGCGTCACCAACGCGATGGTGCTCGCGGCGACCGAATGCGTGATGCCGTGCTTCGAGATCGTCGATTCGCGGATTCGCGACTGGAAGATCCGGATCGGCGACACCGTCGCGGACAACGCGTCGTGCGGCGTGTTCGTGCTCGGCGACAAGGCGGTGAGCACCCGCAGCGTCGACCTGGCGACGTGCGGGATGGTGTTCGAGAAGAACGGCGACGTGATCGGCACGGGCGCGGGCGCGGCTGCCCTCGGCTCGCCGGTGAACGCGGTCGCGTGGCTCGCCAATACGCTCGGCCGGCTCGGCATTCCGCTCAAGGCGGGCGAGGTGGTGCTCTCCGGCGCACTGGCCGCGATGGCGCCGATCCGCGCGGGCGACAGCTTCCGCGTGTCGATCGGCGGGATCGGCGCGTGCTCGGTGCGGTTTGCGTAGGCGACGCGCGCATGGATCGCCGGCTTGCGGCAAGCGCGCGCCGGCGACCGGACCGGCGGCCGGCTTCGGCCAGTGTGCCCGGCAGCACCGGGCAGTTTCATCGTTACGCCTGTCGCTGACAGGCAAAAGGACATTTCCATGACACAGAAAATCCGTTGCGCGCTGATCGGACCCGGCAACATCGGCACCGACCTGCTCGCCAAGCTCATGCGCAGCCCCGTGCTCGAACCCGTGTGGATGGTGGGCATCGATCCCGAATCCGACGGCCTGAAGCGCGCGCGGGAGCTGGGCCTGAAGACCACCGCCGACGGCGTGGACGGCCTGTTGCCGCATGTGCTGGCCGACAACGTGCAGATCGCGTTCGACGCCACCAGCGCCTACGTCCATCCGGAAAACAGCCGCAAGCTCAACGCGCTCGGCGTGATGATGATCGACCTGACGCCGGCCGCGATCGGGCCGTATTGCGTGCCGCCCGTCAACCTGAAGGAGCATATCGGCAAGGGCGAGATGAACGTCAACATGGTGACGTGCGGTGGCCAGGCGACGATCCCGATGGTGCGCGCGATTTCCCGCGTGCAGCCGGTCGCATACGGCGAGATCGTCGCGACCGTGTCGTCCCGCTCGGTCGGCCCCGGCACGCGCAAGAACATCGACGAGTTCACGCGCACCACGGCGGCGGCCGTCGCGAAGGTCGGCGGCGCGAAGGAGGGCAAGGCGATCATCATCATCAATCCGGCCGATCCGCCGCTGATCATGCGCGACACGGTGCATTGCCTGACCGAAGGCGAGCCCGACGAGGCGCGCATCGTCGAATCCGTGCACGCGATGATCGCGGACGTGCAGCGCTACGTGCCGGGCTACAAGCTCGTCAACGGCCCGGTGTTCGACGGCCGCCGCGTGTCGGTCTATCTGGAGGTCGAGGGGCTCGGCGATTACCTGCCGAAGTACGCGGGCAACCTGGACATCATGACGGCCGCCGCCGCGCGCACCGCCGAGATGTTCGCCGAGGAGCTGCTGGCCGGCCGCCTCGCGCTGTCGCCGGCCGCGGAGCCGGCGGCCTGATGCCGGCGAACGCGATGGCCGAGGCAGGCATGCCTCATCTCAACGATCGGACGAACAAGGAATGGCAATGAATCTCAAAGGCAAGCGAATCACCGTCCACGACATGACGCTGCGTGACGGCATGCACCCGAAGCGTCACCAGATGACGCTCGACCAGATGCGCACGATCGCCAGCGGGCTCGACGACGCGGGCGTGCCGCTGATCGAAGTGACGCACGGCGACGGTCTCGGCGGCTCGTCGGTCAACTACGGCTTTCCGGCGCATACCGACGAGGCGTACCTCGGCGCCGTGATCCCGCTGCTCAAGCAGGCGAAAGTGTCGGCGCTGCTGCTGCCGGGCATCGGCACCGTCGATCACCTGAAGATGGCGCACGCGCTCGGGGTGCACACGATCCGGGTTGCGACGCATTGCACGGAGGCCGACGTGTCGGAGCAGCACATCACGGCCGCGCGCACGCTCGGCATGGATACCGTGGGCTTCCTGATGATGAGCCACATGAACAGCCCCGAAGGGCTCGTCAAGCAGGCGAAGCTGATGGAAGGCTACGGCGCGAACTGCATCTACGTGACCGATTCGGCCGGCTACATGCTGCCCGACGACGTGAAGGCGCGCCTCGGCGCGGTGCGGCAGGCGCTGAAGCCCGAGACCGAACTCGGCTTCCACGGGCACCACAACCTGGCGATGGGCGTCGCGAATTCGATCGCCGCGATCGAGGCCGGCGCGAACCGGATCGACGGCGCGGCGGCCGGCCTCGGCGCCGGCGCGGGCAACACGCCGCTCGAGGTGTTCGTCGCGGTCTGCGACCGGATGGGCATCGAGACCGGCGTGGACGTCTGGAAGATCCAGGACGTGGCCGAAGACCTCGTCGTGCCGATGATGGATTTCCCGATCCGGATCGACCGCGATGCGCTCACGCTGGGCTATGCGGGCGTCTACGGCTCGTTCCTGCTGTTCGCGAAGCGCGCGGGCGAGAAGTACGGCGTGCCGGCGCGCGACATTCTCGTCGAGCTCGGCCGGCGCGGCATGGTGGGCGGCCAGGAAGACATGATCGAGGACACCGCGCTGACGCTCGCCCGGCAGCGTCAGGGCAAGGCCAACCAGGAGGCGGCATGAAACTGACGAACGATCTCATCGACTCGCTGGCGCTGCATCTCGACGACTGCGCGCGCGAGGCGCGCGACACGCCGAAGATCACCGACGCCCACCCGGACATGGATTGGGACGATGCGTACGCGATCCAGGACGTGATCCGCGCGCGGCACCTGGCGCGCGGCGCGCGCGTCGTCGGCTACAAGGCGGGCCTGACGTCGCACGCGAAGATGCGCCAGATGGGCGTCGATACGCCCGTGTTCGGCTTTCTCGTCGATACCTATTCGGTGCCGGACGGCGGCGAATGCAAGGTGGCCGGGCTGATCCATCCGAAGGTCGAGCCCGAGATCGCCTTTGTCACGAAGGCCGAGCTGAAGGGGCCGGGCTGCCACATCGGCGCGGTGCTGGCCGCGACCGATTTCGTGATCCCGGGCATCGAGGTGATCGACAGCCGCTACCGCGACTTCAAGTTCGATCTCAAGAGCGTCGTCGCCGACAACACGTCGGCCGCGCGCTTCGTCGTCGGCGGGCAGCCGCTCGCGGTGGACGGCGTCGATCTGCGCACGCTCGGCATCGTGCTCGAGAAGAACGGCCAGCCGGTGGCGTTCGGCGCGGGCGCGGCGGTGCTCGGACATCCGGCCGCGGCGATCGCGATGCTCGCGAACCACCTGGGCGCGCGCGGCGAATCGATCCCGGCCGGCAGCCTGATCCTGTCCGGCGGCATCACCGAGGCCGTGGCCGTCGAGGCCGGCGACAGCGTGACGCTGCGCGCGCAGGGTATGGGCTCGACCGGCCTGCGCTTCATCTGACAAGGAGGACATCGTGCCCATTGCACATCTTTACATTCTCGAAGGCCGCGACGACGAAAAGAAGGAGCGGCTGATCGCCGAAGTCACCGAGGCCATTCATCGGGCGATCGATGCGCCGGTCGATTCGGTGCGGGTGATCCTCACCGAGATGCCGAAGGCGCATTTCGGCATCGGCGGGCAGAGCGCGAAAAAGCGCGGGCGTTGATGCGCGACGTCAATTCACACACTGGATAACGCGATGCAAACCAATCCGGAAATCGGCCGGCGGATCTCGGCCAACGGTATCGAGACGAACTATCACGATCTGGGCGACGGTCAGCCGGTGCTGCTGATCCACGGTTCGGGGCCGGGCGTGACCGCCTACGCGAACTGGCGGCTCACGATGCCGGCGCTGGCGACGCAGTTTCGCGTGATCGCGCCCGACATGGCGGGATTCGGCGAGACGGAGCGTCCGGCCGGGTATCGCTACTCGATGGACAACTGGGTCGATCACGCGCTCGGCCTGCTCGATGCGCTCGGCATCGAGCGGGCACACGTGGTCGGCAATTCGTTCGGCGGCGCGCTGGCGATCGCGCTGGCGATCAAGGCGCCGGAACGCGTGGGCCGGCTCGTGCTGATGGGCGCCGCGGGCACGCGGTTCACGTTGACCGAGGGGCTCGACGCGGTGTGGGGGTATACGCCGTCGATCGAGCACATGCGCGCGCTGCTCGATATCTTCGCGTTCGATCGCGCGCTCGTGAACGACGACCTCGCGAAGCTGCGCTACGAGGCCAGCGTGAGGCCCGGCTACCAGCAGGCGTTCTCCGACATGTTTCCCGCGCCGCGGCAGCGTTGGGTCGATGCGCTCGCGAGCGACGAGGCCAGGATCCGTGCGCTGACGCACGAGACGCTCATCGTGCATGGCCGTGAAGATCGCGTGATTCCGCTCGCCAGTTCGCTCAGGCTGCTCGAGCTGATTCCGAAGGCCCAGCTGCACGTGTTCGGCGAGTGCGGGCACTGGACGCAGATCGAGCATGCCGAGCGCTTCAACCGGCTGCTCATCGATCATTTCCGCGAGTAGCGCGCCGGGACAGCGCGCCGTCGCCATGTGCCGTCAGGTTCGGCGCATGGCGATCGTGCCAGACGATCATGCGGAAAAATACAATCATTTAAATCAGTACAACGAAAAATGGAGACAAGGATGAAACGGAAGGCGACACTCGGCGCAATCTCGCTGTTGGCGTGCGCAGGCATGGCGTTTAGTTCCGGCGCGCTTGCCACGGAAGGCGGGAGCGACACGATCGGCGAAGGCGCCGAGGCGTTTTTCGCGGGCGCGCTGCCGCCGCCGGGCCTGTACGGCCTGTTCTATTACACCCATTACCACGCGTCCCGGTTCAACGACTCGCACGGCAACGGATCGGTCCCGGATTTCAGGCTCGATGCCGACGTGTTGATTGCGCGCCCCGTCTTCATGACGAACCTGTCGTTGCTGGGCGGGCGCTTCGGCGGCTATGCGGTGCTGCCGGCCGAGCGGCTTGCGCTGAGCGCGGGCGGCGCATCGTTCGACCGGGCCAATCTCGGCGACCTGATCGTCAGCCCGTTTCTGATCGCGTGGGGCAGCGGGGCGCTGCGGACCGCGGCGGCCGTCGAATTCGTGTTTCCGACCGGCCAGTACGATCCGCGTGCCGCGCTGAATACGGGCCACAACTACTATACGGCGCGACCGGTATTCGCGGTGTCGTGGCTGCCGAACGACAAGGTCGAGGTGTCGGCGAAGATGACGTACAGCTTCAACGCGCCGAACAGGGACACGCATTACCACTCCGGGAACGTGTTTCACATCGATTATTCCGCGAGCTACGCGGTCGCGCCGAAGGCGCACGTGGGGGTTTCCGGGTATTTCGTGAAGCAGACGACCGACGACATGCTGAACGGGCAGCCGGTCGCGGGCGACGGCTTCCGCGGTCAGGTGTTCGCGATCGGCCCGGGCATTCGCTATCAGTTCAGCAAGGTCAGCCTCGAAGCGCGCGTGGTGAAGGAACTGTTCGTACGAAACCGGCCGGCCGGCGAGGCGGTCTGGGCGAAGATGGTCGTGGCTTTCTGATCGGGATGGTCGAGCGGCACACGGCGTTGGGGGCGTGTGCCGCTCGACCCGCCGGCGCGGCCACCCGGTGCAGCGCACCGCCAGACGGTGTGGGATAATCGTTCGGTCTGCCCAGAGCGCGGCTCAAGAGGTTGTTCGCACGGGCGCGCAGGGGCCCTTATTCCCGTGGCCCGCTTCCCTTTTCCGATATTTCTTCAGCAACCACGATGCCCGCATACCGTTCCAAAACCTCCACCGCCGGCCGCAACATGGCGGGGGCGCGCTCCCTGTGGCGCGCCACCGGCATGAAAGACGAAGACTTTTCCAAGCCGATCATCGCGGTGGTCAATTCGTTCACCCAGTTCGTGCCCGGTCACGTGCATCTGAAGGACCTGGGCCAGCTCGTCGCGCGCGAGATCGAGGCTGCCGGCGGCGTGGCCAAGGAATTCAACACCATCGCGGTCGACGACGGTATCGCGATGGGCCACGACGGCATGCTGTACTCGCTGCCCAGCCGCGACATCATCGCGGACTCGGTGGAGTACATGGTCAACGCGCACTGTGCCGATGCGATGGTGTGCATCTCCAACTGCGACAAGATCACGCCCGGCATGCTGATGGCCGCCATGCGGCTCAACATCCCGGTGATCTTCGTGTCCGGCGGCCCGATGGAAGCGGGCAAGACGCGCCTCGCCAATCCCGTTACCCACGCGCTCGAGTTCAAGAAGCTCGACCTGGTGGACGCGATGGTGATCGCGGCCGACCCGGCCTATTCCGATGCCGACGTGGCCGAGGTCGAGCGCTCCGCCTGCCCCACCTGCGGCTCGTGCTCGGGGATGTTCACGGCCAACTCGATGAACTGCCTCACCGAGGCGCTGGGCCTGTCGCTGCCCGGCAACGGCACGGTGGTGGCCACCCATGCGGACCGCGAGCAGCTCTTCAAGCGCGCCGGCCGCCGCATCGTCGAGCTGGCCCGCGACTACTACGAGGAGGAAAACGAGCGCGTGCTGCCGCGCGCGGTGGGCTTCAAGGCGTTCGAGAATGCGATGACGCTGGACATCGCGATGGGCGGCTCGACCAACACGATCCTGCACCTGCTGGCGATCGCGCGCGAGGCGGGCATCGACTTCACGATGACCGACATCGACCGCCTGTCGCGCATTGTGCCGCAGCTGTGCAAGGTGGCGCCGAACACCAACAAGTACCACATCGAGGACGTGCATCGCGCGGGCGGCATCATGGCGATCCTCGGTGAGCTGGAGCGCGCCGGCAAGCTGCATACCGACGTGCCCACGGTGCACGCGCACACGCTCAAGGACGCGCTGGATCATTGGGACATTACCCGCACGCAGGACGAGGCGGTCAGGACGTTCTACCAGGCCGGCCCGGCGGGCATTCCCACGCAGGTCGCGTTCAGCCAGAACACGCGCTGGCCGAGCCTGGACCTGGACCGCGCCGAGGGCTGCATCCGCTCGTACGAGCATGCGTTCTCCAAGGAAGGCGGGCTGGCGGTGCTGACGGGCAATATCGCGCTCGACGGCTGCGTGGTGAAGACGGCCGGCGTCGACGAGAGCATCCTCGTGTTCGAGGGCACGGCCCACGTCACCGAATCGCAGGACGAGGCGGTCGAGAACATCCTCAACGACAAGGTCAAGGCCGGCGACGTGGTGATCGTGCGCTACGAAGGCCCGAAGGGCGGCCCCGGCATGCAGGAGATGCTCTATCCGACCAGCTATATCAAGTCGAAGGGCCTGGGCAAGGCCTGCGCGTTGCTGACGGACGGCCGTTTCTCGGGCGGTACCTCGGGCCTGTCCATCGGCCACTGCTCGCCGGAGGCGGCAGCCGGCGGCGCGATCGGCCTCGTGCGCGATGGCGACCGGATCCGCATCGACATTCCGAACCGCACGATCGACGTGCTGCTGTCCGACGAGGAACTGGCGCGCCGCCGCGACGAGCAGAACGCGAAGGGCTGGAAGCCCGCCAAGCCGCGTCCGCGCAAGGTGTCGGCCGCGCTCAAGGCCTATGCCAAGCTGGTCATGTCGGCCGACAAGGGCGCGGTGCGCGACCTGTCGCTGCTGGACGATTGAGGCAGCGACGGGCTTCGTGCCCGTCCGTCTCGCAGGCCGCTCCGCGTGAGCGGCCTTTTTTTTGTAGGCGTTTCAGGTGCCCCTTCGACCGCTCTGGCCGAAGACCTGGCCGTCGTTCGTGCGGTTCAAGTGCTGAGACCTATCAAGTACCTGTCGTCCCATGGATCCGGCAATTTTCCGTACGCTTCTTGATCGACCCGGCGATTTTCCGTACACTTGTCTGTCAGGAGGTAAATGGTTATGGCTACCACTCGATTTGAAGCTCGCATTGAGGCAGACGTGCATGCGGTGATCCGGCGAGCCGCCGAGATTCAGGGGCGCACCATGTCGGATTTCGTTGTCTCGGCTGCCCGCGAAGCGGCGCAACGCGCGATCGCGGAGGCCGAGGTGATCCGCTTGTCGCTGGCGGATTCGCAGCGCTTTGCCGACTCGATTTTGTCGCCACCGGAGCCGGTCGATGCGCTGAAGCGCGCGATCGATCGTCACGACCAACTGCTGCGTAACGAATGAGCGGGGGGCAGTTGATTGTCGCCGCACTTGGCGCGGCTCATGATCGGTCCCGGTTTGCATGTGGAACGCCCGCACTTGATCGTTATCTGCTGGAACGGGTCACGCAGGATATCCGGCGACGGGTTGCCGCGTGCTTCGTCATGCTCGACGGTGACATCGTCGCTGGCTATTACACTCTGTCGGCGGCCAGCGTTGCGCTCGAGGAGCTACCGCACGAGGTCGCGCGCAAGCTGCCCCGATATCCTTCGATCCCGGCGGTGCGGATGGGGCGACTGGCTGTCGACCTGAAATACCGGGGCAAGGGGCTGGGCGCAGCATTGCTCGTCAACGCGCTGCAGCGCGCCGCGAAATCGGAGATTCCGGCGGTGGCCTTGACGGTCGACGCAAAGGACGAAACGGCCGCTGCGTTCTACCGGCATTTCGGATTCATGCAACTGACGAATGACCCGTTGGCGTTGTTTTTGCCTTTGGCCGCAGTGAAATAGGAATGCTTGCCTACGCCGTCACGGAGACGCATCACGTACCGAAGCGTGTGCCTCAAGGAGGACGGATGGCAGATTTGCCGGACCTGCCGGCCGTCGAGCTGACCGGTAACCCGGCCGCCGACCGCGCTGATGCCGCATTGCCGCGACCGGGTCAATCCGGGCTGGCTTGACCGGTGGGCCGGAATCGCGAGCGCCGTCCGCTTGGTCTGGGACCTGCACCGCTGACTCGTCAACCACTGGCCAATAAATGAGGTTCGTCGCCGGACGTCGGCAATGCCGCGCGGATATCGACGAAGCGCGCGACCCCATCAGGCTGTGCCGTCTCGAATCGACTACCGTCGAAAGGCTTTGCGCCATTTCATTGGCTTCGCGAAAAGCCAGATTGGAAATGCATTAAATCGTCGGCGTGGCTCGGACGGCGAGCAGCGACAAAAGGGAATCTCGCAACAATGCACGCGTGCGACCGGGGCGGTCGAAAACGAACGCGAACCCGCCATCGCATGCAATTGAGCACATCTGTCTTCGTCTGGCGCGAACTTCACCTGCGATTGTCCGGCGAAGGACAATTCCGGCAACAGAACGCTTGCATTTCATATACGTATACATAAATCAAATCAAAATCATTTATTAGATAGATAATTTAAATTAAGTAAAACGTTTTCGGCATGATTTTCAACACGATGCCTGCCTATTTATCTTCATAAAGATGTCGTTAAATGCCATGTGGCGGCCCGTGGCGCAGAATTGGACATTTCCCGAATGCGCGCCCGGCTGCCGGAGGCAAGCAAGCGTATTTTTTTGCCCGGACACCGTTCGTCGAAGCCGAGCGGAATGGCGGTGGTCAATTGAATCGTGTGGCGTGCCGTTGTCGTGAGCTTGCCGGACGTGCCATCGCGCCCAATCGATGCCGGCGGCCAATTGGCTCTTAGCCCGGGGTTTGCAAACGTGAACGTATCGATTTCCGAGTGCATCAAAGGACAGCTCCTGCGACCGGTGTTCCAGCCCATTGGAGCGCTCGCTTCAGGTGACGTCGTCGCATTCGAGGCGCTGATCCGCGGTCCCGCCCAATCGCCGCTGGAGAGTCCTGCGGCATTGTTCGGCCTGGCCGAGCTGGAAGGCAGCAGGGTTCGCCTGGAACGGTTTGCCGCGCACGTGTCGCTGACGGCGTTCAGCCAGGCCGGCGTGCCGGGAAAGCTGTTCGTGAACTTGAGCGCCGACGCGATTCGCGAAATCGCTGCCGGCCGGGACGAAATGCTGGGCTGTCTGCACGCGCTGCAACTCGACCCGGAGCGCATCGTCATCGAGCTCACGGAGCAGGCCGACGCGGGCGACCTCAGCACGCTCGTATCGGCGGTCAGCTTCCTGCGGGAGTCCGGGATGCAGCTGGCGCTCGACGACTACGGCTCGGGAAACGCGAACCTGAGCCTGTGGATCGGCCTGATGCCGGACTACGTGAAGATCGACCGATCGATCATCAATGGCGCGGGAAAGTCGCCGTTTCGTTTCGAGGTGCTGCGCTACTTGGGTCAGCTCGCGGAATCCAGCGGCGCGCAACTGGTCGCGGAGGGCCTCGAAAACATCGAGGACCTGATGGTGTGCCGCGATCTGGGGATCGACTACGGGCAGGGATTCCTGCTCGGAAAACCGCATCGCGTGCTGGCCGGGCGCCTCGAGGAAACCGCGCTCGCCGCGATCCACGACAAGGCGATCACGGTGTTTCCCGACGCCGCGCAAGGGGCGCCGCGTGCCTTTTCGGCCAGCAAGCTCGTCGTGCACGCGCCGACGCTGCCGGCCGCCGCGACCAGCAACGATGCGCTCGAGGTGCTGACGCAATGCCCGGACCTGCACGCTGTTGCGATTGTCGATGCCGGAACGCCGGTCGGATTGCTCAATCGCCGCACCTTCCTGAATGCGTACGCGCGCCCGTTTCACAGGGAGATCTTCGGCAGGAAGCGCTGCATGATGTTCGCCAACATGACGCCCGTGCTCATCGAGAAAAGCGCGACGATGGACGAGCTGGCCGAGCTGTTGACCAACGACGACCAGCGTTATCTGGCGGAAGGCGTGGTCGTCGTCGAAAACGGCCAGTATGTCGGCCTGGCGACCGGGGAGGCGCTGGTGCGGACCGTGACGGAGGTCCGCATCGAGGCGGCGCGCTATGCGAACCCGCTGACGTCGCTGCCCGGCAACATTCCGATCGACATGCACATCAAGCGCCTGGTCGAGCGCGCCGCGCCGTTTCACGCATGCTATTGCGACCTGAACCACTTCAAGCCGTTCAACGACCAGTACGGGTACTGGAAGGGCGATGAAATGCTGAAGTTCGCCGCAACCGTGCTCAGGGACGCGTGCGACCCGCGCAGGGATTTCCTCGGCCACGTCGGCGGCGACGACTTCCTCGTTTTCTACCAGAGCGAGGACTGGGAGCCGCGGATTCGCGCGGCGATGCAGCGCTTCAACGACGGCGCGCGGCAGCTTTATACGCCCGGCGACATCGAAGCGGGCGGCATTCATGCCGAAGACCGTCACGGCAATCTGCGCTTCTATTCGTTCGTCACGATAGCCGTCGGCGTCGTGTCGGTCGCCCCCGGTCTCGACGTCGACGGCGATGCCATCGCCTCGCTTGCCGCGACGGCCAAGCGCGAGGCCAAGAAATCGGCGGACAGTTTCCATATCACCGGTTACGCGGGTGCCCCGGTCTGCTGCGTGACGCCGATCAGCGGTTGCAACTGAAGACGCACGCCGGTCCGCAAACGTATCGAAAGCCGTTCAAGCCCGCCACGCCCGCGCGCTCGTGTGGGGGCGGATCACGCCGCTCGCGCAAGCCAACGTCCGCGCGTCAGCCCGACGATGAACGCGCGTGAAAACTGTCGTACATTTCAGCTTTCCGCCGCGCGGCCAGGCGTGACCCGCACGCCCGGCCGGTGGAGCCGCGAACGTGCGATGTGCGCCGTCGCGGATACACACCGTCGTCGTCCCCCTTCAGGATTGCGCGTTCCTTTCACAACGCGCGGCAGGCAGGGACGACGAGCGGAACGCGGCATTCGGGTCACGAGACAACGTTGCCGGCAGAGGGCCACCGGAATGAAATTACTGCATACAGCAGACTGGCAGATTGGAACGCAGTTCGGACAATTCACCCCGGAGGAGGCCGCGCATCTGACGGAGGCGCGCTTCGAAACGGTGCGGCGCATCGCGGGCATCGCGACGGAGCGGGGCGCGGACGCGGTGCTGGTCGCCGGCGATGTGTTCGACCAGCAAACCGTGTCCGACACGGTGATCCGCAAGCTTTTCGCGGCGCTCGCGGGCTTCGCGGGGCCGTGGTTCATGTTGCCCGGCAACCACGACGCCGCGCTGGCGGAGAGCGTGTGGACGCGCGCGGCGCGTCTCGGGTGCGTGCCGTCGAACGTGCATCTGCTGCTCGAGCCGGGCGTCACGACGTTCGACGCGCTGAAGCTCTCGCTGCTCCACGCGCCGCTCACGCAGCGCAACACCTACGACGACACGACCGCGTTCTTCGACCGGATGGAGACGCCGGACGGCTACTTCCGCATCGGCATCGCGCACGGCAGCGTGACCGGCATCCTGCAGGAAGGCATCGACTCCGCGAACCCGATCGCAGCGACGCGAGCGGACACCGCGCGGCTTGATTACCTGGCGCTCGGCGACTGGCATGGCGTGTTCGAGGCCAACCCGCGCATCTGGTATTCGGGAACGCCGGAGCAGGACCGGTTTCGCGCGAACGAGCCCGGCTACGTGCTCGACGTGGATATTCCGGCGCCGCATGCGGCACCGGCGGTCAGCCGGGTGCGGGTCGGCAAGTATCGATGGCGATACTGGCAGGCCGACATCGCGGTGCCGAGCGATGTCGAATCGCTCAGGCAGCAGCTTCGGGAACTGGGCGACGCGGATGTGCTGCGCATCGAAGTCGCCGGTACCGCGGCGCTCGCGGACGCCGAGGCCGTCAACGTGGCCGTGGAAGAGACACGCGCACGCGTGCGCGCGCTGCGGTCCTCCACGACGGGGCTGAAAGTGCAGCCGACCGAGGAAGACCTCGCGGCGCTCGGCGCGCGCAGCGGGTATCTGGCAAACGTGGTGGGCCGGCTGCGCGAACTGCAGGCCGATCCGGCGCGCTCGGCGGCTGCGTCGGAAGCGTTGCTGCTGCTGGCGGGCTTTCAACGTGACACGGGGGCAGCGTGATTCTCGAAAGCATTGCGATCCAGGATTTCCGGAAAATCGCGGACCGGCTCGTCATCGACGGGCTCGAGCCGGGGCTGAACCTGATCACCGGGCCGAACGAGACGGGCAAGAGCACGATCGCCGAGGCGATCCGGACGGTCTTTCTCGAGCGCTACAAGGTGTCCAGCCTGGGCGGCATCGTGCCGCGCGAGCGCCCGGACGGGCAGCCCACTGTCGAGGTGGCCTTCACGATCGGCGGCGTGCCGCATCTGCTGAAGAAGCAGTTCGTCAGGAAAAGCCGGTGCGAGCTGCGGATCGGCCATCAGACGCTCACCGAAGACGAGGCCGAGCAAAAGCTCTCCGAGCTGCTGGGTTTCTCGCGCGCCGAGCGCGGCGCGAGCAAGCCGGAACATGCGGGCATTCCCGGTCTGCTGTGGGTCCGGCAGGGGCAGACCGGCGACGTCCGGGATTCGGGCGAGCATGCGGCGAACTACGTCCGCGATGCGCTGGCGCAGCTTTCCGGCGGTGAAGTGTCCGGCGGCAACGACGTGCTGATCGACGCCGTCCAGCGCGAGCTATGGAAGCTGCTGACCGAACGGAAGCGAAGCCCCACCGGCGCGTTGGCCGATGCCGAAAGCCGGCTGTCGGCGCTGCAGCAACAGCAACGCGAACTCGATGCGCAAAAGCGCCAGTTCGACGACGACCTGACGCGGCTGACCGTCCTGCAGGCGGAGTTCGACGACGCGCAGCGAAAGAAGCCGTGGGAAGCCATGCAGCAGAAGGCGGACGAAGCCACGAAGCGGGCCGTCGCGTTCGCCGAGCTGGAACGACGCCACAAGGAGCTGGCGCAGCTGATCGAGCTGGCGCATGCGGAGCACAAGGGCTTGCTGCAGCAGGAGCAGGCGGCCGTCGATCTCGATGTGTCGATCAGCAGCGATCGTCAGTCGCTGGCGGCGGCGCAGGCCGCCGTCGCCGACGCGATCGGCGGCCACCAGCTCGCGGCTGCGGCGGCGGCGAGCGCCCAGAAGGCCTGCGACGAGGCGGGCGCGGCTTTCGAGCTGGCCAATGCCGCGGTGATGGCCGCCGACCTCAAAGGGCAGGCGGCGCTGCATGGAAACGAGATCGCGCGTCTGGCGTCGGCCGTCGAAAAAGCCGAGGCCGCGAGCGCGGCCGTGCGCGCGCTTGCCGGCGAGGCCGCGCAGGTGGAAATCGACGCGGCGAAGCTGCAGCGCCTGCAGGCCGTTTCAGACCAGATCGTGCCGCTGCAGGCGCGCAAGGATGCCGCGCTCACGCGCATCGAATATCGGCTGACCGGCCCGATCACGATCGACGGCGCGACGGTCGACGGGCAGGGCGTCGTGCTGCTCGACCGCGAGAAGACGATCAGCCTGCCCGGCCTGGGCGACCTGATCGTCGTACCGGGCGTCTCCGACGTGTCGGCGCTCATCGACGCGTTGCAGGCCCTTGAAGCCGAACGCGCGCGGCTGCTTCTCGAGATGGGCGTGCCGAGCGTGGCGGAGGCGGTGAGCCGCCGCGACCGGTGGAAGGCGCTGAGCGCCGAAAAGGCCGGCCAGGCCGGCATCCTCGCGCTGCACGCGCCCAACGGCATCGACGCGCTGCGGGACGAGCTTGCGCAGGCGCGCGGCCGCCTGGGCGCCGCCGAAGCGCGCCTTGCCGGGCTGCCCGACGTATCGGGCGCGCTGCCGGTGTCGGACGCGAAGAGCGCGTTCGACAACGCGCGCGTGCAGCTCGAAAGCGCGCGGGTCGCGCAGATGAGCGCGTCGGAGCGGAAGGCCCAGGCCGGTGCGCACGCGGACGGCATTCGTGCGCGGCTCGACATGAACGAGGCACGCGTCAGCGACCCTGAGTATGTGCAGAGGCGCGAGGAGCGGCAGGCGAAGCTCGTCGAGAAGGACGCACACGTCAAGGCGCGCACGCGAGAGCTGGATACGTGCGCGCAGGCACTCGAGGCCGCGAGGCTGGACGATCCGGCGATGGAGGCGCAGCGCTTTGCCCGCTCCGCCGACATCGCGCGCGGCGAGCAGCTTGAGCGCCAGACGAAAATCACCCAGCTCAGGGCGCAGCTCGAGGCGGTCGGGGCATCGGGCATCGGCGAGCGCCTCGCGCAGGCGGCCGCGTCCATCGAGCAGACGGAAAGCCGCCATGCCGAGCTGCGTCTTCGCGCGGATGCGCTGGGCCTGCTGGAGTCGATTCTCGTCGAGGAGCGCGATTCCGCGGTCGCCAGCCTTCGCTCGCCGCTGACGAGCCGCATCGGCCATTACCTGAAGCGCGTGTTCCCGGCGGGCGAGATGGCGGTCGACGACGCGCTGACGCCGGTCGCGCTGCAGCGGGGCGACCGGCGAGAGACGCTGGAATCGCTCAGTTACGGCACGCAGGAGCAACTCGGGATTCTTTCCCGGCTGGCCTACGCGGACCTGCTGCAGGCCGCCGGCCGTCCGACGCTGCTGCTGTTCGACGATGCGGTGGTCCACACGGACGACATGCGGCGGGATGGCATCAAGCGTGCGCTGCTCGACGCGGCCACGCGGCACCAGATCCTGGTGTTCACGTGTCACCCGGGGCTGTGGGATGACCTCGGCGTGAAGCAGCGCCATCTGCCCGACCTGATGGCCGCATCGCAACAGGCTTGACGACGCCGGCATCCGGAAGGCGGCCGGCAGCGCCGAGCCGCCCGGATGCCGGGGCCGCCCGTCACGCGACGGGTATCGCGCATCCCCGACACACTGTCCCCGACCCCGCGTTTCATTCCTGAAACATTCGCGGCGGCGAACCATTGCAGATCCGACTCGTCATCCGCCGATGGCCCGCCTGGCGTGCCTTTCCGGGCGATGGTGCGTTCCTTGCATGTATCTGATCGCCGCCAGCCAGAACATCGGCGCAGACTTCTCGACGAGCGATGGCCGGCAGCCGAACAGCACTTCAATCGGGGATAAGACAATGAAAAACGATCGAGCCGCAACGCGCCATGTTGCAACGATGAATCGCCGAAGGCCGCGAGAGCCGGCGCCAGCCATGCATGAGGTGACTTGATCACGCTCTGCACCGAAACCCGTCCCGCGTTCAACGTTCACTCCGTCTTCCTGCCGTCGACTGCCCGCCGCGATCGTGACCGGTGGGGCGAGCATGCGTTGCCGTCGAATGGACAACGATAGCCGTGAGTGCCGAACCCTGGACGGCCACGAAGACAATGTGATACGTCGTCCTGATTAACTGGATGTGATTCGTCAGTCCGCCGTGCGCGACCGACAGGTTCGCTCACGGCACGGCTGACTCGAGCGGGCGTGAACCTGCCGACGGTTTCAAATCCGAAACCGAACGTATTTGCCGAAGGGATGCGTCGATGTGCCGCATCGGCAAAGGGCAGGCAGGGCGCACCAGGCCGCGCGCTGCGCGTGGCGGCCGCACGCGAATGGAGGCAGGCAGATGATGGGCATGACATAAAGCGATTGGCGTCGGCCGGGGATCGTCCGCCGGGCATGGCCCGTGTCGTGAACGTCGCAACGCCACCCTATCAGTTGGTCCACAACCCCGATGGATCAATTGTTCAAGCGCCCGTCGCCCTTGGCAGATGGGCGTCTTTTTTTGTGTTTGCCGCGGATCGGGCGCGCAGCGCTACGCCGCCCGCAGGTTGCGCACGCACGCATGCAGCAGCGTGCGCAGCGTATCGGCGACATCCGCGTCCAGTTCGTCGAGCATCGCATGCTCGACCCGGTCGGCGGCTTCGTTGCATCGTTCGAGCAGCGCGGTGCCGGCGTCCGTCAGCTGCAGCAGCACGATCCTGCGATTGGTCGGATCGGCTTCGCGCATCACCCAGCCGTTCGCTTCCATCGTCTTCACCACTTCATTGGCGGACTGCGGCGTGATGAACGAGCGCTCGGCCAGCTGGGCATTCGACGAGCGCCCGCGCGCGCCCAGCACCGACAGCGCGGTGAATTGCGGAAGCGTCAGCCCGTGTTCGACCAGCGCTTCCGTCAGCCGTTTCGACACGATCCGGTCGAGCTGTCCGATGAGATAGGTCAGCCGCAGACGCGGCGCGGCATGGGCCGCGCGTGCATCGGACGACGCGGATAGGGAGGCGGACGCGCGGACCGGGGATTTCGAGGTCATCAGTCGGGACATGATTGGTGTTTGTACTGACACGATCATATTCTAGTTTACTTATCAGGTAGCCTGACATTAAATTGATGTCGTGCCGCGGCTGCGGCAATGTCTACGGAGAGTGAGCATGAGTTACGAAGGTCGCTGGAAAACGGTCAAGGTTGCGGTGGAGGGCGGTATCGCCTGGGTGACGCTCAATCGCCCGGAGAAGCGCAACGCGATGAGCCCGACGCTCAACAAGGAAATGATCGATGTGCTCGAAACCATCGAGCTCGATCCTGAAGCACAGGTGCTCGTGCTGACCGGCGAAGGCTCTGCGTGGACTGCCGGCATGGATCTGAAGGAGTACTTCCGTGAAGTCGACGCAGGTCCGGATGTGCTGCAGGAGCGCATTCGTCGCGACGCGAGCCGCTGGCAATGGCAGTTGCTGCGCATGTATTCGAAGCCGACCATCGCGATGGTCAATGGCTGGTGCTTCGGTGGCGGGTTCTCGCCGCTCGTCGCGTGCGATCTCGCGATCGCGGCCGACGAAGCCGTGTTCGGCCTGTCGGAAATCAACTGGGGCATTCCGCCGGGCAACCTGGTGAGCAAGGCGATGGCGGATACGGTCGGCCATCGCGAGGCGCTTTACTACATCATGACGGGCGACACGTTCACGGGCCAGCAGGCTGCGAAGATGGGCCTCGTCAACAAGAGCGTGCCGCTCGCGCAACTGCGCGAGGAGACGATCGCGCTCTGCGCGAAGCTGCTCGACAAGAACCCGGTCGTGCTGCGCAACGCGAAGCACGGTTTCAAGCGTTCGCGGGAACTCACGTGGGAGCAGAACGAAGACTACCTCTACGCGAAGCTTGACCAGGCCAACCATCGCGACAAGGAAGGCGGCCGCGAACAGGGCCTCAAGCAGTTCCTTGACGACAAGAGCATCAAGCCGGGCCTGCAGGCCTACAAGCGTTGAAGCACGGCATCCAGGAGGAGACGGAACATGCATGAAGTCAGCCTGTTGATCGACGGCGCCGCGCACGGCGCGTCCGACGGCAAGACCTTCGACCGGATCGATCCGGCCACCGGCGAGGTGGCCTCGCGGGCGGCCGCCGCGACGCTCGCCGACGCCGACGCCGCGGTGGCGGCCGCCGCCCGCGCGTTTCCGGTCTGGTCCGCGCTGCTGCCGACCGAGCGCCGCAAGCGCCTCGCGGCGGCGGCCGACCTGATGGACGCGCGCACGGCGGCGTTCATCGCGATCGGCACCGCCGAGACGGGCGCGATGGCGAACTGGTATGGCTTCAACGTGATGCTGGCCGCGAACATGCTGCGCGAAGCCGCAGCCATGACCACGCAGATCGACGGCGCGGTGATTCCGTCGGACGTGCCGGGAAGCCTCGCGATGGCGGTGCGCCAGCCGTGCGGCGTGGTGCTCGGCATCGCGCCGTGGAATGCGCCGGTGATCCTCGCCACGCGCGCGATCGCGATGCCGCTCGCGTGCGGCAACACGGTCGTGCTGAAGGCCTCCGAGGGCTGTCCCGGCGTGCACCGCCTGATCGGCGAGGTCTTGCAGGAAGCCGGGCTCGGCGATGGCGTGGTCAATGTGGTCACGCATGCGCCGGAGGATGCGCCCGCGATCGTCGAGCGGCTGATCGCGCATCCGGCCGTGCGCCGCGTGAACTTCACCGGTTCGACGCGCGTCGGCCGCATCGTGGCCGAGCAGGCCGCGCGGCACCTGAAGCCTGCGCTGCTCGAGCTCGGCGGCAAGGCGCCGGTGCTCGTGCTCGACGACGCGGATCTCGATGCCGCCGTGGATGCGGTGGCCTTCGGCGCGTTCTTCAACCAGGGGCAGATCTGCATGTCCACCGAGCGCGTGATCGTCGATCGCAAGATCGCCGGTGCGTTCGTCGACAAGCTGGTGGCCAGGGCGCGCAAGCTGAAGGCCGGCAACCCGGCCGAGCCGGGCTCGGTGCTCGGCACGCTCGAGAGCGAGGGCGCCGCGCGCCGCATCCAGGCGCTGGTCGAGGACGCGCGCGCGCACGGCGCGTCGCTGCCGCTCGGCTGCGAGGTGAGCGGCGCGGTGATGCAGCCGACCATCGTCGACGGCGTGACGCCGCAGATGAAACTCTATGCGGATGAGTCGTTCGGCCCGGTGGTGACCGTGCAGCGCGTCGACGGCGACGACGAGGCGCTGCGTGTCGCGAATGACAGCGACTATGGGCTGTCCGCCGCGGTGTTCAGCCGCGACATCGCGCGCGCGATGAACGTCGCGAAGCGCATCGAATCCGGCATTTGCCATATCAACGGCCCGACCGTGCATGATGAGGCGCAGATGCCGTTCGGCGGCGTCAAGGCGAGCGGCTACGGGCGCTTCGGCAGCAAGGCGTCGATCGCGGAGTTCACCGACCTGCGCTGGATCACGATCCAGACCGGGCCGCGGCATTACCCGATCTGATCGGCCGCACGTGACGGCAGCGCTGCCCCGGCGTGCGACGAAGCCGGGGCGGTTCGGGTTGGAATAGAGCGACAAAAGAGCGCCTGTACAAGGAGACAAGCTGTGAATGCTGGAGCGATGCAAACGCGTGCCGGTGACGCTTCTCGCGCGGCGATCCGCTATCGCGACGTGGCGATCGGCTCGCCCGGCGTGCGGGTGGAGCGCCGTGGCGAGGCCTGGTATCTCAGGCCGGAAGAGCCCCTGGGCGATTTCCCGAAACGGGTGACGGACCGTCTCGAAAGCGGGGCGGCCGCCCATCCGGAGCGGTGGCTGGTTGCCCGTCGCGGGCCGGATGGCGGCTGGGTCGGCATCAGTTACGCGCAGATGCTGGCGCGCGTGCGCGTGATCGGCCAGGCGCTGCTGGATCGCGGCCTGTCGGCCGAGCGCCCGGTCGTGATCCTGTCCGGCAACGATCTCGAGCACTTCCAGATCGCGCTCGGCGCGATGTGGGCAGGCATTCCGTACGCGCCGGTCTCGCCCGCCTATTCGCTGGTGTCGAGCGATTACGGCCGGCTGCGCCACGTGTTCGACGTGCTGACGCCCGGGCTGATCTTCGCGAGCGATGCCCACACCTACGCCCGCGCGATCGATGCCGTGGCGTCGCCGGACATCGAGCTGATCGCGGCTGCCGCCGATGGCCTGGATTCGGGCTCGCGCCGCAAGGTCACGGCGTTCGACGATCTGCTGGATACGCCGCTCGCCTCCGTCGACGCCGCGCATGATGCGGTCGGGCCCGATGCGATCGCCAAGTTTCTGTTCACGTCCGGATCGACCAGCCTGCCCAAGGCGGTGCCGACGACGCACCGGATGATGTGCAGCAACCAGCAGATGCTGCTGCAGACCTTTCCCGAATTCGGCCGCGAGCCGCCGGTGCTGCTGGACTGGCTGTCGTGGAACCATACGTTCGGCGGCAGCCACAACGTCGGTATCGCGATGTACAACGGCGGCACGCTCTATATCGACGACGGCAAGCCGGTGCCCGGCAAGTTCGACGAGACGGTGCGCAATCTGCGTGAAATCGCGCCGACGATCTACTTCAACGTTCCCAAGGGCTGGGAGGAGCTCACGGTCGCGCTGGAGAACGACGCGACGTTGCGCGAAACGTTTTTCTCGCGCGTGAAGACATACTTCTTTGCGGGCGCAGGGCTGTCGCAGGCCGCGTGGGAACGCCTGGAGCGCGTGACCGAGCGCTATTGCGGCGAGCGCATCCGGATCATGGCGGGGCTCGGCATGACTGAAACGTCGCCGTCCTGCCTGTTTACGACCGGACAGAGCGCCGGCGCCGGCTATGTCGGGCTGCCGGCGCCCGGCTGCGAGGTCAAGCTGGTTCCGGTCGACGGCAAGCTCGAGGCGCGCTTCCGCGGCCCGCACGTGATGGCGAGTTACTGGCGCGCGGGCGAGCAGGTGCGCGCCGGCACGTTCGACGAGGAAGGCTACTACCGCAGCGGCGACGCACTGAGCTTCGTCGATGCGGCGCGCCCGGAGCTCGGGCTGATGTTCGACGGGCGGATCGCCGAAGATTTCAAGCTGAGTTCCGGCACCTTCGTCAGCGTCGGGCCGCTGCGGGCGCGCGTCATTTCCGACGCGGCGCCGTACGTGCAGGACGTGGTGGTGACCGGGATGAACCGTGACGAGATCGGTCTGCTGGTGTTTCCGCGGATCGACGATTGCCGGCGCCTGGCGGACTTGCCGGCGTCCGCCACGTCGGCGGAGATCCTGTCCGCTCCGCCCGCGCAGGCGTTTTTCCGGAAGCTGCTCGCGCAACTCAATGCAGGGGCGACCGGCGGGACATCGAGGATCGCACGCCTGCGCCTGATGGACATCGCGCCGTCGCCGGACCTGGGCGAGGTGACGGACAAGGGATCGATCAACCAGCGCGCGGTGCTGTCGCACCGCGCGGCGCTCGTCGACGCGATGTATGACGACGCGGGGCAGGATGCGCTCGTGATCGTCGCCGGTCGCTCAGTCGTCTAAACGGATTCTGCACACATGACTCATCAGTATCATGCGCCGCTGCGCGACATGCGTTTCGTCATCGAGGAATGGCTTGACGCGGACGCGGTATGGCGCGGCATTCCCGAATGGTCGGATTTTGATTCGGCGACCGCGATGCAGGTGCTCGAAGAGGCCGGGCGCTTCGTGACGGAGCAGCTCGCGCCGATCAATTCGAGCGGCGACCTCGACGGATGCCGGTTTCGCGATGGCGAAGTCGTGATGCCGGCCGGCTTTCGCGAATCGTACCGCGCATACGTCGACGGTGGCTGGCCCGCGCTGGCCGCGCCGGCCGAATACGGCGGGCAGGGCCTGCCGCAGCTGCTCGAAGTCGCCATTCACGAAATGATCGCGGCCGCCAACCATGCGTGGCTGATGTCGCCGGGGCTGACGCACGGCGCGAGCGCGTGCCTGCTGGCTCACGGGACGGAGGCGCTCAAGCGCGCGTGGCTGCCGAAGATCGTCAGCGGCGAATGGCTGACGACGATGTGCCTGACCGAGCCGCAAGCCGGCACCGATCTCGGCCAGGTCCGCACCAAAGCCGAGCCCGACGGTTCCGGCGACGGCTACCGCATCAGCGGGAGCAAGATCTTCATCAGCGGGGGCGACCACGACCTCACCGACAACATCGTCCATCTCGTGCTCGCGCGCCTTCCCGGCGCGCAGCCCGGCACGCGCGGCCTGTCGCTGTTCCTGGTGCCGAAGTGGAATGACGATCCGTCGTCCGGACGGGTGCGGAACGGCGTGCACTGCGACGGCATCGAGAAGAAGATGGGGCTGAAGGCGAGCCCGACCTGCACGATGCAGTTCGACGGCGCGCTGGGCTGGCTGATCGGCGAGCCGCATCGCGGGCTCGGCGCGATGTTCGTGATGATGAACGCGGCCCGCCTGCAGGTGGCCATGCAGGGCGTCGGGCACGCGCAACACGCATGGCAGCGTGCCAGCGACTACGCGCGCGAGCGTGCGCAGATGCGTGCCGTGACCGTTCCCGACGGATTCGCCGGCGATCCGTCGGCGCCGGTGTCGATCGCGCTGCATCCCGCCATCCGGCGCACGCTGCTCGATCTGCGCTGCGTGGTGGAGGGCGAGCGCGCGATCGGCTACTGGATCGGCCAATGGATCGACATCGCCGCGCGTCACCCGGACGAAGCGGCGCGCAGGAAGGCCGATGCGATGGCGTCGTTGCTCACGCCGGTCGCAAAGGCATTCTTCACGTCGCAGGGCTTCGCGGCCGCATCGAGCGCGCTGCAGGTCTTCGGCGGCTATGGCTACATCCACGAATACGGCATCGAGCAAACGCTGCGCGACAGCCGGGTGTCGATGCTGTACGAAGGAACCAACGAAGTCCAGGCGATCGATCTGCTCGTGCGCAAGGTCATCGCGGACGGCGGCGAGCGGCTGCGCATGCTGCTCGATGAACTCCGCGCGGAAGCGGACCGGTGCGTGTGCGCCGGAGGCGGCGCCGCGAACGCCGGGCAGGCGTTGCTGCAGCTGTGCGCGGATACGTGGGACGTCACGCGGGCCATCGCCGATGCGGCGCCGCGCGATGCGGAATTGCCGTACCGGGTCGCTGGCGATTATCTGGCGCTCACCGGATGGCTGTTGCTGGCCTACGCGTGGGCGCGTGCGCTGCGCCTTTCTGAAGCGAGCTCGAAAAGCGAGCCGTTCTACGAACACAAGCGGACGACGGCACGCCATTTCTTCGCCGTCAGGCTGACCGAATTTGCCCACTGCAAACGTCTGGTCGAGGCCGGCATCGGCGCCGCGCTGCCGTTCGTCGATCTGGAGCCGGCTTTCCTGTAGTCCGCGTCGTCATTCCAACAAATCAAGGAGACATGCATGTTCGCAGCCGCAGAGTCGCAAGGCGACCGTTCCGCTTCCAGAACGGCGCTTACGTTGTTCATGTGTCTGGTCGTCGCCGTGCTCGAAGGCATCGATCTGCAGTCGACCGGCGTGGCCGCGCCACGCATGGCGCACGAATTCGGGCTCTCCGTCGGCCAGATGGGCCTCGCGTTCAGCGCCGGGATGCTGGGGCTGCTGCCGGGCGCACTGGCGGGCGGCATGCTGGCCGACCGGATCGGGCGCAAGCGTGTGCTGCTGCTGTCGATGCTGGTGTTCGGGCTGTTCTCGCTCGCGACCACCCAGGTGTGGAGTTTCCCCAGCCTGCTCGTCGCGCGGCTGCTCACCGGCCTCGGGCTCGGCGGCGCGATGCCCAACCTGATCGCGCTGTCGGCGGAGGCCGTCGAGCCGCGGCTGCGCAACACCGCGGTCAGCATCATGTACTGCGGCATGCCTTTCGGCGGGGCGATGGCCGCCTTGCTCGGCGTGCTCGGCACGGGCGAGACGGCGTGGCGCAACATCTTCTATGCGGGCGGCGCGGGGCCGCTCGTGATCATTCCGTTGCTGATGCTGTGCCTGCCGGAGTCGAAGATGTTCGACCGGCAGGCGGGCGCGGCGCAGCCGCCGCTGTCCGGCAGGCCCGAGCCGACGCTGCACGTGCTGTTCGGCGGTCGCCGTGCGGCGCTCACGCTGCTGGTCTGGATCAGCTTCTTCTGTACGCTGATCGTGCTGTATTTCCTGATGAACTGGCTGCCGTCGCTGATCGTGGGCCGGGGGCTGAGTCATTCCCAGGCGGGCATCACGCAGATCCTGTTCAACGCGGGCAGCATCTTCGGGGTGCTGGGGATCGGCGTGCTGATGGACCGGTCCGGTCCCGCGCGGGTGGTGCCCGGCGTGTACGTGGTGATCGTCGCTTCGCTGGCGGCATTGTCGGCCGCCCAGGGGATGACCTCGCTGTCGATCGCGGTGTTCTTTGCCGGCCTCGGCGTCGTCGGCGCGCAGGGCATGCTTTATTCGATGGCCGCGGCCTGCTATCCGACCACCATGCGCGGCACCGGCGTGGGGGCCGCGGTGGCGGTGGGGCGGCTGGGGTCGATCGTGGGGCCCTTTCTGGCAGGTCTGCTGCTCGCGATCGGAAAAAGCGGCGCGATCGTGGTCGGCGCGAGCGTGCCGGTCACGCTGGTGGCGGCGGTCTCCGCGTTGATGCTCGCGAAAAGCCGGCAACGTGGCGAGTGAGCCGGGTGATCGTCGCGATCGACATGAGCCGCGAAGCGACGATCTTCGGCGCGGCCGAACGCGCTGCCGCCGGTGCCGGGTGCGTGACGTCGAATCACTTCGAAGTGCGAAAGTGGTTCGGCGTCGTCCCGGTCAGCCGCTTGAAGAAACGCGTGAAATACGCCGGCTCGGAAAAGCCGAGCAGGTCGGCGATCTGGCTCACGTTCAGCGTCGTGTAGATCAGGTTGCGCTTGGCTTCGAGCAGCAGCCGCTGGTGCACGATCGACAGCGCGCTTTGATGGGCCAGGCGCTGGCACACCGTATTCAGATAGACCGGCGTGACGCCGAGAAAGGCCGCGTACCGGCTGATCGGAAGATGTTCCCGGTAGTGCTTTTCGATCAGCTTCGAAAACGCGGCCAGGTAGCTCTGGCCGCGATCCAGGCGTTCGCTCCCGACGTGGCGCTCCTGTTCGCGTCGGCTCACCCACACCACCAGCGCGCCGACGAGCGAACGCAGCAACAGGTCGCGTGACGGCGCCGGGTTCGCGTACTCGTGATTCAGCATCGCGCAGAGCGTGTCCAGATACGGCTGGTCGGCCTCCGCCGCGTAGCAGCCGGGATACTGCAGCACCCGCTGCCGCGCGTCGCTCTGTTCCTGCAGCCAGCCGATCAGCGGCGCGGCGATCGTGATCACGAACCCGTCGACTTCCGGGCTGAAATGAAAGCCGTGCACGCACATCGGGGGCACGACCTGGATCGACGGGCGATCGATCCGGGTCTGTTCGCCCTCGATTTCGAGCAGCGCATGCCCCTTCTGCACGTACAAAAGCTGTGCCAGATCGGCATGCCGATGCCGGTGGATTTCCCAGTCGTGCAGGCTGCTGCGCTCGGGGATCGACTCGCAATGCAGGAGATCGGGCGTCCGCCAGTCGGCGCCTTCGCCATACAGTTTGAAGACCGGAATGTTCTGGAGGGTCGAATGTTCGATTTGCTTCACCGGGTACTCCGATCGATCCGCGCTGCATATTGGAAAAGTGCAATTTTAGTGCGGAAAATTGCCTTATCAAAGCGGCCGGATTGACAAAAAATACAAGCCAGAACATGACTCGAGCCGCTGCGGCAGGGCTGCCGGAAGTCCGTTCACGATCAGGAGAACGAGAGGAGAAGATGGAGATGAAAACCAGGGTTGCGATCATCGGTGCCGGCCCGTCCGGCTTGTTGCTGGGTCAATTGCTTCACAAGGCGGGCGTGGACAACGTCATCCTGGAGCGGCAAAGCGGCGAGTACGTGCTGGGCCGCATTCGCGCGGGCGTGCTCGAACAGGGCATGGTGGATCTGATGCGCGAGGCCGGTGTCAGCGAGCGCATGGATGCGGAAGGCCTGGTCCATGACGGCATCGAGCTCGTCTTCGGCGGACGGCGCGACCGCGTCGACCTGAAGGCGCTGACCGGCGGCGCGTCGGTGCTGGTCTACGGCCAGACCGAGGTGACGCGCGACCTGATGGCGGCACGCGCGGCGACCATTTACGAAGCGGGCAACGTCCAGTTGCACGACGTCAAGGGCGCGCAGCCTTACGTCACGTTCGAGAAGAACGGCGAGACGTACACGCTGGAATGCGACTACATCGCCGGCTGCGACGGCTTTCACGGCGTGTCGCGCAAGACCATTCCCGAGGAGGTGCTGACGCATTACGAGCGCGTCTATCCGTTCGGCTGGCTTGGCCTGTTGTCCGACACGCCGCCGGTCAACCACGAGCTGATCTACGCGCACCACGAGCGCGGCTTCGTCCTGTGCAGCCAGCGCTCGGAGACGCGCAGCCGCTACTACCTGCAGGTGCCGTTGACCGAGAAGGTGGAGGACTGGTCCGACGAGCGTTTCTGGGCGGAACTGAAGGCGCGGCTGCCGCAGGATATTGCCGACAGCGTGGTGACCGGCCCGTCGCTGGAGAAGAGCATCGCGCCGCTGCGCAGCTACGTGGTGGAGCCGATGCAGTACGGCAAGCTGTTCCTCGTCGGGGACGCCGCGCACATCGTGCCGCCGACCGGCGCGAAAGGGTTGAACCTGGCGGCCAGCGATGTCAGCACGTTGTACCGCATCTTGCGTGGCGTGTATCAGGACGGCCGCACCGATCTCCTCGACAAGTATTCGGCGATCGCGTTGCGGCGCATCTGGAAGGCCGAGCGCTTCTCGTGGTTCATGACCAACCTGCTGCACGAGTTTCCGGAGCGCGATGCGTTCGACAAGCGCATGCAACGTACCGATTACGACTATTACATGGACTCCGACGCAGGGCTCAAGACCATCGCCGAGAACTACGTGGGGCTGCCGTACGAGCCCATTGAGTGACGGGGCATGGGTGAGCCGCCGCTGAATGCCCGCGCCGAGAAAGCGGTGGGCATTCAGGCGGGATGCCGGGTAGCCGCGTATCGCGGATGAGTCAGACCAGACGGAAAACGTCTTGTACACGATCGCGGTCCCCCCACGAGCGCGAGCTGACCCGGAGCGCTCGGCGAAGAACGGAAATGTCCGTGGCGAGGCGGGCGTCACCGCCGTCCGATTCGCCGTGCCCCGGTTTCGGTATCATGTGCTGGCACGCAGGCAGGCCGCCCGGGTTCCCGGGCGGCTGATCCTGCCCGACCCACCGCCGCTGCCATGACCGATCCCGCCGCGCCCGACACTTCCTCGCACGCATCCGTCGATCCCGCCGCGCTCGACGCGCTTCACGCATTCGTCGAGCGCCATCCGCGCCTGTTCGTGCTGACCGGGGCGGGGATCAGCACGGATTCGGGCATCCCCGGCTATCGCGACCGCAACGGGCAGTGGATGCGCTCGCCGCCGATCCAGCTGCACGAATTTCTCGGTTCCGACGCCGCACGGCGGCGTTACTGGGCGCGCAGCATGATCGGCTGGCCGGTCGTCGGCCGCGCGCATCCGAACCGCTCGCACGTCGCGCTCGCGCGGCTCGGCGCGGCCGGCCGCATCGAGCGTCTCGTCACGCAGAACGTCGACGGCCTGCATCAGCGCGCGGGGAGCGCCGACGTGATCGAACTGCATGGCGGCATCAACGGCGTCACGTGTCTCGACTGTGGCGCGCAGCACCCGCGCGCGGCGATCCAGGCCGTGCTCGAAGCGGAGAATCCCGACCTGCTCGGCGCGCAGGCGCAGCCCGCGGCCGACGGCGACGCGCATCTCGAATGGCATGCGCTCGATACCTTCCGCATTCCCGTGTGCCCCGCGTGCGGGGGCATGCTGAAGCCGTCCGTCGTGTTCTTCGGCGAAAACGTGCCGCGCGATCGCGTCGCCGCCGCCGCGCAAGCGCTCGATGCGGCGGACGCGCTGCTGGTCGTCGGTTCGTCGCTGATGGTGTATTCGGGCTACCGCTTCTGCGTGTGGGCGCACGCGCAGAACAAGCCGGTGGCGGCGCTCAATCTGGGCCACACGCGCGCCGATCCGATACTGTCGCTGAAAATCGAAGCACAATGCGGCCCCGCGCTCGACGCGTTGAATGCGCGGCTCGGCCTGGCCGGCATCGACGCCGAGGGGTTCCCGTCATGACGCGCGCGCCGCATGCCGATCCGTCGCAGCGCCTCAGCGCGCCTGCGGCCGAGCGCAATCGCGGGCCGATTCTCGACGTGCTGCGCCGCGTGCTGCCGGCAAGCGGCAGCGTGCTCGAAATCGCGAGCGGCACCGGCCAGCATGTCGTGCACTTCGCGCAAGGGCTGCCCGCGTTGCGCTGGCAGCCGAGCGACCCCGACGCGCACGCGCGGCGTTCGATCGCCGCATGGATCGCGTACACCGGATTGCCGAACGTGGCCGAACCGCTCGCGTTCGACGTGCGCGACGCGGCGTGGCCGTTCGCGACGGTCGATGCGATCGTCTGCATCAACATGATTCACATCGCGCCGTGGGCGGCGGCCGAGGCGCTGTTCGCCGGCGCGTCGCGGGCGCTGCGGCCGGGCGGCGTGCTCGTCCTGTACGGCCCTTATCGGCGCGCAGGCAGGCACACGGCCGCATCGAACGAAGCGTTCGACGCGCAACTGAGAAGCCGCGATCCGGCGTGGGGCGTGCGCGATCTGGAAGCGGTCGTCGCGCTCGGCCTCGATGCCGGACTGGACTGCATCGAAGTGGTCGAGATGCCGGCCAACAACCTGAGCGTCGTGTTCCGGCGCATGCCGCACGCGGCCGAGCAGTGACGCTGGGCAGTGACGCCGGGCAATGACGGCGAGCAGTGGTACCGGGCAGCGGCACCGGGTGGCACACGGTGCACGGTGCACGCAGCGGCCGCGTTTCCCTTATCCTTTCGCCAGTGCGCGCGGCCCGATCGGGTCGCGCCTTGTTTTCATCCGGAGAATTGAATAATGGGCAAACAAGCCATCGGTGTGATCGGACTCGCTGTCATGGGCCGCAATCTCGCGCTCAATATCGAAAGCCGTGGTTACGCGGTCGCCGTGTACAACCGCAGCCGCGCGAAAACCGACGAACTGATCGCCGAATTCCCCGGCCGGAATCTGCTGCCCGCCTATACGCTCGAAGCGTTCGTCGCGTCGCTCGACACGCCGCGCCGCATCCTGATGATGGTGAAGGCGGGCGAAGCCACCGACGCGACGATCGCCGCGCTCAAGCCGCTGCTCGAAAAGGGCGACGTGCTGATCGACGGCGGCAACACGCATTTCACCGACACGGTGCGCCGCAACCGCGAGCTCGCGCAATCGGGCCTGCATTTCATCGGCACCGGCGTGTCGGGCGGCGAGGAGGGCGCGTTGCGTGGCCCGTCGATCATGCCGGGCGGGCAGCGCGACGCGTACGACCTCGTCGAGCCGATCCTCAGGCAGATCGCGGCGAAGGCACCGTCGGACGGCGAGCCGTGCGTCGCGTACATGGGGCCGGACGGCGCCGGCCATTACGTGAAGATGGTGCACAACGGCATCGAGTACGGCGACATGCAGCTGATCGCCGAAAGCTATGCGGTGCTGAAGCACGTCGCGGGGCTGTCGAACGACGGACTGCGCGCGGTTTACACCGAGTGGAACCAGGGTGAGCTGGACAGCTACCTGATGGAGATCACGTCGAAGATCTTCGGCAAGAAGGACGAGGAGAGCGGCCAGCATCTGGTCGACGTGATCCTCGATCGTGCCGCGCAGAAGGGCACCGGCAAGTGGACGAGCCAGAACGCGCTGGATCTCGGCGTGCCGCTGCCGCTGATCACCGAATCGGTGTTCGCGCGCGTGCTGTCGTCGCTGAAGACGCAGCGCGTGGCCGCGAGCGAGGTGCTGAGCGGGCCGCCGGCGATGCCGCTCGATGGCGATCGCGCGGCATTTGTCGAGGCCGTGCGCCGCGCGCTTTATCTGTCGAAGGTGATTTCGTACGCACAAGGCTTCGCGCAGTTGCGCGAAGCGTCGGACGAATACGGCTGGCATCTCGATCTCGGGACGATCGCGAAGATTTTCCGGGCGGGGTGCATCATCCGCGCGCGCTTCCTGCAGAAGATCACCGACGCATACGCGGCCGATCCGGCGCTGGCCAACCTGCTGCTCGACCCGTACTTCCGGGATATCGCGGCGAACTACCAGGCATCGCTGCGCGACGTCGTGATCGCCGCCGTGAAGGCGGGGGTGCCGGTGCCGGCGTTCGCGTCGGCCGTCGCGTACTTCGACAGCTACCGGTCGGCGCGGCTGCCCGCGAATCTCGTGCAGGCGCAGCGCGACTTTTTCGGCGCGCACACGTTCGAGCGTACCGACAAGCCGGGCAGTTTCCACGCGAACTGGTCGTGACCGGGGGGCGCCGGGCCGCGCATGCGGCGCGCCACGGAAACCGATGGCCGTTTTCGCGGTCGGACAGAGGTCCGGCGGCCACGCCGGGCATCGTGGGCCGCGCGCCGGAGGGCGGCGAGCGGCGCAACGACGCACATCCGGGAGCATTGCTTGAGTAAAACGACTTCTATCCATCTTTCCCCGGCGCGCCGGCTGCCGCAGGCGATGCTGGCCGTCGCAGCCGTGGCGCTTGCCGGCTGCACGCTCACGCCGTGGACCGACAACTGGCAGACGTACCAGCCTGCGCCGTCGGCCACGCGCGCCGCACCGGGCGTGGCGGCCGGCTACTATCGCGTGAACCCGGGCGATACGCTCGCCAGCGTCGCCGCCGCGTTCGGCCAACGGGTGCAGGATGTCGCCAGCTGGAACCGCCTCGCGCCGGGCAGCATCATCACGCCGGGCCAGGTGCTGCGCGTCGCGCCGCCTGCGGCGTCCACACTGACGCCACCGCCCGCGCCGGCTGCCGCGTTGTCATGGCCGGCGACCGGCGTCGTGACCGCGCCTTTCGGCGCCGGCAGGACGCGCGGGATCGTGATCGCCGCATCCGGGCCGGACCGCAGCGTGCGCGCCGCAGCGAGCGGCCGGGTCGTCTACGCGGGCTCCGGTATCCAGTCGTACGGCCCGCTCGTGATCCTGAAGCACGAGAACGGCCTCATCACCGCCTATGGCCACAACGGCAAGCTGCTCGTGAACGAGGGCGACGCGGTGCGAGCGGGCCAGCCCGTTGCCGAGATGGGCGTCGACGCGAGCGGCCGTGCGTCGTTCGAATTCGAAGTCCGGCAGAACGGCAAGGCGGTCGACCCGATGGGATTCCTGCCGAGGAACGGCGGCTGACGCGGCCGGCATGCATGCGTGACAGGACGCGCATGCGTGCCGCCCCGTTCAGCCATCGTTCGGCACGCGCACGACCGCGCGTTGCAGCCGGTTGCCGAGCCAGCAGATCGCCAGCGCGAGCACGCCGGCGCCGAGCGCGATCATCGAGCACTCGAACGCGACGGGGAGATAGCCGTGCGGGCGCGGGTCGACGAACGGATACGGATACCAGTCTTCCCACATGCCGCGTATCAGCGTGTACGCGAGATAGGTGACCGGAAAGCCCAGCCACGCGGCCGCGCTGTGCCACGGGATCGGCGAGCGGGGCACGACGTACAGCCAGTCGCCGAGCACGACGAGCGGCACGATCCTGTGCAGCACCCAGTTGTTGTAAGGCGGCGTGATGTGCCGCAGCGCATCGACGCGGGCGAGCAGCAGTTCGTAGACGATGGCCGTGATCAGCATGTACAGCACGGACGCGCCGCGCATCGACTCGTAACGCGTCGACACCGGGCGGGTGGCCAGCCAGAGCCCGGCGCACAGTACGCCCGCGGCGTACAGGTTGCTCAACTGGGTGAAATAGCTGAGGAAATTGCCGAGATGAAACGTCGGCATCCCCCAGTGGCCCGCGATGCTGCGCAGCGTCGTCGAAAGCGCGAGCAACGCGGCCGTCAGCCTGTAGGCCACAACGAAGGTCGCTTTGCTCATGGCGCCGGCACGACATCGAACGCTAAAACATCATCGTGCCACAACTGCGCGGCAGTGGCGCACCTTGACGCCGTCGCACAAAAAGCGCGGACGAATCGTCGGATATTTGCGCGCGTTCGTCGAAAACCCGCCGGCATGCCGCTACAATCGGGCCAGCATATCCGGGCGCGGACGAGATTCGCCGCGCGCAACGAATCCGCCAATACACAACGAGACTCAGCATGAGAAACATTCTCGCCAAGCAGGTGCGCTACAGCTCGCCTGCCGTGTTCTTCCACTGGGCCATCTTCCTGCTGGTCGCGCTCGCCTATCTGGCCATCGAGGTCCGCGGGCCGAAGGGGAGCGACAGCCGCGTGTTCTGGATGAACGCGCACTTGTGCGCGGGCTCGCTCGTGCTGGTGCTGTCGGTGCTGCGTGTCGGCTGGCGTGCGATCAGCCGCGCACCGGAGTCGGTGTCGCAACCGGCGCTGCTCGAATGGCTCGCGAAACTCACCCACGTCGTGCTGTACGGATTCATCATCGCCCAGCCGCTGCTCGGCATCATGATGATCAACATGGGCGGGAAGCCGGTGACGCTCGGCTGGCTCGGCTGGTCGTACACGCTGTTCGGGCCGAACCCGGCGCTGCGGCCGATCGTGAAGGATGCGCACGAGCTGATTGGCAATGCGTTCTATTTCGTGATCGGCCTGCACGCGCTGGCCGCGCTCTATCATCACTTCGTCAAGCGCGACGACACGCTGCGGCGCATGTCGTTCTGATTCGCACTGCGGCGTCGGGCGCGTTCGCAAGCCCGCCGCCGGCGTGAACCGGGCCAGACCGCTTCACGCTCGTCACTGCCCCCGGGGCGCGTGGTTGCAACGGCAACTCCGCGCCCCGTTTCGTTTCGGCCGGCGCCGACAGGCTGGCCATTGTCCTGAACATTCTGTAATATTCCGGCTGATTTACATTCCGCTTACTCGACGCCACGCATGCCGCACCGACATCGCACCCTGACTGCCTGGCTGGGCATGCTGGCGATCTGGCTCGCGGTCGTCACGCCGCTTGCGTCGCAGTGGCGGATCGCGCAAGCCGCGGTGCCCGATCCGGTCGTCTGCAGCGCGGAGCACAGCGCGCATTCGCGATCCGGCACGCACGGCGCCGGTCATGCGCTGCATCTCGATGCGTGCGGCTATTGCAGTTTCTTTGCGCACAGCCCGGCGCTCGGCGGCCCGGCGGGCGCGCCGCCCGTTCCCGTCTTCCTTCCCGTCGCGTCCGTCACGTCGCCTGCCGGCGTCGCGGCGAGCGTCGCACGCTACACGCGCGCCTATCCGCGCGCACCGCCCGGAAACGCCTGACGCGTTTTCCCTTTTCTTGTTTTCTGCCGATATCCGCGCGATCCGTTGATCGCGTGGAGGGCGTTTCTCGGGCTTTCGATCATGAATCATTTCCTGTTGCGCGCGCAATCGACGCGGCGCAATGCCTTCACGCGGCCGTTGCCGCTCATGTTGAAACTGACCGTGCCGGCGCTGGCCGCCAGCGC
>NZ_JGVW01000058.1 GCF_000687455.2 Burkholderia sp. lig30
GCTGCCGCTATTGTCGATGCCACCGGTGATCGCTCCGGCATTGCTGATCGAGGCGATCGTGCCGGTGTTCAGCACGCCATGGGTCCCGCCGCTGATCGTGCCGCCGAGGAGGTTGGTCAGCAGCGTGATCGACCCGCTGTTGGATACGCCGGTCGACGTGCCCGTCACGAGGCCTTGAGTGCTGAGTGTGCCGATCGTGCCCGTGTTGGAGATGGCCGTCGCGCCGTTGATCTGCCCGCCGAGCGAGTTTGTCAGATTCGTGATCGAGCCGTTGTTCACGACGGCGGTTCGACTACTCGAGATGATATTGCTGTTGGTGATCGTATTGGCCGATGCTCCGGAATTGACCACCAGACCCGAGCCGCCGACTACCCCCGTGCCACCGGAGATGGTGCCAGTATTGACGATGGTCACGCCGGCACCCCCGACGAGAACACCGGTGCCGCCATTACCGCCCGCGCCCGGGTACGGGCCGGTGCCGCCATTACCGCCCGCGCCGCCCTTGACGGTGCCATAGTTGCCCAAGCGCGTGGTAGTGCCGTTGAGGATGATGCCGGCGCCGCCGCCACCACCGCCACCACTGCCGTATTGACTGGAGCTGGCACCCGACCCGCCGTTGCCGCCGCTGATCGTAAAGGTATTGCTCAGTTGCGTTCCCGCGTTGCTGACGACCGCGCCGGCACCGCCACCGCCGCCGCCACCGGTATAGTAGCCGCCCGAGGCCCCAAGGCCACCGTTAGCCCCGGCGACGTTCCCTGTTGTGCTGGTGCTGGATGTCACGGTCTTACCGACTGCGCCGCCGCTGCCGCCAGCGCCGCCGCCGCTGCCTGCGGCCCCGGCCGCGCCGCTACCATCTGCGTTCGCGCTGCCGTTGCCGCCATTGCCGCCGCTATACCCGCCGCCCACGCTGCCGCTGCCGCCTGCACCGTCCGCCGTCGAAGCCCAGCCGGTGGCCGGCACTATCGCAGCGACGCCGAACGTGACCACTGCTGCGACGGCGGTCACCCGGACGGACCGGGCCGCCGCGCGTCGCGCGCTGCGTTGCGATGTGGCGTTCGAGCCGTTCGCCCGTGCGAGTTCCGATACGGCCTGGAACATGCCGAGACTCGCATTCCAGACGATGCGATAGACCAGATTCATCTTTACCCCTTTTCTTTTTTTTGATGACTTGACTACGTGTTATGCCGGAGCGAGCGCCTCGGTGCACGGTCATTGCAACCGGCGCCGCCATTGCTGCCCACCGTGCCCGGAATCCGCTCGGCGTGCGGTGTTGCATCGGGCCCGTGCCTGAGCCTTCGACGTGTTGCGAATCCCGGTAATCAGACGATCCGCACCCCGCGTGTGTTGAGTTGCGGGTTCCGCCAGAACGAATCGTTCGCGAAGCGCATCGCGAGGTCGGGCGGCAGGATTGTGTCGCGGGTGCGCGGCGCGACTGTCCGGTGCACCTGATGCAGGCCAGGTGTGTTCACGCGCGCGTCGAATTCGCTCGCGTCGTAACTGACGTTGTCGAAGTCGTGCTGGAACGGCGCTTCGCCGATGAAGTCGTAGATGGCCGTCAGCACGCGCTGCGGATCACTGACGAGCGTGTCGTACTGCACCAGCATCAGGCGATGCGCGTCGTCGCCATAGAACGCCTGACGCAGAGCGTCGTAGGCTGCGCCGACCATGCCGTCGGACCCGGCGAGTCCGCCAGAGCGCGTATAAACCGAGCCGCTGGTCGTATGACTGAAAATCGACGACGGCGTGAACGCGTTGCGCTGCACGAGCCGCTCGAAGCTGTCGAGAATCCAGTGAATGTCGCGCACGCACGCGATCACGCGGCAGTTCGGGAACAGTTGGCCGAGCGCGGCCAGCCGCAGGCACCAGCTACGGTTGGTGTCGAACACCACCGGCGCGGTGATTTCGGATCCGTAGTACTGGTCGAACAGCCCGCGCAGCATGCGGTGCCGCTGCGAGTCGCTGATGAATACCGAGTACTCGTTGCGTCCGCTCATTTCGCCGAGCAGCGATGCGAACAGTCCGGCCAGCGGCCCCGACATCGCCGCGTGGAAGCGCGGATTCTGCCGCAGCAGCGCGGCGAGCAGCGTCGAGCCGGCGCGCGGAAGTCCCGAGATGAAATGAAACTGTTTGTCCATGGCACTTATCAGAGGTCTCGCGAGTCTCGCGGCTCGGTACTGAGCGCGCGGGCAGAGCGGTGCTTGCGTGCATTCGAGTAAGGCGAATGTATTCTTTACGGCAGCGTGGGGCGCGACATTAACAGCTTTTGGGGGGCGGCTTTAAACGCAAACGATTGCCGGTCATTGAAATTTCTTATTGTCGAGGCGGACTCTATTGATATCAATGTCCGGGGGCTTCGGATGGGCGTGCGGGCTTCAGCGGCCCGCATGGCGCATTGCGCCTGGCGCTATCTCGCCGCGCTCCACGATCCTGAAGCCGGCGCTCGGCCTCGCGCAGGCGATCGAGTGCAACGACGACAGCAGGCTGTCGTTCCGTCAGATACAAATAAGTGGTTTCCTTCTCGCTGAGTAGCTGACAGGTCCGATCAATTTTTACCCCGTGGACGTAGGATGCCGTCCCTCTATTACCGGACCGTCGGATCTGCCGCCATGGCCGATAACTGGCTCCCACACCTACGCCGAAGCCGCGGCGCACCCGCGAGCGCGGGTAGGGCGGATACACCGCCGGGGCAGCGTTCCAATCCATGACAGTTGACGGCTAGGCTTTTTGTCGAAAATTGCCACAACAATTGTCACTCAAAGACGCCTGCGGTTGGCGCCGGAAGCAGCGGTTCGTCGGCCGACCGGACGAGACGTTCGCAGCCCCCGTGCAAAGGGCTTTAACGAATCCGGGAAGTTATGCAAAATGGTGTTTTCCCGCAAAAAATATAACTTTCCGTTATGCAACCCCGCATTCCCGACGGCCGTGTGAAGTTCCGGCATCTGCAGTGCTTTCTGGCGGTCGCGCAGTTCGGCACGGTGCAGAAGGCGGCCGATAGCCTGTCGATCACGCAGCCCGCCGTGTCGAAGACGATCGCCGAGCTGGAGGATATCCTCGGCGTCAAGCTGTTCGAGCGCGGCCGCCAGGGCGCGCAGCCGACCCGCGAAGGGCAGCTCTTCATGCCGCATGCGAGCGCCTGCGTGCTGGCGCTGCGGCAGGGCGTCGGGCTGCTGTCGCGCGAGGGCGGCGGCGCGGCGGCGACGCTCGAAATCGGCATGCTGCCGACCGTCGCGGCGTCGCTCGCGCCCGCGGTGATGAAGGCGCTGGCCGCGCGCTGGCCGCGCGTCGTCGTCAGGATCGCGACCGCCGCGAACACCGAGCTGCTCGAACGCCTGAAATCGGGCGCGATCGAATGCGCGATCGGCCGGTTGTCCGAGCCGGAAAGGATGGTCGGCCTGTCGTTCGAGCAACTGTATGCCGAGCCACTCGTCGCCGTCGTGCGAGCCGGCCATCCGCTGCTCGCGAGCGACGCGCCGGCCGCCGAGCTGGCCCGCTATCCGGTGGTGCTGCCGCCGTACGGCACGCTGATTCGCCAGTCGGCGGAGCAGCTGCTGGGTGCGTGCGGCGCGCCGCCGCTCGATTCGTTCGTCGAGGTGCTGTCGGTGTCGGTCGCGCGTGCGCTCGCGCTGGAGAACGATGCGGTCTGGTTCGTGCCGCTCTATGCGGCCGAATACGATCTCGCGGCCGGCACGCTCGCTCGGGTGCCGCTGCCGGCCGCAGGCACCGACGAACCGGTCGGGCTGATCCTGCGCACCGACGCGCAGCCGTCGCCCGTCGCGCGCACGCTGATCGACGCGGTGCGGGAGATTGCGCGCGTGCGTTTTGGCGGGGGGCGTCGTGTGGTTCGGCGGCGCGGCCCGCGTGCGACGGAGACGCCGTGCGAGTAGTGTGCGGAGTGCGGAGTGCGGAGTGCGGTGTTCCGAGTGCCGATGCGCGATTCTGGATTCCCGAGCACCGAGCACCGAGCACCGAGCACCGAGCACCGAGCACCGAGCACCGAGCACCGAGCACCGAGCACCGAGCACCGAGTTCCGAGTTCCGATCCGGAGCGTCGAGTAGCGGCGCGCAGGCCCCGTCGTCGCGTCAGTAGTGCCGCGCCAGCCTCACGCGTGCGTCTTCCCGCACGGCGGGCGGCAGTTCGGCCGCGTAGTGGAATTGTCCGGCGACCAGCGACGCGACCGGCACGCCGTCGCGAAACAGCACGCGGTTGCCGGCCAGCGCGGGCACCTTGTCGCCGGGCAGCAGCGTGCCGGCGAGGTTCAGCGGGTCGGCGCCGCTCACGCAGACGAACTGGCCGTCGCCCGGCTGCCGGCGCAATTCGCGCAAGACCGGAATCGCCTCGGGCAGCGCGAACTGTTCGCCCGCCAGCCCGGCGACGAAGCGCCCGCCGCGAATCTCGCCGCGCGCTTCGAGCCGCTGCAGCACGCGCACCAGTTCGCGCCAGCTCGGCAGCCAGTCGGCTTCCCGTTCGAGCAGGCGCCAGAACACGACGCCATACCGCCGCAGCAGCGTCCACGCGACATGTTCGAGCGTGCCGGGATCGGTCGCGGCCGGCGAGCGCTTCGGCGTGTTGCTCTGGGTTTCGGCCACCGGCCGCTGCACGAGCGCCCAGCGGCCCGCGTCGTCCATCCCGCCGATCAGCGCGCCGCCGCGCCGCGTGCGCGGCGCATGGGCGGCGCTGCGCTTCACGGCGGGACGCAGCAGCGCACGCAGCCCGGCGAAGCTGTCGGCGTTCACGAGGCCGGCCGACACCAGTTCGCCGAGCGCCTGTTCGAGCTCGACCGGCAGCACGTGCAGCTCGTCGAGCAGCGCGTCGAAGAACATCGCGCCGTGCGTGGCGAGCGCATTGCGCAGTTGCGCCGCGCGCGCCGACAGTGCCGGTTGCGCGGCCGGGTCGCGCAGCGCCTGCCACGCGCTGAGATCGCGGCGCGGCAGCAGCACGATCGGCGTTGTCTTGACCGGCGTGCCCGCCGCGCGCGCCGGCGCGCTGATGCGCGTCCACGCGAGCTTGCCCGAGCGGCACAGCTCGTCGAGCCCGCCCGCCGTGTAGTCGGTGAGCCGCGCGGGCAACAGCGTGTCTTCCCAGGCGCCCGCCGCCGCCTCGAAGCCTTCGAGCTGCCCGACGACCGCCGCGAGCGCGTCGCGGCCCGTGCCGCGCGTGTCCGGCGTCAAGTGCTGCCAGTGGAGCAGGAAGCGCATGAAGTCCGCCCGCTCGACCGGCTCGATCTCGCGGCGCAGCCGCTTGACGGTGTAGCGGTGAATGCGCGCGAGCAGGTGCCGCTCGCACCATTCGTCGACGCGGGTGCCGAGCGTGAAGCGCCCGCGCATCACGTAGCCCTCGCGTTCGAGCGCCGCGAGCGCGGCGGCCGCCGCCGCGACGGGCACGCCGAGCGGCTGCGCGACCGCCTCGACCGACAGCGGGCCGAAGCCGGTCAGCCGCGCGCGGATCACGTCGACGAGCGCGGCGTCCGCGGCCCACGGATCGGCGCAGGCGGCCGGCACTTTCAGCGGCGGCGCGCAGCGGGCGTCGGGGTGCAGCGCCCGCATGCACACGAGCCGCTCGACCGGCACCCACAGCGCCGCGCCGCCCGGGGTCGCCAGCCGCGTCGCGCGGCGGCGGCCGGCCAGTTCGGCGAGCCATGCCGTCCAGCCGTCGTGCGCGCGCGCCTCGTCGTCGCCGATACACGCGAGCGTGAGCAGCGCTTCGTGCATCTCGTCGGCGTCGCGCACGAGCGGCCACGCTTCGTCGCGCACCGCGTCGATCGCGCCGGCATCGAGCGCGCCGAGGTCGTCGGCGGATTCCGGATCGCTCCAGCGGCGCGCGAGCACCGCCTGCGTGCGGCGCTCCTCGAGCGGTGCGCCGTCGAGGAATGCGTACGGTTTCGCGTTGAGGATTTCCGCCGCGAGCGGCGACGGCGCGGGCAGGTCGCGCGCGACCAGCTCGATCGCGCCCGCCTCGATGCGCCGCAGCAGCGCGAGCCAGCCGTCGGTGTCCATCGCGTCGTGCAGGCAGTCGTCGAGCGTCTGCGCGACGAGCGGGTGATCGGGAATCTCGCGCTCGCCGACGATGTTCTCGAGGCACGCGACCTGATCCGGGAACACGGTCGCGAGCAGGTCCTCGCTCTTCATCCGCTGCAATTGCGGCGCGGTCTTCCTGCCGCCGGTGTAGCGCGGCAGCGCGAGCGCCGTCGTCGCGTTCCAGCGCCAGCGCACCGCGAACAGCGGCGCGTCGAGCAGCGCCTGGATCAGCACGTGTTCGGCGCTCGCCGCGCGCAGATAGCGCCAGACTTCGTCGAGCGGGAAACTGTGCGCGAGCGACAGCGACAGGATGATCGCGTCGTCGGTCGCGGCGGCCTGCAATTCGAAGTCGAACGTGCGGCAGAAGCGCTTGCGCAGCGCGAGCCCCCACGCGCGGTTGATGCGGCTGCCGAACGGCGCGTGGATCACGAGCTGCGTGCCGCCCGATTCGTCGAAGAAGCGTTCCATCACCAGCGTATCCTGCGTCGGCAGCACGCCGAGCGCCGCGCGGGCGCGCGCGAGATAGTCGACGATCTGGCGCGCCGCCTCGGGCGACAGCCGCAGCGTGTCGACGAGCCAGCTCAGCGCGGGGCCGAGGCGGCTCGCCGGTTCCGCCGCACCGCCCGGCGCGGGGCTGCTCGCCGCCTGCGCGTCGCCCTGCGCGAGCAGCGCGTCGATGCGCGCGCGCAGCCGGCCGACCGCGACGGACAGCTCGTCGCTGCGGCCCGGCGCCTCGCCGAACCAGAACGGGATGTTGGGCGGCTGGCCCTGCGCGTCCTCGACGCGCACGCGGCCCGTTTCGATGCGCACGATCCGGTACGACTGGTTGCCGAGCTGGAACACGTCGCCGGCCAGGCTCTCGACCGCGAAGTCCTCGTTGACCGTGCCGACCTGGATGCCCTGCGGCTCGAGCACGACCGCGTAATCCGCGGTATCGGGAATCGTGCCGCCCGAGGTGGTCGCGGTCATCATCGCATTGCGCCGCCCGCGCACCGTGCCGCCGACGAGATCGCGATGCAGGTAGGCGGCCCGCACGCCGCGCCGACCGCTGAAACCTTCGGCGAGCATCCGCATCACGTCGTCGAAGCGCGCGCGCGGCAGCCCCGCATAGGGCGCCGCGCGGGTGAAGCAGCGGAACAGCGCGTCCTCGTTCCACTCGGCGCAGGCGACCTCGGCGACGATCTGCTGGGCGAGCACGTCGAGCGGCGCGACGGGAATCCGCAGCGTGTCCAGCTCGCCGTGCCGCACGCAATCGAGCAGCGCCGCGCATTCGACCAGCTCGTCGCGCGACAGCGGAAACAGCCGACCCTTCGGCACGCCGCCGACCTGGTGGCCCGAGCGGCCGACCCGCTGCAGGAATGGCGCGATGCCGCGCGGCGAGCCGACCTGGCAGACCAGATCGACGTCGCCGATGTCGATGCCCAGTTCCAGCGACGCCGTCGCGACGAGCAGCTTCAGCTCGCCGCGCTTCAGGCGCTGCTCGGCGTCGAAGCGATGTTCTTTCGCGAGGCTGCCGTGATGGGCGGCGATCGCGTCCCGGCCGAGCCGATCGGCGAGATGGCGCGCGGTGCGCTCGGCGGTGCGGCGCGTGTTGACGAACACGAGCGTCGTTCGGTGAACGGCCGCCAGCTCGGCGATGCGGTCGTACACCTGCTCCCACACGTCGGTCGCCATGACCGGTTCGAGCGGCACGCGCGGCAGTTCCAGCGCGAGATCGCGCTCGCGCGCATGGCCGGTATCGACGATCGCGCAGTCGCGCGGCGCGGTTCCATCGTTGCCGACGAGAAAGCGCGCGACCGCGTCGATCGGCTTTTGTGTCGCGGACAGGCCGATGCGCGGCAGCGCGCGCCCGGTCAGCGCGTCGAGCCGTTCGAGCGACAGCGCGAGATGGCTGCCGCGCTTGCTGTTCGCGAGCGCATGGATTTCGTCGACGATCACGGTGCGCACGTCCGACAGCATCTTGCGTCCCGACGTGGACGACAGCAGCACATACAGCGACTCGGGCGTCGTCACGAGGATATGCGGCGCGCGCTTGCGCAGCGCGGCGCGCTCTGCTTGGGTGGTGTCGCCGGTGCGGACCGCGGTGCGGATGCCGGGCACCGGCAGGCCGAGCTGCGCGAGCGATTCGCTGATGCCGGCGAGCGGCGCGTCGAGGTTCACGTGGATGTCGTTCGACAGCGCCTTGAGCGGCGACACGTACACGACCAGCGTCGCGTCCGGCAGCGTGCCGTCGTGCGCGAGCGCGTCGCGCACCAGTGCGTCGATCGCGCACAGGAACGCGGTGAGCGTCTTGCCGGAACCGGTCGGCGCGGCGACGAGCGTCGAGCGGCCCGCCTCGATGTGCGGCCACGCGAGCGCCTGCGCGTCGGTCGGCGCGGCGAACGTGCGCCGGAACCACGCGGCGACGGCCGGATGGAACACGTCGAGCGCGCGGGCGGCGGGGCGGGTGGCGGTGACGTCCATTGGAGCGGCGAATGAGGGAGCGTGCATGCGGCGCGAACGCGGCGTGCCTGAATCGCAAGTGTGCCAGACGGACGGGGCGCGTGCCGGGCCGCGCGCCGGGACGGCTACGCGGTAGGCCGCCACGCGAGCAACTCGCGCAGCAGCGGCGCATGCGCCCAGGTCGATTGCGTCAGCCAGAGCGCGCCCGCCCACGCGGCGGCGACGACGAGCAGGTCGCAGCGACCGCTTTTCCACAGATTGAGCGAATGGCGCCGCCAGATCCACGGTACGCCGAGCGGATTCGGCCAGTCGGCAAGCAGGTGCATCAGGCCGCCGCAGGCGAAGCCGAACAGCGGTGCGGGCCAGAGTATATGAGCCGGATCGGTGAGGGCGCGGTACGACACCGCGAGCAGCGCGAGCCAGCCGATCCCCCAGTGTGTCAACGTGCGATGGGTGATCCACAGACGCCGCCTGCGGCGCCACCATGCGATTTCGAGCCAGTCGGGCGCGGTGCCACCCGCGACGCCGGCGGCGAACGCGGCGAAGCTGCCCGCGAGCCAGGGGCCGGCCGCGCCGGACTGCGCGACGATGCCGGCTGCGATCAGGCCGGCTGCGAAGCCGGTCGCGTGATGTGCGTGATGCGATGCCATACGGAAAGACGGGTATGCTGCGAAAAACGAAGGGGCGCTATCTTCGCAGAATACCCGCAGGCCGTGGGCGAATTGTTCGCGCACTTTTTCGTGATGGCCGTTGCCGCCGCGTTTTCCCCCATTCGTCGCGCGCGGCGTATTTTATTGAGAGAGCATGTGCGAACGGCGCACCGCGCTGATTGCCTCCGCGTTCACGCGCATTCCGAATGACGGGGCGAAACATTTTTGCGATGGCAGGGTCGCCATCGCGACCGGATTAATGGATTAATGCGTGCGAAAAGGAGCGAGGACAGGACTCATTCAATAACAAGGCGAAATACCGGAGACGTTGATCCATCGAAACCCGCTCGATGCCGTTTTCATCAATCTGACGCGCATCCCTGCGATAATGCCCTCATTTCGCTGCGCCATTGAAGGAGGCCCCATGGGCGACAACGACACCCGTTTCGATCAGGAATCGCTGGAAGAGCGCCAGCGCCGCCTCGAAGAGGATCTCGTCGATGCGTACGACGAGGAACTCGAAATGGAACTGGACGACCGCCGTTTCGAGTCCGACGACGACTTGCTGTTTTCGCCGGAGCGCCGCGAGGCACGCAAGAGCTACTTCCGCGAGCTGTTTCATCTGCAGGGGGAACTGGTCAAGCTGCAGGACTGGGTGGTCAGCACCGGCCACCGGCTGATCGTGATCTTCGAAGGGCGCGACGCGGCAGGCAAGGGCGGCGCAATCAAGCGCATCACGCAGCGCCTGAATCCGCGCGTGTGCCGTGTCGCCGCGCTGCCCGCGCCGAACAACCGCGAACGCACGCAATGGTATTTCCAGCGCTATGTCGCGCACCTGCCGGCGGGCGGCGAGATCGTGCTGTTCGATCGCAGCTGGTACAACCGCGCGGGTGTCGAGCGCGTGATGAACTTCTGCAGCGACGACGAATACGAGGAGTTTTTCCGTTCGGTGCCGGAATTCGAGAAGATGCTGGTGCGCAGCGGCATCCAGATCGTGAAGTACTGGTTTTCGATCACCGATTCCGAACAGGAGGTCCGCTTCCAGAATCGCATCGAAGACCCGCTGAAGCAGTGGAAGCTGAGCCCGATGGATCTGGAAAGCCGGCGGCGCTGGGAAGCCTACACGGCGGCGAAGGAGGAAATGCTCCAGCGCACGCATATTCCCGAGGCGCCGTGGTGGGTCGTGCAGGCGGTCGACAAGAAGCGGGCGCGCCTGAACTGCATTCACCACCTGCTGAGCCAGGTGCCGTATTGCGAGGTTCCGCGCGAGTCGATCGAGCTGCCGAAGCGCGAGCATCATCCGGACTACATCCGCCGGCCCGTGCCGGACAGCATGATCGTGCCCGAAATCTATTGAGCGCGGCGCGCCGGCCGGCGTGGCAGGGCGGCGCCCGTGCCACGCGCGGCTCTGTCATTCCTTGATCAGGAACGCGGAGCGATCGCGCCCGACGATCCAGCCCGGCACGCGGCCGCGCCCGCTCCAGGTTGCGCCGGTGGCGGGATTTCTGTACTTCGGGCCGACCGTGAAGAGCTTGGCCCGGTCGCTGTAGCCTTGCCCGAAAATCTCCCGCGGGGTCAGCGCATAGCTCGTGACCATCTGGCGCACCTGCGCCAATGCGGTGCTCCGCTCGCTCCGGCGAGCCTCCTTGATCCTCTTGTCGAGGTCCGCAAGCTGGGCTTGCAATTGCTGGACGTTCTGCATGCGTCTGGGCCCCCGTGGCTGAATTCGACGATTGACGACGCTTGAATCGGCATGCGGCCAGGCGTGGCGGGCCGCATGACCCGGCTTGAGCGGATCGTGCGCTTCTGCTGAAAAGCCGTCCCGATTAACCGGGTTAAAGACGCGTTAACGGATTAATCGGCGGCCGGTATGAGAATAATGAGCGTTCCATCGTTTTGCTATCGGATTAATCCTAAAATGACGCGGCTCGCGATTCACGCGAGGCGCCCATTGGGCGGATTTCAGACGGGCGATGCGGGCCGTGAGTCCGGCGGTTTCATGGCCGCCTGTAAAAAGAAGGCGGCGCGTGCGTCAGGCCGCGGGCGGATCACGACACGTCGGGAAAGCCGGCCCGGCCTTGCGCGAGGTCGAACAGCGCGGCGCGTGCGTCGTCCACCGCGGTTTCGGGCAGGCGCATGACGAGGCGGACCGTCATGCCGTATGCGCTGTCGACTAGCTCGTAACCCGCCTGTTCGATCCAGCGGCGCACGCGCGCCTCGTCCGGATAGCCGATTTCGATCGCGAGCCGCGCCTGCCGGATGCGTTCGATGCGCTCGGCGACCAGCAGCGTGGACGCGATCGCATCCGTATAGGCGCGCACGAGGCCGCCCGCGCCGAGCTTGACGCCGCCGTAGTAGCGCACGACGGCACCCAGTACGCCGTCCAGGTCGTGATGGCGCAGCACCTCGAGGATCGGCCGGCCGGCGGTGCCGGACGGCTCGCCGTCGTCCGACATGCCGGATTGCCCGCCGGCGAGCAGCGCCCAGCAGACGTGGGTCGCCGTCGGATGCTCGTCCCTCAGTCGTTGCAGTGCCTGCATCGCCGCTTCGCGATCCTCGACGGGGATCGCGAACGCGATGAAGCGGCTCTTGCGGATTTCGAGTTCCCGAGTGTAGGTGTCGGCGAGGGTGTAGGTCATGTTCGGGAAGGGCGGGATTTCAAATAAATCAACGGGTTGTGGCGTTTTGTATGGTCGGCGATGTTGATCGACAGGGGCTGGGTGCGCGGAATTTGCCTGCATGGACTGGGCATAAATTATGCGCCAAAATTTCACGATGGCAGGGGGCGGAGAGTTTCGAGGCGCCGAGGGCGGGACGCAGACTATCGTCCGCGACGCCAAGGCACGCGGATTGGGGCTTAGGGTCGCTGCAGCGCGGAGTGCGTGTTTACGTATGCGAATCGCGACTATTTGGAAAACCCCCGTTTGGCAATCGGATATCCGCGAGCTTGAGTTCTTGCGGCAGCGTGCGCCGAATCGGCGCGGATGAAGACGCTGATTGACGAGGGTAAGAAACGCCTTCCGAACCGCAGCACGAGAAGCCTTGGCTGACCAGGACTGCGGTCAACAAGTCACTTGGAGTCGTTCAGCCAGGGAGAACACCATGAAATTCAATAAGCATGACAATTTGGAAGATGCTGGCCAGTATAAAGCTATGGCGATTGTCTGGAGAGAAAGTCAACCATAATGCTATGGGTGTCGTGTATGAGGCCAATGTCGGTCGGCTGGAAGGGCGAGTAAGAATGAATGACTTTCCGGACGAGCCCCTCTATACGCTATTGATTGGCAATATCGAGATAATTCACTTCAATGAGTGGCCAGTCACATGGTCGAAGCCTTGATCGATGGGGCCACCAATTTCATCTGCTCGTAGAGCGTGTTCTCAGGCGGCAACGACGCCCGCGGCATTTACAAGCTGGGTTGCACCGGTGCAACAAGAGGCTACTCGGCGCCGGGTGGTGCTCAGCAAGTGCTGACCCAACCGAAATCAGTGGAGCGACCCGAACGCCAACAAGATTGGTGAAATCAAAGGAATGCGCTGATGGATGCGATCAAACTGAAGCAGTACGCGGAGCTGCTCGAAGCCGAGATACAGGCGAATCGAGGCAAAAGCAAGGAGGTGGACTGGTTGGCGCAGTATCCGCCATTGGTTGAAGCGCTGGCGGATGCCAAGGCGGGCCGAATATCGCAGCCTCGTAATTTAGGTGGCTTGGGGCGATGGGAACAGGAATCCAGCATTCAGGACTTTGATGAGTTAGCCGAACGATTGGCGCAGTTCGAATTGCTTCTTTGGGGTTGGAAACTCCCAAGCGACGGCGGCCCTTAAACAACAGGGGAACGTCGGGCGATATCGGGTTGCAGTGTCTTGATGCGCCAGGGTTTGCGGGGCCCCGACACGGTGGTCGTGTCGGGGCGTAGTGATCTGTACAACCGGCAGTATCGCCCCGAGGAAAAGCAGAAGCTCGATACGCCAGATATGCAGGCGCCGCGGCCAGAGTGCTCATCGAACGCTGGCGGCAGTTCTACAGCGAGCGCCGGCCCCATTGCGCACATCGTTATCGACATCCGGCCAAGCCTGGCTGGATTCCGATGATATCGACGCGAGACCCACTGCCGGATTGGCCTCTAAATTCCACCTCAGGTCTTGCGCGACGGATATGAAAACGACCCCGTCTCCCGCCACAGGGCGGGGGACAGGTCCGACCAGCGCGACGTGACGTCAGAACGGCGCGTCGATGTCGACGACGTCGATCAGCTTGTGGTTCACGAATTCCTTGATGCCGAGGCCGATCAGCTCGCGGCCGTAGCCGGAGCGCCGCACGCCGCCGAAAGGCAGGTCGGCCTTGGCCGTGGTCGGGTGGTTGACGAACACCATGCCGGTGGAAATCCGTTTCGCGATCGCTGCACCGCGTTGGATGTCGGCCGTGAACACCGAACCGCCGAGCCCGAAGGGCGAATCATTGGCAATGCGCACCGCATCGTCTTCGTTCTTCGCACGGAACATCATCGTCACGGGGCCGAAGAACTCCCAGTAGTAGGCCGGGTTGTCGGGCGTCAGGTCAGTCAGGATCGTGGGCTGGACGAACGCGCCGTGGCTGGGCACCCTGGGTCCCACTTCGGTCGCGGTCGCGCCATGCTCGACCGCCGCACGAATTTTCTGCCTGATTTCATCCGCGGCGCCTTGCGAGGAAAGCGGAGCAAGGGCGGTTTCCGGATCGAACGGGTCGCCCGCCTTCAGTGCCGCCACGCCCTCGGTATAACGACGCAGGAATTCATCGTAGACCGCATCCACGACGATCATGCGCTTGGATGATATGCAAACCTGACCGGCGTTCCAGTGCCGACCGAACACGGCCCACTTCACGGTCTTCTCCATGTCGGCATCCGCCAGAACGACGAATGCGTCTGCACCGCCAAGCTCGAGCGTCGACTTCTTGAGCGCCTTGCCGGCCTGGGCAGCCACGATGGAGCCGGCACCTTCCGAGCCGGTCAGTGCGACGCCGTGCACGCGGGGATCGTTCAGGATGGTTTCGACCTGCTGGCGCGTCGCATACAGGTTCTGGAACGCACCGGCGGGGAGGCCCGCATCGCGCATCAACTGCTCGAACGCCGCCGCGCACTGCGGCACGTTCGACGCATGTTTGAGCAGCATGGTGTTGCCGGCGGCCAGTTGCGGTGCCAGGATGCGGGCGATCTGGTAGTAGGGGAAATTCCACGGCTCGATCGCGAGGATGATGCCCAGCGGCTCATGCACGAGCACGGCCTCGCCCTCGGAAGGGTCTGCGACCGGAAGCCGCTCGGGTGCGAGCAACGATTCGGCATGCTTGACATAGTATTCGAAGATGCGCGCCGAGATCTCGACTTCGCCAAGGGCTTCGACAGTGATCTTGCCCATTTCGAGTGTCAGCAGTCGGGCGTAGTCTTTCGCGCGCTGGCGCAGCAGGTCTGCTGCGCGCTGCAGGATGGCCCCACGCTGCGCGAATGAGAGTTCCTTCCAGGCGAGGAACGCGTGATGCGCTTTTTCGATGGCTTCGTTGACTTGCGCGTCGGTTGCGTCGGGAAACGTCTTGATCAGTTCGCCGGTATACGGATTGATGCTGGCGTATGCCATGGATGGCTCCTTTTCATTGATGGCGTGACTGCGGAATGGCCTCGAGTGGCCGTCTATTACGACGAGGTCGGGTGGGCAGAGGCAGTCGCGTTCGCCTCATCCGGGCCATTGCCGTCGACACCCTCGATCAGAAATACGCGGTAATCCGCGCCTCTGAGCCGATGCGGGAGTGCTGCCTGATAGGCCGGGCTCCGGTACCACTCGCGAGCGGCTTCCATGCTCGGGAACTGCAGCACGACAGCGCCCTCGATCGGCGCGCCTTCGAGCACCTCGAGGCGGCCGTAAAAGGCCAATGGCGTAATATCGCGTCCTCCGCGGGCCGCCGGCGCCTTCTGCCGGTATTGGTCCATTTGTGCAGGATCGATGGTGCGTTCCCGGGTAAAAACCACATAGGCGGACATAGACGGCTCCTCACGCCAGCAAGGCGAGCAGTGCTTTCGCTGCAGCCTCGGACGAAGCGGGGTTCTGGCCGGTGACGAGAAGACCGTCCGTCTCCACGTGGGACTGCCAGTCCTCCGTCTTCGAGTAGCGGCCACCGTTGGCTTTCAGCATGTCCTCCACAAGGAACGGCACGACGTTGGTCAGGCCAACGGCCGCTTCCTCGGTATTGCTGAACCCCGTCACCGCTTTGCCGCTCACAAGCGGCTTGCCATCGGCCCCCCTGGCATGGCGCAGCACGGCGGGAGCGTGGCAGACGGCGCCGATCGGCTTGCCGGCCTTGACGGCGTTCTCGATCAATGCAATGGAAAGCGGTTCCTCGGCCAGATCCCACAGCGGGCCGTGGCCACCGGGATAGAACACCGCGTCGAAGTCATCGATGGCGACGTCGGCGATCCTGCGCGTATTGGCCAGCGCCCGTTTCGCGTCGGCATCGGCTTCGAAACGCCGCGTCGCCTCGGTCTGGAATGCGGCCTCGTTGCTCTTCGGATCGAGCGGCGGCTGTCCGCCCTTGGGTGAGGCGAGCGTCAGCTCGGCGCCTGCGTCGACAAACGCGTAGTACGGTGCGGCCAGCTCTTCGAGCCAGAAGCCCGTTGTTTCGCCGGTGGTGCCCAGCTGGTCGTGCGAAGTAAGTACGACAAGGATTTTCATGGATGGGGTCTTCTTTGGAATGAATGGATGAGATGCCTGGAATCAGGCGAGACGAACCGGTATCGCCGTGTGGACGTTACGGCGCGCCGACCCGTACGACGACCTTGCCGAAGTGCTTGCCGGCCAGCAGGTCGATCAGGGCCTGCGGCGCACGCTCGAGTCCGTCGACGAATTCTTCGCGCAGCTTTACCTTTCCGTCTGCGACCCACGCGCTCATCTCGTTCAGGAAACGCTCGAATTCCGTGGCGAAATGATCGGAGATGATGAAGCCCTGCACGTGTATCCGCTTCGTGAGGATGTTCGCCATCAATTGGGGGACGCGATTGGGGCCGGCGGGCAGGTCCGTGTCGTTGTAGTGAGCGATCAGGCCGCAGACGGGCACGCGCGCGCCGACGTTCAGCCGCGGCAACACGGCTTCGAAGACTGCGCCACCGACGTTTTCGAAGTAGACGTCGATGCCATGGGGCGTAGCGGCCGCGAGGTCCGTCGCGAAGGAGGGTGAGCGGTGATCGATGCACGCATCGAAGCCGAGGACATTCGCGGCATAGTCACACTTGTCCGGGCCTCCGGCGATACCGACCACACGGGCCCCCTTGAGTTTTGCCAACTGGCCGACAACAGAGCCGACGGCACCGGTTGCGGACGCAACGACGACGGTTTCGCCCGGTTGCGGTCGGCCGATTTCGAGCAGACCGTGCCAGGCGGTGAACCCGGGCATGCCGAGCACGCTCAATGCAAGCGATGGCGTGCTGGTGAGGTTGTCGATCACGGCAAGGTCGCTGCCGTCGGAAACGGCATACTCTTGCCAGCCGCCGAACCCTGATACAAGTTGCCCGACCTTGAATGACGGATTCCGCGTCGCTTCTACGCGGCCGACCGTTCCTCCCACCATGACGTCACCCAGGCCGACTGCCGGCGCGTAGGACGGGCCGTCGTTCATCCGGCCGCGCATGTAGGGGTCGACGGAAAGGTAGAGCGTTTTCAGTAGAAGCTGCCCGTCTTCCAGTTCGGGAATCGGTTGGTCCTGCAGGCGAAAATCGCCGGGCTTCGGGGCGCCGACCGGGCGCGCGTTCAATACGATCTGGCGATTACGATGTTGCGTCATGGCCGCTCCTTGGGTTGGCAAATCAAAGGCTGGCTTCGAGCACGCGGTGACTGACCTCGAGCGTGCCGTTCTTGCGGGCGCTTTCTCCGCCGTACAGGATCAGCACACGTGCGGTTGCGGGAACGAGATCAGCGAGGCGGCCGATTGTTTCCTTGCCGAAGACGATTCGGGTGGGGTTGTAAAAATCGAAATTCAACATGGCAATCCCTCATTAGTAGACCAGTCGTCTAGTTGCTGGCCGTAAAAAAACGCACGGTAGTGCGTCGATGGGTCAGCGAGACGGGCAATCCTGCAGGCCCGGCAGGCATCGAGTCGTCACCAGTGCCGCTTCGCCAAAGGCCTCCCTGGAGCCAAAGCGGCGGTAGAACGCGTCCTTCGGCACGCCGGAGGCCTGGCGGATTTCACTCAGGCCGACTGCGCTGAAGCCCTTGCCGCCAATGATGATCCGGGCGGTTTCGAGGATGTGCCGACGGACGTCCGGGCTGGCGGAAACATTCTTCATGGCTCGAACTCTATCAACGATTAGACCGGTCGTCTAGTGTGCGACCGGTCTCATTTTTTGCGGGCGTGTCGGTCAACTACTGGCGAACGAACGGGTTTGCCCGAGCGACACCGACGAATTGCCCCCGTCCGGCGCGACCCTTGACTAATCTCAATGGACTTCGCACCGGACGATTGCGCGAAGGACACGCGCGAAGGCCGGCGGATATCGGCAGGATCGACACCGGCGGCCGTCGCCGCACCGGTGCGGCGCTTTTGGCTCGTCCCGGGCGGCCTGTCGCAACTTGACTCAGGTCAAAATGCACGGGCGGGTAAGGCATAGGGTGGAGCCTTGGCGCGATGGCGCAAAGGAGCAGCGACGATGATGCTCGACGAACAGCAGCTTCAGACGCTTCATCAACGATTGAGCGAAAGCGGGCAGGCGTTGCGCGCCGACATCCGTGCAAGCCAGCATCAGCGCGCCGAAGACACGTATGCGGACCTGGCGGGCGCGTCCCCTGACGAAGGCGACGAGGCGAATGCCGACTTGTTCGTCGATGTCGACCACGCGCTGATCGGCATGAAACTGGCCGAGTTGCGGGCGGTCGAGCGTGCGTTGCAGCGGATGCGCGACGGCCAATACGGCGCTTGTGTGGACTGCGAAGGGCCGGTCGACTACGCGCGCCTGCTGGCGCGGCCGACGGCCGAGCGCTGCACGGGATGCCAGAAACTTCACGAACGGCGATTCGCGACCGTGCCGCGCGCGTCGCTTTGATGCCGCAGGCGCATCCCGGCTCGCGGGGCGGCGCGTACCGTTGAATCACTGGGGGCGGGATGCGCGAGGTCGATTATTTGCTGGTTGGCGGCGGTGTGGCGAGCGTGACCGCGGCGCAGACCTTGCGCCGCGAAGACAACGCGGCCAGCATCGCGATTCTGTGCGGCGAAGCGGCGCTGCCTTACCGGCGCCCGCCGCTCACCAAGATGCCGGCCGCCGGCGCCGATGGCGGCGCCGGGCTTGCGCTGCACGACGCCGCGTTCTACGACAGGCATCGGATCGAACTGGTGCTCGGCGCGCGCGCGACGCGCATCGACCGTCACGCGCGTCTTGTCCACACCGACGCGCACGGCGAATTCCACTACGGCAAGCTCCTGATTGCGACCGGCGCGTCGCCGCGCCTGCCGGTGCTGCCCGGCATCGATCTTGCAGGCGTGCACTGCCTCCACACGCTCGCGGACATGCGCGCATTGCAGGACGCGACGGCGCACGCGCAGCACGTCGCGATTCTCGGCGCGGGGTTCGTCGGCGTGGAACTGGCCGCGACGCTGCAGGCGCGCGGCCTGCAGGTGACGCTGATCGAGCGTGAGTCGCATGTGCTGCCGATGCTGCAGGCCGAGCCGCTGTCGCGCTTCTTCGAGCGATGCTGCACCGAGCGCGGGATCACGGTGCGCACCGACTGCGAGGTGCGCGCGCTGGTCGGCGACGGCCGGGTCGAGGCGGTGCTGACGAGCCGCGACGAGACGCTGCCGTGCGACCTGGCGATCGTCGCCGTCGGCGTCACGCCGAACTGCGGGTTTCTCGCGGACAGCGGCCTGCCGATCGCCGACGGCATCGAGGTCGACACATTCCTGCGCACGGTCGATCCGCACATCTACGCGGCGGGCGACGTCGCGCATTTCTACGATCCGATCTTCCGCGAGCGGCGGCGCATCGAGCACTGGGACAACGCGATGCGGCAAGGCAAGGTCGCCGCGCGCAACATGGCCGGCCGGCGGCTGCCTTATCGCGACGTGTCGATTTTCTTCGGCAACGTGTTCGGCATCACGTACAACTTCCTCGGCAACCAGTTCGGGACGACGGAAACCATCGAGCGCGGCACGATCAACGACGGCGCGTACGCGATGCTGTACCTGAAGGACGACGTGCTGCGCGCGGCGTTCGTGATCGACCAGTCGCCGGCGAGCGTCGCGTCGCTGGCCGAGGCGATCGCGTTGCGGATCGACATGAGGGCGGAGCGGGGGCGGCTGCACGACGTGCGTTTCCCGCTCGACCGCCTGCCGGTGCAGACGATGCTGATCCTGCAGGGCGGCGGCGCGCTGGGGGCATTCGAGTGCGGCGTCGCGCGCGCGCTCGAGGAGAACGGCGTGCGCCCGGACGTGATCTCGGCGGTGTCGATCGGCGCATTCAACGGCGCGATCATCGCGAGCCATCCGCAGCACGCGGCGCGCGCGCTCGAGGCGTTCTGGCGCGAGCTGGCGATTCCGCTGCCGTCGATGGGCGACACGCAGCTTCAGCAGGTGCTGCTGTCGGCGTACGTGTTCTGGTTCGGCGTGCCGAATTTCATGCAGCCGCGCTGGTGGAACCCCCTCGGCGGAATCGACTGGCTGTACGGCAAATGGACGAGCCTTTACGACACGCGGCCGATCGTCAAGCTGATCGAGAAATACGTCGATTTCGATTCGCTCGGGTCGAGCCCGACCCGCCTGCTGCTGAGCGCGGTCGACGTGAAGACGGGCGAGCCGCGGATCTTCGACAGCTATGTCGACCGGCTCACGCCCGCACATTTGCTCGCGAGCGGCAGCTTGCCGCCCGGGCTGCCGTGGACGACGATCGACGGACACGCGTACTGGGACGGCGGCATCGTCAGCAATTCACCGCTCGATCTCGTCATCGAGCGCTGCGGCCGGATCGGCGGCCGCATCTTCGTCGTCGATCTGTTCGCGGGCAGCAAGCCGATGCCGGGCAACCTGGTCGAGGTGATGCTCAGGCGCGAGGAAATCAGCTACATGGATCGCGTGCGCAGCGACCTGCGTTTCGAGGAATATGCGAACGACTTCAGCGAGCTCGTCGGCGGGATCATGACGCACGTCGCCGAGCCGGCGGCCAGCGGGATTCGGCAGCAGCCGCTGTATATCCGGCTAATGGGCAATCGCGCGCCGATCCACATCGAGCGGATCGCGCTGCAGCGCAGCGGGCCGATGTCGTTCGTGTCCGACTACGATTTCTCGGCGTCCACCATCGCCGCGCTTCAGGAAAAGGGATACACGGCCGGGTTGAGCGCACTGGCGGCCGGCGCGAACCGGTGACGGCGCCTGCATGACGGTGCGAAGCACGCCCCGTGCCGTCGCGGTACCTCGACACGGCGATGCCGCGATGCGCCGGCTCCGGCCGATATCGTCCGAACCGGAGCCGACCGGCGACGTCAGGCCGGCGTCGCGCAGGCGCCGAGCGTGTCCGGGCGGGCGGTGCGGCTGTTCCGCCACGCCGCCAGTTCGGCCGCGCGCAACGGGGCCGCGAACAGATAGCCCTGGCCCCACTGCACGCCATGCTGCCGGAGGTAGGCGAGTTGCGCCGGGGTTTCGATGCCTTCCGCGATCAGGTCGAGTTTCAGCCGCTGAGCCAGCGTGATGATCGTTTCCAGCACGACGGCATTGACCGATTCGGTATCCGCGCCCTTGACGAACGAGCGGTCGATCTTGATGAAATCGGCGTGCAGTTGCTCCAGATAGGACAGCGCGCTTTGTCCGGTCCCGAAGTCATCCAGCGCCCAGAGCACGCCTTCGCCGCGCAACTGGCGGATGTTGCGCTGCGCCTGCTCGTCGTCCGGCACCGCCTCGCGCTCGGTCATTTCCAGCACCAGCAGCGGCGCCTGTGGGCCGAGTGCGCGCATCAGCCGTTCCACGTCGCCGACGAAGGCCGGCGTAGCGAGATGCGAGCCGCTGACGTTGATGCCGAGATGGTCTTGCGGGCCGAGCCGCAACTGGGGCATGTCGGCGACGACCAGATCGAAGATGTGCCGGGTCAGTTCGGCGATGAGCCCGCTGTCTTCCGCCAGCGGGATGAAGATGTCGGGGCGAATGGAGTCCTGGCCCGGGCGGTGCCAGCGCACCAGCGCCTCCACGCCGCTGCACTCGCCCGTCGCCAGGCGAATGACGGGCTGGTAGACCATGTGAAACTCGTTCTGCCGCATGCCGCGCCGGATTTCGGTCACCAGGGAGAGCCGCCGCTTGCAGAAACGGTGCGCGACGTAGCCCGACAGCAGCGCGGCCAGCGCCAGGAACGGCGCGTAGTGAATCCAGAGATCGCGGCGATAGGTGGCGACCAGCGCGGGCTCAACGGCGACGCGAACCTCGACGGGAAACTGCGACGAGCGCACGCTGGCGTCGCTATGCCGGAAGGCCGGGCCGGCCGGCGTTTGCACGGGCGCGCCGCCGGGCAACTGACGCTGCGAATCCGTCTGCAGGATCTGCACCTCGAACTGGCGGTTGTAGGAAGCCGCGGCCTGAATGTCGAGCAGATACTGCCCGTCGATTACCGCGATGACGCCGGTATGGTTCGCGGTGTGTTCCGAGACGAGGACCGCCGGCCGGTCGCGTACCAGCAGCGTCGTCGCAGTGGGCGTGATCCCGCGCCCGGGCGGCAGTTCGGACAAGGGCGGGAAGCCTTGCGCGAGCGGCAGGTCGTCGATCATGCCGAGGGCCGACGAGCAATACTCCTTGTTGCCGTCGCGGATCAGCGCCAGCGAGCGGAAGTAGGGGCTCAGCAGGGTCAGCCGCGTGAGCTCGGCGAGCACCTGGCGACATGGCCTGCCCGCCATGGCCGCGGCCTTGCCCGTATTGGCGAAGACGACGCCGAGCATCGTATCGATCTGGCGCTGAATCGCCACCGCCGTGACCGTCGCCTCGCCATCGGCGCGCTCCTTGGCCTGAAGGAAGACCAGCGGCGCCATGACCAGCAGCGGCAGCCATATCGCAATCGCGACGATTCCCGCATGCCAGTATTGATCCCGCTGCAACTTGACAGATTTCACGTCCAACGCTCCTGCGCAAAACGCGAGCGGCGCGAACGGGCACCTTGCGAGGACGTCCCGTGCGGCTACGTTAGCGCTGTTCGGAAAACAAGCCCATCCAATCGGAATCCTTTGCAACCGCGACAGCCGGCGCCGCGTTCATCCCGGATTGCGGCCGCTGCCCGGCCGGTTGATGCCGGCCACGGTGTTTAGGGTCGGTGTCATTTTCTCATGAAGTGCAGCGGCGACGAAATGGCGTCGACGAAGGGGCGACAGTGTCGCCGGGCGGCTCCTTGTCTGCCGTCCGCAGCGGCAAGCACTGCCGCGACGGCGGGCGATCGTTCGCGTTCCGATCGAACCTCGTGCTGCGCGCGACGCGCATGGTTCGCTCATAACCGGCAGGACGAAAGAGATGGCTTACTCAGGATCGGCGATCCGGTGGGCGATCGCGTAGCGGATCAGCGCGGCTTCGTTCGGGAGTTCGAGCTTGTCGAGCGCGCGCGCCTTGTACGTGCTGACGGTTTTCGCGCTGATGCGCAGTGCGTGCGCGATCTCCGAGATGCTCTCGCCCGACGCGAACCGGCGCAGCACTTCGGTTTCGCGTTCGGACAGGCGCTCGTGCGGCGGTGCGTCGGCGGGCAGGTCGAGATGGCGCGCGAGGCGCTCGGCCACGTCGACGCTGACGTAGACGCCGCCCGCGACGATTTTGCGCAACGCGTCCATCAACTCGCGGCTCGAGCTTTCCTTGGTCACGTATCCGGCGGCGCCGGCCTTGAAGAGCAGCGCGGCGTCGTGGCGGGTGGCCAGCGACGACAGCACGAGCACGCGCAGCGCGGGCGCCGCCGCATGGATCTGTCTGACGAACTCGGTGCCGCAGCCGCCGAGTGTCGCAAGATCGACGATCGCGGCATCGGCGGCGCAGCGGCGGGCCAGCTCGAGCGCGGACGGGCCGTCGCAGGCCTCGCCCGCGATCGTGAATTCACCGGTCGATTCGAGGATCTGACGCAGCCCGTCGCGCGTCACCGCGTGGCGATCCGCCAGCCATACCTTGATCATGTCCGCCGCCTCGTCGCATGTCGATTGTTCTGGCCCTCTCGTTTGGCTCCCCGACGCGGCGTCCGGCTCGCGCGACGGGTGCGAGCCCGGCCATCGGTGGGCGGGCCGCGATGCGTGTTCCCCGGATCTCAGTCGAAGTGTAGGCGAGCGGGTGGGGGCGTTCCAGATGCGGTTGTTCCGCGTTACCGCCGATCCGGCCCGGCGGCGGCGTTGCGCGAGAATTGATCTGGCGCAACGCCGCCGCTGCCGCCGATCCTATGCTGGCCGTGTCGTGCCGGACGTCGAGCGGCCGGAGCGGCATGCTGGCCGCCGGCATGCGCCGGCGCCGGCGCCCGTGCACGACCCTGAGCGAGCGGGCAATACGCAGGGCGAAGGAGGCGTGATGGCCAAGGGTTCGTCCGAGGGGGGCGGCAACGGCGTGCTGCTCACCGACCTCTACGAACTGACGATGCTGCAGGCGTATTTCGATGCCGCGATGAACGACGTCGCGAGCTTCGAGTTCTTCGTGCGCAAGCTGCCCGAGTCGCGCAACTTCCTGCTCGCGGCGGGCCTGGCGCCGGTGCTCGACTACCTGGAAAGCGTGCGGTTTACCACTCGCGACATCGCGCAACTGGCTCGAACAGGGCGCTTTCGCGAGGAATTCCTCGCGGCGCTCGCCGACCTGCGGTTCACCGGATCGGTCCACGCGATGCCGGAAGGCACGGTGTTCTTCGCCGACGAGCCGATCCTGCGCGTCACGGCGCCGATGCGCGAAGCGCAACTGGTCGAGAGCCGCGTGATGAACCTGCTGCACTACGCGACGCTCGCCGCGAGCAAGGCGGCGCGCGCGGTGCTGGCCGCGCCAGGGCGGCCGCTGGTCGATTTCGGGCTGCGACGCGCCCACGGGGCGGAAGCCGGGTTGCTGTCCGCGCGCGCGAGCTATCTGGCGGGCTTCTCCGGCACCGCGACGCTGCTTGCCGGACTGCGCTACGGCATCCCGACGTTCGGCACGATGGCGCATTCGTATGTGCAGGCGCACGGCGACGAAGCGCTGGCGTTCGAGCACTTCGTACGGTCGCAGCCGGACAACGCGGTGTTGCTGATCGACACCTACGACACCGAACGCGCCGCGTCCAGGGTGGTGGAGGTCGCGCGGCGGCTCGCGCCGGAAGGATTCTCGATCAAGGGCGTGCGGCTCGACAGCGGCGACCTCGCGGCGCACGCGCGGCGCGTGCGCGACATCCTGGATCGCGGCGGCCTCGGCGGCGTGACGATTTTCGCGAGCGGCAATCTGGACGAATACGCGTTGCGTGATCTGGTCGAACGGCATGCGCCGATCGACGGTTTCGGCGTCGGCACGCGAATGAACACGTCGTCGGACGCGCCGTACCTCGATTGCGCGTACAAGCTGGTCGCGTATGCCGGCGAGCCGAGGCGCAAGCGCTCGGAGGGCAAGGCGACGTGGCCGGGCCGCAAGCAGGTGTTCCGGCGCTATGCGGCCGATGGCCGGATCGAGGCCGACTGCCTCGCGCTCGACGACGAGCGCCACGACGGCGTTGCGCTGCTCGCGCTGGCGATGGTCGACGGCGTGCGGCTCGAGCAGCCGTCGCTCGACGCGAGCCGCGCGTACGCGGCGCGCCAGCTCGACACGCTGCCCGCGCGCAGCCGCGCGCTGACGGCGGCGGAGCCGGTGGCCGTCGAGGTGTCCCCGGCGCTGGCCGCGCTCACGCAGCGAATGGAAGCCTGCCAGGCGAGCGGGTGAGCGCGGCGGCCCGCGCCGGCGGGCCGCGCATCGCTCAGTCGAGCATTTCGTCGGCGGACAGATACGGCTTGCCGAGCGCCCGGGCGACCGCCGCGTGCGTGATGTGGCCGTCGCAGACGTTCAGGCCCGCGCGCAGGTTCGGATCGTCGGCCATCGCGCGTTTCCAGCCTTTGTCGGCGAGCGCGACGGCATGGCCGATCGTCGCGTTGTTGAGCGCGAACGTCGAGGTGCGCGCGACGGCGCCGGGCATGTTCGCGACGCAATAGTGGACGACGCCGTCGACGACATAGGTCGGTTTCGCATGCGTGGTCGCATGCGAGGTCTCGAAGCAGCCGCCCTGGTCGATCGCGACGTCGACGACGACCGCGCCCTTGCGCATCTTCCCGATCATGTCGCGCGTCACGAGCCGCGGCGCGGCGGCGCCGGGGATCAGCACGGCGCCGACGACGACATCCGCGTCGAGCACCGCGTCGATGACGGTATGCGTGTTGGAGCAGAGCGTCTCGATCCGGTTGCCGAAGATCAGGTCGAGCTGGCGCAGCCGGTCGACGTTCCGGTCGAGCACCGTCACGCGCGCGCCCATGCCGACCGCGATCTGCAGCGCATGCGTGCCAACCACACCGGCGCCGAGCACGACGACGTGCGCGGGCGCGACGCCCGGCACGCCCGCCATCAGCAGCCCCATGCCGCCGCGGGGGCTTTCGAGCTGCGCGGCCGCGACCTGGACCGACATGCGCCCGGCGACCTCGCTCATCGGCGCCAGCAGCGGCAGGCCGCCGCCGGGGCCCGTGACGGTCTCGTAGGCGACGCACACCGCGCCGGATTTGACGAGCGCCGCCGCCTGCTCGGGATCGGGCGCGAGGTGCAGATACGTGTAGAGGATCTGGCCGGGGCGCAGCATCGCGCATTCGGCGGGCTGCGGCTCCTTGACCTTGACGATCATGTCGGCGCGCGCGAACAGGTCGGCGGCGTCGTCGCACAGCATCGCGCCGGCGGCCTCGTACGCGTCGTCGTACAGCCCGATGGCCGTGCCGGCATGGCGTTGCACCAGCACCTGATGACCGCGCCGGGTCAGTTCGTGCGTGCTGGCGGGCGTCAGGCCGACGCGGTATTCGTAGTTCTTGATCTCCTTCGGTACGCCGATCAGCATGGGACACCTCCACGGGCAATGGTTCTGGTTTCGCCGGCGGCGCGAGCCCTCGCGCCGCCGGCGGTCGTGCCGTGCGCGCATGCCGGTGTTGAGGGGGCATGCGCGCATGCGGTGTGTGGCCGCCGCGCGTCGCGCCCGTCGTGGTCGGGCGACCGACCGCCGGCGAACGCGGCGTGGCGTCAGGCGGTTTTCACGAGCGGCCTGGTGCGTGCGCCGGGCGAGTCAACCGGCCTGATCCCGGCGCCGAACCACGGGACGTCGGCGGCGAGCGACGCGGTGTAGCGCGTCCAGCCGCGCGGGTTGCCCGCGAACAGCTTCGCGCAGACCGGCGCCGCGATCGCGTCGCGGTCGAGCGGCGCGTCGAGCAGTTGTTGCGGCCACAGGCAGAACGCGTGCAGCACGGCGCTGGTGAATTCGCGCACCGTCATGTGCTCGACCACGTGCTGGAGCAGCGGCGCGTCGGCCAGCATTTGCTGAGTCGTGATCAGCGCGCCGATGGTCTCGTCGTCACGCTCGCTTTCGAGCACGCAACTCAGCGTCTGCATTACGCCACCCAGATGCAGCAGGAGCGCGCGGCGTTCGAGGGCTTCGTTCATGGGGCATTTCTCCAGCATGCGGACCCGGGCGGCCGGCGCGCGGCGTTGACGGTGCGCGCACGGATCGCGCGCGCCGTGTTGATGCGTCGATGGCGAATATCCAGGATATCCAAGCGTACTGGCGCGGCGAGGGATGTCAAGACGCGCTGCAAGGCGCGGCCGTTGCGACCGCGTGAATTTTTCGCGGCACCGCGCCATTTGTCCGCGTCATCCCTTATCCTTTCAACCTTACTAAATTATTACATCGACAAAGGAGTGGGGATGCCTCATGACGTCAGCCTGATCGCGCTGCTCGCGGCCGGTTTCGGTCTCGCGATGATCTTCGGTTATCTCGCATCGCTGCTGAAAATGCCGCCGCTCGTTGGCTATCTGCTCGCCGGGATCGTGATCGGGCCCGGCACGCCGGGCTTCGTCGGCGATCTCGCGCTCGCGCAGCAGCTCGCGGAGATCGGCGTGATGCTGCTGATGTTTGGCGTCGGCCTGCATTTCTCACTCGGCGATCTGCTCGCGGTCCGCAAGATCGCGCTGCCCGGCGCGATCGTGCAGATCACCGTCGCGACGCTGCTCGGCGGCGGGCTCGCGATGCTGTGGGGCTGGAGCGCCGGCGCGGCGCTCGTGTTCGGCCTGGCGCTGTCGGTCGCGAGCACCGTCGTGCTGCTGCGCGCGCTCGAAGGGCGGGGGCTCGTCGAGACGGTCAACGGGCGGATCGCGGTCGGCTGGCTCGTGGTCGAGGATCTCGTGATGGTGCTCGTGCTGGTGCTGCTGCCGCCGGTGGCCGGGCTGCTCGGCGGCACGCCGCCCGGCGACGCCCACGCGGGCGGGGCGGGCATCTGGAGCACGCTCGGCACCACGTTCCTGAAAGTCGCGGCGTTCATCGCGTTGATGCTGGTGGTCGGCAAGCGGGTGTTTCCGCGCGTGCTGTGGCTCGTCGCGCGCACCGGCTCGCGCGAGCTGTTCACGCTGTGCATGATCGCGGCGGCGGTCGGCGTCGCGTTCGGCGCGGCGAAGCTGTTCGACGTGTCGTTCGCGCTCGGCGCGTTCTTCGCCGGGATGATGATGCGCGAATCCGAGTTCAGCCGCCGCGCGGCCGACGAGACGCTGCCGCTGCGCGACGCGTTCTCCGTGCTGTTCTTCATCTCGGTGGGCATGCTGTTCGATCCCGGCGTGCTCGTCAACGAGCCGCTGCGCGTGATCGAGGTCGCGGCGATCGTGCTCGTCGGCAAGACGCTCGCGGCGGTCGCGCTGGTGCTGGCGTTCCGCTATCCGCTCAACACCGCGCTCACGGTCGGCGCGGGGCTCGCGCAGATCGGCGAGTTCTCGTTCATTCTCGCCGGGCTCGGCCGCTCGCTCGGCCTGCTGTCGGCCGAAGGGCAGAGCCTGATCCTGGCTGTCGCGCTGATCTCGATCGCGTTGAACACCTTCATGTTCGCGGCGATCGAGCCGGCCATCGCGTGGATCCGCCAGCATTCCGCGTTCGCGCGGCGGCTCGAGGCCCGCGACGATCCGCTCGCCGCGCTGCCGATGTCCACGCCGCAGGCACACCTGGCCGGCCAGGTCGTGATCGTCGGCTACGGGCGGGTCGGCGCGCGGATCGCGCAGGCGCTCGACGAGCGGCGGATCGCGTATGTCGTGGTCGAGCAGAACCGGGAAACCGTCGAGAAGCTGCGCGAAGACGGCATCGCGGCGGTGTCGGGCGACGCGATCGAGCCGATCGTGCTCGTGCAGGCGCACATCGCGCGCGCGGGGATGCTGGTCGTCACGCTGCCGGATGTGTTCGACGTGCGGCAGATCGTCGAGATCTCGCGCACGCTCAATCCGGCGCTCGAAGTCGCGCTGTGCACCAACAGTGGCGACGAAGCCGCGCTGCTCGCGAACGAGGGCGTGGGCACCGTGTTCATGGGCGAGGCCGAGCTGGCGCGCGGAATGACCGACCACGTGCTTTCGCGGATGGGCGTGGCCGCGCCGAAGGCGGCCGCCGCCCACTGATGCGCGGGCCTTGAGCCCGTTATCGGCGTGAAGCGGCCCTACGCCGCCGGCTTCGGCGGGGCGGGCCGGGCAGATTCGACGGGCGTGTCCGGCGGTACCCCGAGCAGTTGCAGCGCGCCGCCCGCCACCGACGAGAACACCGGCCCGGCCACCGTGCCGCCGTAATACCCCTTGCCGGCCGGCTCGTCGATCATCACCGCGACGATCAGGCGCGGATCGCTCATCGGCGCCATGCCGGCAAAGAGGGCGCGGTACTTGCCCTTCGCATACGACTTGCCGACCTGCTTGCGGGCGGTGCCGGTCTTGCCGCCGATCCGGTAGCCGTCGACGCGCGCCGCGCGGCCGGTGCCGCCTTCGCTGACTGCCATCTCCAGCATCGAACGGATTGCCGCCGCGGTCGCGGGCGACGCCACGCGATGGCCGCGATGCGCGTCGACCGTCTGCCGGTCGGTGCCGTTTTTCAGCAACGACACCGGATGCAGCGTGCCGTCGCCGGCATACGCGGTATACATCTGAGCGATCTGCAGCAGCGACATCGACAGGCCGTAGCCGTAGGCCATCGTCGCCTGTTCGATCGGGCGCCAGCGCTTGTACGGCCGCAGGCGGCCCGACGCGACGCCGGGGAACGTCAGGTCCGGCGCGCGGCCGATTCCGTATTCCTGATACTTGTTCCAGATCGTCTCGGCGGGCAGGTTCAGCGCGAGCTTCGCGAGCGCGACGTTGCTTGACTTCTGCAGCGCCTGCGCGATCGTCAGCGTGCCGTGGTTGGAGGTGTCGTGGATCACCGCCGGCCCGATCCTGTAGGTGCCGGGCGACGTGTTGATCAGCGTCTGCGGGCGCACTTTGCCCGCATCGAGCGACAGCGCGACGACGAGCGGCTTGATCGTGGAGCCGGGCTCGAACGTGTCGATGACCGCGCGGTTGCGCAATTGCTGGCCGGTGAGGCGGGCCCGGTCGTTCGGGTCGAAGGTCGGATAGTTCGCTAGTGCGAGGATTTCGCCGTTCTGCGCGTCGAGCACGACGACGCTGCCCGCCTGCGCGTTGTTCGCGATCACCGCCGCCTTCAGCTGGCTGAACGCGAGCTGCTGGATGCGGCGGTCGATCGTCAGCTCGATCGTCGCGCCGTGCCGCGCCGGCACGAGCGGGCGCGTGTCCGACACGATGCGGCCGAGCCGGTCGCGGATCACCTCGCGTTGCCCGGCGGTGCCCGACAGCCTCGTGTTGGTGGCCAGCTCGACGCCTTCCTGGCCTTGATCCTCGATGTTCGTGAAGCCGACGATGTGCGCGGCCGATTCGCCTTCCGGGTAGTAGCGCTTCGAGTCGGCGATCTGCGTGACGCCATCGATCGCCAGCTTGTCGAGGTGACTCGCGGTGTCGGCATCGATCTGGCGCTTCAGCAGCACGAACGTGCGGTCGTTTCTCAGGCGCCGCTTCAGTTCGTCGATCGGCATGTCAAGCAGCTTCGCGAGCGGCGGATAGTCGGTCTCGGCGACGACCTTCGGGTTTGCCCAGATTTCGTACGTGGACAGGCTGACGGCAAGCATCGCGCCATTGCGGTCGACGATGCTCCCGCGCATCGCGTCGAGCTCGATCGTGCGCTGATAGCGCTTCTGGCCCTGACCGGCGTAGAACGGCTGATTGGCGACCTGCACCCAGAACGCGCGTGCAATCAGCGTGGCGAACGCGAGAAACACGAGGATGACGACGCACTTCGAGCGCCAGACCGGCAGGCTGGGGGCCAGCATCGGATGCTTCGTCGCGGCCGCGTACGGGTCGGCGGGATGGATCTTCTTCTTCACGCGCATGCGATGGGATGTTCCGGGCCGCGCTCAGGCGGGCTGTCAGTGTGAATGATGTGATTGTAATGAATGAGTAATTATTGTGTTTGGAAAATGACGGGTTTCCGGCGGATTGGGCCTGGCAGGCCAGCAGACAGGCGAGGGGGTGAGGGGGAGATCGAACAGAAGGGCCTTGTGATCGATCAGCCAACGTTGTCGCGTTGGCTCTTCGTGGCACTTTTTGGGAGCGTGTAGCGGTTGCGCTTGAACGAGAAGCCTTCGGCGCTTAAGCGCGGCGCTCAACGTCTCGAGCCGGCACGGGAGCGGTTCGTTGAAGATGGCCTCGATCCGTTGTGCAATTTGCGCCAGCGTCAAAGGTTCGGCCTGAGCAAATTGAACGGCCGCTACCGCCAGGAGGTATCCGGCAATGCGCGGGGCCTGCCGCCCTTATGGCCGATCAGCAATCCGATTACGCCCTGCTCACGCCAGGCCCGCGCCCAGTTGTAGATCGATTGATCGCTCATGCCGAACTTCTCGGCCACCTCTGCCGGTTGGACTTTACTCGCAGGCATCAGCAGGCCTGCCGCACGCGCGGGAAAATCCCGATGTCAGTGATTGATCGACAGTTGTTGAACGTCAGCTCCTCGTCGTCGTTAAGCATGACGACACACTTCATACAGAAATCCGCAGTTGCGTTCCGCCAAAGCTGGAAAAATTCAAACGTGTTTACTAGATCCACTTATGTTGATTTTGCCATTCATGGAACACTACCAGATGACGAGGCGTTGCACTTCAGATTTGAAGCTGTCCTTTCATCCTTCGACTAGGATGAGACGCCGTCAAACTTAGGGTCGAAATTTTCTGCGAATAAAATTCCGTTGTCGTTTGTTGACAAATTTTATCTTGTGTCATGCAGTCGCGAAACGAAAATTCATACGGATTGTGAACGTCATGGACGCCGGATTTACGGTGCGTTGATTGCTATTCACACAATTGAATGTGCCGTGACAGCCGTTGACGGCATACATCTGGATGGCTGGGGAGCGTGCCGCTGGCCGTCCCCCTGGTGATTGTTGCGTAAACGATGCGTAAGCTAAGCCGTTTTGCTGAATTGTTTCGAATGGGTTTGCTTTCAGAAATTCACTTTCCCGGGCGCGCACACAATTTTTCATGATCGATCCCATTCGATTTCCCGGGTGCTGTATTCGGGTAATCACGAGTGAAAAGACGGGTAGGCAGGTGCGATACGCGTGGATAGTCGGCCCGGAACACTCCGCAAGGGATTGTGTGGCAAACCTCGGGGGCTGGAATGGAGTTGTGTGATTTGTAAGCGGCAGGCATATTGACGCGTGATTCCTGAAAATTCTGACACGGTTTGGATGGGTCCGAGGATGCGGATGCCAGAGGGGGATTTTCTTCGGCAATCGCTGGGCGAGCAGATCAACTTGACGCATCCGCTGGTGCGGTTGACCGATATGATCGACTGGCAGTTGAAGCACTGCTGGCGGAGACGATCAAAGCGGCCAAACTGGCGAAGGTCATCAAGAGCACGAGCCTGAAGCGCGTGATTGTCATGGAGAGGGCTGGTGCTCATGACGCCGATTTGCGCCTGTTGGGGCGCTCCCTGGAACATCTGGTGAAGGCGGCCGCCCGGCACGGTTTGACGCTGCGGCAGAACTATGACCGCGAGACACCGCGTCTGGCGGTCCAGATCGGCCGCTACGCGTACGCTGAGGAAGACGCAGTGGACCTTGTGTTCGCGCATGGGCCGCGTGATACGGGACGTCGAACGGCAACTCGATAGCGTGGCGCAGCAAAGCCGGGCGGCGTTGGAAGAACTGACCGGCTGCGCGAAACGGATTCTGTCGCAGAACGCGAGGGATGCGCACGATGATCCGGCGGCATGACGCCGCTGCAAAAGTAGCGAATCGTTCAGGGGCGACTAGATATGCCTATGCCACACAATTAGTCCAGACCCCACAAGATTGAGGAATTCATGGATTTGTTAGCTGCAATGCGTATTTTCGTGAGGGTCGTCGAGCGGGGAAATCTTTCGCGAGCCGCGAAGGATTTGGGTCTAGGGCAGCCTGCGGTCAGCGACCGAATCGAACGGCTCGAGCAACATCTCGGCGTACGTCTGCTGCTGCGGAGCACGCGCGCTGTGTCATGCACGGATGAGGGATCGCTGTTCTATCAGAAGAGCAAGGTCGTACTCGATGCCGCGGACGAGGCACGCGCCGCGGTCACGCTCGGCACCAAGGTCGTGCGCGGGCGCATTCGCATCGCGGCGCCGCACGGTCTCGGCGATGCGGTACTGCCGAAGATCGTCGGCATCATCCGCGAGCAGAACCCGCAACTCTATGTCGATATGATCCTCAATGACGAACTGACCGATCCGGTCACGGAGGGCGTCGACATCTCGCTGCGTCTTGGTCAGATCGGTGACGGCAACTTTGTTGCGCACCCGCTCGGACATATCCGCCGCGTGCTCGTTGCGTCGCCGGAATACATTGCTGCACATGGCTGCCCCGAGGATCCGACCGATCTCATCCGGCATCCGTTCATCCGTGTCGCCGGGCTGTTCTCCGACAGGCAACTTCGGCTCGTCAATTCACCAAAGGCGGCACGCGCCGCGCCAATCAATATCGTCACGACGGTCAGCCATTGGGGCCCCGTCTATCAGTTGCTGCTCGACGGCCGGGGCATCGGCGTGCTTCAGGAAATCGTCTGCGCCGACGCGCTGAAATCGGGCAGGCTCGTCAAGCTGCTGCCCAACTACACAGTGCCAGGCTTCGACTTGCATGCGCTGCTGCCCGTCATGCGGCCCGTTCCGACGAAAACCCAGATCGTCGTCAGCATGCTCAAGGAACATCTGCCGGACACGGTCCGGATCAGGACGGTCGCGCAGTCGCTCGATTTGTAAGTCGCGCATGGCCGGCACCGGCTCGCGCCGCCTTTCCACTCCCTTCGATACGCGACGGCTCGCGAGACTTCGCGATACCGTGAGCGTGCGCTTGCCGAGTGCGAATGCGGTGTCGTTTGAGACCGGTGTCGCCACATCACAACTCACGCGGACGCGGGCCTGCCCACTGTGCACGATTCACGGTATCGCCGCAGCTTGTCCTGTCCCGCAATATCACGGTGGATGCCGTATCACCGCTGTCACACAAATGTATCTCGACGAGACGGGCTTCTGCTGATCGCCGCCAGTGCAGCGTAGCTAGTCACCACGGGGCCGCCTCGCAATCGAGATCCTCTGGCGGCGATTGAAGTGCCGATGGCACCGCTTCGTCAATTGGACCAAGGAAGCCAGCGATGCTGAACTCACGGAACCGCTACGTGGCTACGGCTCCGCTTTCCAAACCAATTTTTCGCGGGTACTTACGACAAATTTCACGCAGGTCGTCCTTCGCGACGAAACCGTCGTCCCGCGTGAATTCCGGTGTGTCGAGGGATGGATTAATCAGCTTCTCTGATAGTTGAAATTGAAAACACAGCTCTACTCCGCGTTTTCCTCCTCGATTACTGTGAGTGGCATCTTCACTTCGATCGAGACGACTCCATGTCGCAACTGAATCTCAAGCTGCTTGGCCCATGTCTACTCGCGATCGCGATCGACGCCATGGGCTTCGGCCTCGTGTATCCGATCATGGCGGCGATCTTCTCCGATCCGCATTCGGGCATCATCGCCGCAGGCACAAGTCCGCAGCTCCGAAATTTCTATCTCGGGCTCGGCTACGGCGTGTATCCGTTCTTCATGTTCTTCGGTTCATCGCTGATGGGCGAGCTGTCGGACGGCTATGGCCGCCGCAAGATCATGTTGCTTTGCATCTTCGGTCTTGCGTTCAGCTATCTGCTGATGGCTCTCGGCGCGCTGCTGCCGAGCATCGCGCTGTTACTGGTCGGGCGCGGCCTGAGCGGCCTTATGGCAGGCTGCCAGGGTATTGCGCAGGCGGCCATTGCCGACGTCAGCACGCCGGAAACCAAAGCGTATAACATGAGCATCATGTCGATGGCGTTTAGCGCTGGCGTCATCGTTGGCCCGGTGCTCGGCGGCATCACGTCCGACCGCACGATCTTGCCGATCTTCAACTATGGCACACCGTTTCTGCTCGTCGCCACGCTGTCGGTGTTCTGCGGACTCTGGACGTTCTGGTACTACCGCGACGCGAATCAGCCGAAGGGCAAGATGCGCGTCGACATCCTGTTGCCGCTTCGAATCATCTACGAAGCCGGCCGCCATCATCGCGTCGCATTCCTGTCGATCGTGTTCTTCCTGATGCAGGTCGGATACGGCCTCTATTTGCAGACGATCATGCTTGTGCTTCAGACGCGCTTCGGCTATACGAGCTCGCAGCTGGGTCTGTTCAGCGGCTTGATCGGCATCTGCTTCATGTTCGGCCTGATGGTGATCGTCCGTCTGATGCTGAAGGTTTGGAACGTCGTCAACATCGCGAAGACGGGTCTCCTGATCGCCGGCATTGGCCAGGTCCTCTCGGCGCTTCTGCCTCAGGAAGACATGCTCTGGGGGCTTGGCATGATCGTCGGCTGCTTCGACATGGTGGCATACACGGCGATGTATACCGCGTACTCCGACGCGGTCGCTGTCGAGCGGCAAGGCTGGGCGCTCGGTGTCGCGGGTTCCGTGATGGCGATCGCCTGGGTGGTGACGGGTTTCCTGACCAATCTGCTTCCGGTTCTCGGAGAGTTGGGGCTCCTTATGGTTGGAGGTATTAGCTTCATCCTGAGCTTCCTAATGATGGTGGTGTACGGCAGAAAGTGGTCGTCTGGCACCGTCCGTATCGGGACAAGAATCTACGACTGATGCCGACCACGAAGGGCTTCTGGGCACCGGATCAGCTGTGTCCAATCAAGCAACTCATCGATAGCAGAGGATTACCATGTTGACCAAAAAAGCACAGAAGCAGGCCTTCGATATGATCATCGTGGGCGCGGGCGTTGCCGGCCTTTATATGCTGCACCGTGCAAGGCAGAGCGGTTTGCGCGTTCGCCTCTTCGATGTGGCGGGCGGGATCGGAGGAACTTGGTACTGGAATCGTTATCCAGGCGCGCGCGTGGACATCGAGAGCTTCGAATACTCGTACTCGTTCTCACGCGAGCTCGAGCAGGAATGGCAGTGGAATGAGCGTTATGCGTCGCAGCCCGATCTGTTGCGGTATTTCGAGCACGTGGCGAGCCGCTTCGGACTCTATGAGGACATCCAACTCGATACGCGGATCGATTCGGTCGTGTTCAATGAACGCCGCGACGAATGGACAATCGAGACGCAGGCTGGTGAAACGTTCGGCGCGCGATTTTGCGTGATGGCGACAGGCTGCCTCTCGGCACCGAAGGATCCCGACATCGCTGGCTATGGCAGTTTCGTTGGCGAGACCTACTTCACGTCGCGTTGGCCGCACGAGACGGTCGAATTCGCGGGCAAGCGCGTCGCGGTGATCGGAACGGGCTCATCGGCGATCCAACTTGTGCCGGTGGTGGCGCGCTCGGCCGAGCACCTGACAGTGTTCCAGCGCACCCCGAACTATAGTATTCCGCTGCGCAATCGGCCGATGGATGCTGCGTACGAGCAGCGCATGAAGGCCAACTACGCGGAACTGCGTCGCATGGAATGGCAGTCGCCGGGCGGCTTCGTTTGCGTCGACGGCGAACCGCGTCAGCCGCTGCGCGTGTCGGCGATGTCGGTCACGGCCGAAGAGCGGCAGCGTGAATTCGAGGCGCGTTGGGATGCCGGCGGTCTTTGTCTCTATACCTCGTACAATGATCTGCTGACGAACGAGACGGCCAATGCCGAACTGTCCGAGTTTGTGCGCGCCAGGCTGCGCGCGAAGATCGGCGATCCGGCGCTCGCGGACAAGCTCGTGCCGCGCGACCATCCGATCCTGACCAAGCGCCTGTGCGCCGACAGTGGCTACTTCGAGACCTTCAACCGCGACAACGTCTCGCTTGTCGATCTGCGCGAGACGCCGATAGTGTCTGTCACGAGGCGCGGCATCGTCACGAGCGATGTCGAGCACGAGTTCGATGTGCTCGTGTTCGCGACAGGATTCGACGCGGTTACGGGCGCGCTGCTCAACGTCGACATCCGCGGCCGGCGCGATCTATCGCTGCGACAAGCCTGGAAGGACGGCCCGCAGACTTATCTCGGCCTGATGAGTGCCGGCTTCCCGAACCTCTTCAATATCGCGGGCCCCGGCAGTACCGCGTCGTTGAGTAGCGCGATTCCGTGCGACGAGCATCAGGTCGATCTCGTCATGAAGCTCGTGGAGCGCACGCTTCGGGGCAATGCGGCGACGATCGAGCCGACCGATGACGCGCAGCGTGGCTGGACGGCTCGCATCCTGTCGATTGCGGACAATTCGCTACTCCACCGCACCAATTCCTGGTACGTCGGTGCCAATATTCCCGGCAAGCCGCGGGTCGTGATGCTCGACCTAGAAGGCTTTGACGCATATATAGCATTTTGCGACGACGTGCTCGCACGCGATTACGAGGGCTTTTCGTTCGGTGGCAACCGCGATACAGACGCACTGGCTGAAAGCGCTGCCGAAGTTTGAACTTTATGACTCTGGCATTCATTTCGACTGTCATGCCAGCCTATTCCGGATCATCTATATATCATAATGGACTACGAAATGAAAAAGATGAAATCAAGCGCGGCTGCCGCGCTGGAAG
>NZ_JGVW01000059.1 GCF_000687455.2 Burkholderia sp. lig30
TCCCTGAACACCCCCGCCCGCCCCGCCCCGCTGCCGCGCCGTATCGGCCTGCTGGGCGGCACGTTCGACCCGATCCACGACGGCCATCTGGCCCTCGCGCGCCGTTTCGCCGCGGTGCTCGACCTGACCGAGCTGGTGCTCCTGCCCGCCGGGCAGCCGTACCAGAAGCACGACGTGTCCGCCGCCGAGCACCGGCTCGCGATGACGCGCGCCGCCGCGCAGTCGCTCGTGCTGCCGGGCGTGTCGGTCAGCGTCGCGACCGACGAGATCGAACACGTCGGTCCGACCTACACGGTCGAGACCCTCGAGCGCTGGCGCGCGCGCATCGGCCCCGACGCGTCGCTGTCGCTGCTGATCGGCGCGGATCAACTGGTGCGGCTCGACACCTGGCGCGACTGGCGACGGCTGTTCTCGTTCGCGCACGTGTGCGCGTCGACCCGTCCCGGCTTCGACCTCGCGGCGGCGTCGCACGCGGTCGCGCAGGAAGTCGCCGCGCGGCAGGCGGGCGCCGACCTGCTCAAACGAACGCCGGCCGGCCATCTGCTGATCGATACGACGCTGGCGTTCGACATCGCCGCGACCGACATCCGCGCGCACCTGCGCGAATGCATCGCGCGGCGCGCACAGGTGCCCGACGCGTCGGCCGAACACGTGCCGCCCGCCGTCTGGACCTATATTCTTCAACATCGTCTCTACCACTCCTGATTCCATGGATATTCGCAAACTGCAGCGCGTGATCGTCGACGCTCTCGAAGACATCAAGGCGCAAGACATCAAGGTGTTCAACACGACCCACCTGACCGAACTGTTCGACCGCGTGATCGTCGCGTCCGGCACCTCGAACCGCCAGACCAAGGCGCTCGCGTCGAACGTGCGCGACAAGGTCAAGGAAGCCGGCGGCGACGTCGTCAGCTCCGAAGGCGAGGACACCGGCGAATGGGTGCTCGTCGACTGCGGCGACGCGGTCGTGCACATCCTGCAGCCGGCGCTGCGCCAGTACTACAACCTCGAGGAAATCTGGGGCGACAAGCCGGTGCGGATGAAGCTCGGCGGCGCGGGCGCGAACGGCGCCGCCGCGCAGGCTTCGGACGAGGACGAGGACGAGGAAGACGACACCGCCCGTCCGGCGCGCAAGACCCCGGCGCGCCGCCGCTAAGCCCGGCCGATGAAGCTTCACATCCTGGCGGTCGGGCACAAGATGCCCGGCTGGATCGCCGCCGGCTTCGACGAGTACGCGAAGCGCATGCCGCCCGAGCTGCGCATCGAGCTGCGCGAGATCAAGCCCGAGCTGCGCGCCGGCGGGCGCAGCGCCGAAAGCGTGATGGTGGCCGAACGGCAGAAGATCGAGGCCGCGCTGCCGAAGAACGCGCGCATCGTCGCGCTCGACGAGCGCGGCCGCGACTGGACCACGATGCAGCTCGCGCAGGCGCTGCCCGGCTGGCAGCAGGACGGCCGCGACGTCGCGTTCGTGATCGGCGGCGCTGACGGGCTCGATCCGGCGCTGAAGGCGCGCGCCGACCTGCTGCTGCGCATCTCCAGCATGACCCTGCCGCACGGGATGGTTCGCGTGCTGCTCGCCGAACAGCTTTACCGCGCGTGGAGCATCACGCAGAATCACCCTTACCACCGTGCCTGACGCGTCGTCCTCGCGACGCGCGGCGCGCGCCCAACGAGACTCACGACACCATGCCGTCCAGCGCTTTCCACGAGCTTTTCCCGTACGTCTACCTCGCGTCGCAAAGCCCGCGCCGCCAGGAGCTGCTGCAGCAGCTCGGCGTGCGCTTCGAACTGCTGCTGCCGCGTCCCGATGAGGATGCCGAAGCGCTCGAAGCCGAGCTGCCCGGCGAAGCGGCCGATCATTACGTGCTGCGCGTGTGCGCCGCGAAGGCCGCCGCGGCCCGCGACCGCCTCGTCGCGAGCGACCGCCCGGGCGCGCCGCTGATCGTCGCCGACACGACCGTGACGATCGACGGCGCGATCCTCGGCAAGCCGTCCGATCCGGCCGACGCGCTCGCCATGCTGACCCGTCTTGCCGGCCGCGATCACGAAGTGCTGACCGCGCTCGCCGTGATCGACGCGCACGGCGAGCGGCTGCCGCCCGCGCTGTCGCGCTCGACGGTGCGCTTCGGCGCCGCGTCCCGCGACGCGCTGCTGCGCTACGTCGAGAGCGGCGAGCCGTTCGGCAAGGCCGGCGCGTACGCGATCCAGGGCCGCGCCGCCGAATTCGTCGAGCGGATCGACGGTTCCCATTCGGGTATCATGGGTCTGCCCCTTTTTGAGACGGCGGCGCTTTTGCGAGCGGCGCGCGTCGACTTCTGAATCGCACCATGAACGAAGAAATCCTGATCAACATCACGCCGCAGGAAACGCGGGTCGCACTGGTCCAACAAGGCGCGGTGCAGGAGCTTCACGTCGAGCGCACGCTGTCGCGCGGACGGGTCGGCAACATCTATCTCGGCAAGGTCGTGCGGGTGTTGCCCGGCATGCAGTCGGCGTTCATCGACATCGGCCTCGAGCGCGCGGCGTTCCTGCACGTCGCCGACATCTGGCAGCCGCGCCTGCCCGGCGATCCGCAGACGGGCGCGGCGCACCAGCCGATCGAGAAGACGGTGTTCGAAGGCCAGACGCTGATGGTGCAGGTCATCAAGGACCCGATCGGCACCAAGGGCGCGCGGCTGTCGACGCAGGTCAGCATCGCGGGCCGCACGCTGGTCTACCTGCCGCAGGAGCCGCACATCGGCATCTCGCAGAAGATCGAGAGCGAGGCCGAGCGCGAGGCCGTGCGCGCGCGCCTGACCGCGGTGCTCCCGGCCGACGAGAAAGGCGGCTACATCGTGCGCACGATCGCCGAGGACGCGACGAGCGACGAGCTGGCCGCCGACGTCGCGTACCTGCGCAAGACCTGGGCGACAATCGTCGGGCTTGCGCAGCGGCTGCCCGCGACGAGCCTGCTGTATCAGGATCTCGACCTCGCGCAGCGCGTGCTGCGCGACTTTGCGAACGACGACACGACGCGCATCCAGGTCGATTCGCGCGAGACGCACCAGCGCCTCGCCGAATTCGCGGCCGAGTTCACGCCGGCCGTGAGCCCGAAGCTGCACCACTACACCGGCGAGCGGCCGCTCTATGACCTGTACAACATCGAGGCGGAAATCCAGCGCGCGCTGTCGCGGCGGGTCGACCTGAAGTCGGGCGGCTACCTGATGATCGACCAGACCGAGGCGATGACGACGATCGACGTGAACACCGGCGGCTACGTCGGTGCGCGCAACTTCGACGACACGATCTTCAAGACCAACCTCGAGGCGGCGCACACGATCGCGCGGCAACTGCGGCTGCGCAATCTCGGCGGGATCATCATCATCGACTTCATCGACATGGAGAACGCCGAGCATCGCGACGCGGTGCTCTCCGAGCTGAAGAAGGCGCTGTCGCGCGACCGCACGCGCGTGACGGTCAACGGCTTCTCGCAGCTCGGGCTCGTCGAGATGACCCGCAAGCGCACCCGCGAATCGCTCGCGCACGTGCTGTGCGAGCCGTGCCCGGTATGCCAGGGCAAGGGCCAGGTGAAGACCTCGCGCACGGTCTGCTACGACGTGCTGCGCGAGATCCTGCGCGAGTCGCGGCAGTTCAATCCGCGCGAATTCCGCGTGATCGCGTCGCAGCAGGTGATCGACCTGTTCCTCGACGAGGAGTCGCAGCATCTGGCGATGCTGATCGATTTCATCGGCAAGCCGGTGTCGTTGCAGGTCGAGTCGAATCTGAGCCAGGAGCAGTACGACATCGTCTTGATGTAGGGCTTGCGCTATCTCGCGCCGCGTCGTCCGCACGAGATGAATCCCTGATGTTTAATGCCACAGCCATGTGTGAAGCGCAAACTCCACTGCACAAAGAGAAGCCGTGCCCAAAACGGACAGCCACCCCAAAATCCTGATTCGTCGACTCATCGGGAACGTTCGCCGTGAATACCATGATGCGGCAGATTGTCGCATTTCATTTGATCCGATCATTGATTTCCATCAATGCCGGAGCCGGTATGCGCAGCAAACAACGGCCAACCCCGGCGTCAGCCCATGCCCTCGCCGAATGACGCGCCCGACGTCTTTTGCAGATCCTGCAATTGTTTATTAAGCAATCGTTTACCCCGAGCCGAACGGCGGGCCGCGTCCGCTACAGTAGCCTCAGTTCAACACCCGCTACCGGCATCCGCCTCACTTTCATCATGAAACCGCCCTACGGCCATTTGATCGCGGGATGCGCGATCGCAGTCGCCACGATCGCCGCCAGCGTCATCGCCTCGCTCAGTTCGTTCCCGCGCTGAGCGCCGCCATGCGCGGTTGGCAGCCGACGGCGGCGATTCGCGGCCGGCGCCCGCAGCCCCTGCGGCACCATCATGACCGCGCGGCCGGCACCCGGCTCCACGCCCGGACTGCCGTCTTTTTCGGCGCGACAGCGCAAGCATCCCGAGGGCGCACAAAAAACTTGCCAAATTTCCGGCGGGTGTGCATAATCTGCCCCCTCTTCCCCGATAGCTCAGCCGGTAGAGCGCCGGACTGTTAATCCGTAGGTCCCTGGTTCGAGCCCAGGTCGGGGAGCCAAGTAATGCGGGAGTAGCTCAGTTGGTAGAGCGCAACCTTGCCAAGGTTGAGGTCGCGAGTTCGAGACTCGTCTCCCGCTCCATTACACATGCCCACGTGGCCCGGCGGTAACGCCCTCCGCTGATGAAGGAGAGGCCGGCCGTTCGATCCTGCCCACGTGCGCCGCTGGCGAAGACGGCAACATTGCCGTTCCCCCTCCGCAAGATTCCCCGCTGTTTTTCTCCCGGTTCCGCTTCGGCGAACATGCGTCCGCCATTCCGTCGATCCACCGACCGAAACGGCATCTCGACGCCCGTCGTGCCCATCCGGCTCCGACGCCGGGAGGGTAAACAGCGAGCGGGTTTACCTGCCTCGAACGCGCGGCATTCGGGCGGTAGGATCAGTACTCCTGTTGGTTCAAGGTTTCTCTCAGCGAAGCTCGCCCGCGTCACGCGGGCATTTTTTTTCGGGCCACGCGCAATCGGGCGTGCGATCGGAAGCATCGAACGGTGTCAGTTGTGCTATCGTCGCCACCCAAAGCGAGGTGACGCACGATGAATCGTATTTTCATGACACGAACAGAAGCGCTGGAGCTCTTGATCAAGGCGCACCAGGCTGCTTCCGACAGGATCGAGGGGCATGCCGGGGCCGCGCTTGCGAGGATCGAAGCGCTGGATCACCTGCTGCTCGATGTTCGCGCGGGCCGGGTCACTGAATTTCGCGCGCCCGACGACACCCACGTCACCATCATGGATTGACCGGCTGACGGAACGCCCGGATACAGGTTCGCGACAGCGCCGCTTGCGAGCGGCCCCGCAGCAGCGGCTTATCCCGGCCAATGGAAAACGACAGCGGCAACGACAAGCATCGCCACCGACGTACATGCGATTGCCGCGAGCGCGCGCATGGCCTTCGCGCGCCGCATCGCGCGACGGCTTGCCGCCGGTGACTCGTAGTACTCGCCGAGGCCACCCGAATACAGCCTCTCCCAGCGAATCTCCATCTTCTCCTCCTCACCCCACACCGGAAACCATTCTGGTAGCGCTTCAATTCGATGCGCCACGGGAGAAAACCCTGACGCAGCCCACGCACGACTGACGACGTGCATGATTCAGCCACCGCCGCGAATGCGCGGCAGCGACTCGGCTCACGAATCGGCGAACCCGCGAAGCAAACAAATTGACGGATATCAAAAAAATAGCGGGATGCCATAAAGAATTCCGTCAACTATACGTAATGAATATGAAACCTTTGCAACCGCGGTCCTGAACCGGCGGGGCTTCGTTTCGCCCCGAAGTCATCGTTGACTGCCCGCTGCGCAGGTCGACGCATGCACTGCTGATCGTCACGGGCTGAAGAACGGGCGTTGCCCACGAGGCACGTCCGGATATCGCCCGGGTATCCATCCATCACCCTGCCATGCGCCACATGAATTTGAACGACATGAAGATCTCCACCCGGCTTGTGCTCGGATTCGGCATCCTGTCGCTATTGATCGCCCTGGTGGGCGCCATCTCGATGGTCAAGATCAACGCCGTCAGCGGCGCCTTCGACACCGTGGTCAATGAGCGCTACGTCAAGATCGCCGCGCTCAACGACATCAAGGGCGGCTTGAACCAGCAAGCCCGCTCGCTGCGCAACACGCTCATCATGAGCAACCCGGCCGACGTCAGGAGCGAGCTCGCGCTGCTCGCATCGGCCAGCAAGGACGTCGACGAACGCTGGGCCACGCTCAGCCCGACGATCCACGACGAAAAGGCGAAGGCGCTGCTTGCCAAGGCCATGCAGGCGCGCGCGGACTACGAAGCGACGTACGGAAAGTTCACGGGCCTGATTTCGGGCGGACAAGCCGACGAAGCCAGACATGTATTGCTGGACGAGATCCGGCCGCACCAGCTCGCCTACTTCGCTTCCGTCGACGACCTGATCGGCCGCCAGAAAGAACTGATGGACGGCTCCGCCAGTCAGGCATTCGACGCGGTCGGCAGCATGAAGGTCATCCTGCCGATATGCAGCGCGGTGGCGGTCGTGATCGCGGTCCTGATGGGCGTATGGATCATCCGGGCGGTCACGCGCCCGCTCGGCCAGGCCGTGGCGATCGCGCGCTCGGTCGCGGCCGGCGACCTGAGCATTCAGTTCGACGCCGCCGGCACCAACGAAACGGCCCAGCTGTTGCGCGCGCTGAAGGACATGCAGACGGCGCTGTCGGAGGTGGTGACCACCGTGCGGCAAAACGCCGAATCCGTGGCCACCGCGAGCGCGCAGATCGCCCAGGGCAACCAGGACCTGTCGCAGCGCACCGAAGAACAGGCCGCGTCCCTCGAGGAAACGGCCGCGAGCATGGAAGAGCTCACCGGCACGGTCCGCCAGAATGCCGAAAACGCGCAGCAGGCCAGCACGCTCGCGTCCACCGCGTCGGGCGTCGCGCGGCAAGGCGGCGAGATGGCGGGCCGCGTCGTCGAAACCATGCAGGGCATTTCCGCCAGCTCGTCGAAGATGGCCGAGATCATCGCCGTCATCGAAGGCATCGCGTTTCAGACCAACATCCTCGCGCTCAATGCGGCCGTCGAGGCGGCACGCGCCGGCGAGCAGGGACGCGGCTTCGCGGTCGTGGCGGGCGAGGTCCGCACGCTCGCCCAGCGCAGCGCGACGGCCGCCAGGGAAATCAAGGAGCTGATCACCGAGTCGGTCGGCCGGGTCGATCTCGGCGCGAAGCTCGTCGACGAAGCGGGCCGTACGATCCACGAGGTGGTTCACTCCGTGCAGCGCGTCACCGACATCATGAACGAAATCGCCGCGGCCTCCGAAGAGCAGCGCACCGGCATCGAACAGGTCAATACGGCGGTCGCGCAGATGGATCAGGTGACGCAGCAGAACGCCGCCCTCGTCGAGGAAGCGTCGGCCGCGGCGCAGTCGATGGTCCAGCAGGCGCAGACCTTGCGCGCGACGGTCGCGGTGTTCAAGGTGGCCGGGCACGCGCCGGACAACGCGCCCGCCGCCGCGGTGCCGGCCGCGGCCAGAAGCCGCACCGCTGCGGTGAAGAAGGCCGCGCGCCCCGCGATCGCGACGCCCGCGCCGCGCCCCGCCGTGGCGCAGCCTGCGGCGGAATCCGCCGGCGCCGCCGCATCCGACTGGGAAACGTTCTGACCCCTGGCGGCGCGCCGTGACGCGCCCCGCCGCCGGGGCCGCCCGCGCCGACGGCCGGCCCCGCTCACGCGACCGCGTTGGCGCGCGGCTCAAGTCACCTGATCGCTCGCGCGGGCATCGGTCTTCCCGGCAAGACGCGTTAAACTCTCCCCTCGCGTGGTGCGCCGCACGCACCCGCCTTCCATCGCCAGCAGCGGTCCCTCGCGTCCGCCCCGACCCCTGGAGTAAGTGCCACAATGAGCGGCGGCTTCCCGCATCCGGCTTCCCGCCTGTCCTCCCCGTCCCTGACGGCCTTCCTGGTTCTCGTTGCCCCCGCGCTGCTGTCCGGCTGCGGCATGCTGCCCACTCGCACCCCGCCCGCGCCGATCAGCGAAGCGCTCGTCGAGGCGGTCGAGGAAACGGCCGGCGAGCCGCTCACCCTGCCTCCGACGCCCGCGCCGCAGCAACCGGAAGCCGAGGCGCCGAAAAAGCCGCACCACGACGTGGTCCGGCCCCGGCCTGCGCAGCCGCCGGAGCCGGCGCCGCCTGCGCCGCCGCCGCCCGCGCCGCTCGTCGCGACGCGCACGCTCGATCGCAGCCAGGTCCGCGCGCTGCTCGACAGCGAAGTGCAGCGGCGCGGCGGCAAGGTGATCGGCCGCGCGGTCGACATGGTCGCCGACGCGAGCGGCAAGCCGCGCGAGATGATCGTGAACCTGCGGGGTTTCATGGGGATCGGCGACCGCAAGGTCAGCTTTCCGTGGAACGTGTTCCGCTTCACGCCGGGCGGCAAGCGCGAACCGATCGTGCTCGACGTGCCGGCCGGCGAGCTGCCGCCCGCGATTCGCCCGCGGATCGTGCCGTTGTCCGGCTCGCCCGCCGCCTCGCCCGCGACCCGGCTGCCGATGCTCGACAGCGACGTGGAGCGCCCCAACGGCACGAAGATCGGCCGCGTGGTCGACGTGCTGATCGACCGCGACGCGCAGCCTCTGGCGATCGTGCTCGACCTGGACGGATTCGTCGCGCCGGATCGCCGCGCGATCGCCGCGAACTGGTCGGCGCTGCGCTTCGTGACCCGCGACAAGACGCTGCGCGCGCAGCTCGACCTGAACGACGCCCAGATCAAGGCGACGCCGCCCTACGCGGCCGACAAGCCGGTCGTCGCCGTATCGCCGCCGGCCGCCGCCGCGCCGGCATCGTCCGCGAGCGCCACACGATGACGATCCGGCAAGCCGTCAGCCCGCGCAGCCTGAGAGCCCTCGACTGGCTCAATTTCTTCGTCGCGAACGTTCAGACCGGGTTCGGTCCCTTCATCGCGTCGTATCTCGCATCGCACAAGTGGACGCAGGGCGAGATCGGCATGGTGCTGTCGATCGGCACGATCAGCGCGATGGTGAGCCAGGTGCCCGGCGGCGCAGCCGTCGACGCGCTGAAGAACAAGAAAGGCGCAGCCGCCTGGGCGATCGCCGCGATCATCCTGTCCGCGGTGCTGCTCGCCGCCAGCCCGACGATCGTGCCGGTGATCGCCGCCGAGGTGTTCCACGGCTTCGCGAGCTGCATGCTCGTGCCGGCGATGGCGGCGATCTCGTTCTCGCTCGTCGGCCGCTCGAACCTGGGCGACCGGCTCGGCCGCAACGCGCGCTGGGCGTCGATCGGCAGTGCGGTCGCAGCCGGCCTGATGGGCCTCACCGGCGAGTATTTCTCCGCGCGCGCGGTGTTCTGGCTGACTGCGGTCCTCGCGCTGCCGGCGCTCGTCGCGCTGGCGATGATCCAGCCGACCCATACCGTCGCGCCGCACGTGCCGGCAAAGCGCGACGGCGACGAAAGCGAAGGCGAACGGCGCGAGACCCTGCTCGAATTGCTGCGCGACCGCCGCATGCTGATCTTCGCCGCATGCATCGTGCTGTTCCACCTGTCGAATGCGGCGATGCTGAACCTCGCCGCCGGCGAAGTGACGGCCGGCATGGGCGACAACGTGCAGCTCGTGATCGCCGCATGCATCGTCGTGCCGCAGGCGATCGTCGCGATGCTGTCGCCGTGGGTAGGCCGCTCGTCGCAGCGCTGGGGCCGCCGGCCGATCCTGCTGCTCGGCTTCGCCGCGCTGCCGGTGCGCGCGCTGCTGTTCGCGGGCGTGAGCAGCCCGTATCTGCTGGTGCCGGTGCAGATGCTCGACGGCATCAGCGCCGCGGTGTTCGGCGTGATGCTGCCGCTGATCGCCGCCGACGTCGCGGGCGGCAAGGGCCGCTACAACCTCTGCATCGGCCTGTTCGGCCTCGCCGCCGGCATCGGCGCGACGCTCAGCACCGCGGCCGCCGGCTTCGTCGCCGATCGCTTCGGCAACGCGACCAGCTTCTTCGGGCTGGCCGGCGCGGGCGCGCTCGCCGTGCTGCTGGTCTGGCTCGGCATGCCGGAAACGCGCGTCGACAACGGCGCCGACCCGGCCGACGCCGCCGATTCCGCGGGCGCCCCGGCCGAGCAGGCACGCTGATGCGAGCCGCGCGCCGGTGGCGCGCGGCGAAAGACTGCCAGTCCATGGAAACAATGAAAGCACTCAACCAAACCCGGCGGCAGATCCAGCAGTCGGTGCTGGACCTGTTCAAGGGGCTGTCGTTCAGCCAGCGCGTCGCGCAGGGCGCGCTGATGGCGCTGCAGGCCGTCTGCGGCGCGTGCCTCGCGTACGGCATCGGCCGCGCGCTGCACACCGAACAGGCCGTCTGGGCGGCGATCACCGCGATCGCGGTGACACAGCACAACTACGCGGACACCATGGCGCTGTCGCGCGACCAGTTCATCGGTGCGATGGCCGGCGGGCTGCTCGGCTTCGCCGGCGCGGCGTTCGGCGGCGGACATCTCGTCGCGTACGCAATCACCATCGCGGTCGTGATCGTCTGCTGCTGGTGCCTGAACGTCGGCAGCGCCGCGCGGCTCGGCGGCGTCACGGCGACCATCGTGCTGCTGTTTCCGGTGGATGGCCCGCTGTGGGACGTTCCGCTCGTGCGGCTCGGGGAAGTGACGCTCGGCACCGTCTGCGCGCTCACGGTCAGCTGGGGGCTGTCGCGCATCGAACGGTACTGGGTCAGCCGCCCGTAGCGGGCGGCGAGGGTCCGGCCGCCGCTGCGTGCTGCCTGACGCCCGGCGCCAGGCAGCACGCGCGCGGGCGCGTTACGGCCCGATCCGCAGCACGATGCCGGAGCCGATCTGCACCAGCAGGTAATCTCCGCCGATGCCGACCCAGTGATAGCCTCGCGGCGGCTGGCTCAGGTGATATTCGCGCCAGTCGTCGATCACATACTGGCGATCGCGGTATTCGGCAGGCAGCCGGTCGCCGCGGTGCCATTCGCGGTACTCGCCGGGGCCTGGGCCGGGGCCTTCGTCGTGACGCATCTGGCCCGGCTGCATCCGCATCGGCTCGCGGCCGTGGTCCATGCGGTGATCGCCCGGCCCGCGCTCCATGCGATGATCGGCCGGCCCGTGATGCATGTCGCCCTCGTCGGGCCCGTGGGGCTGGGCCAGCGCGAGCGAGGCGGCGGTGCTGCCCGCCGCGATCAGTGCCATCCACATCATGCGTTGCATCTTCATTGCGTGTTTCCTCGTTGGTATCAGGACGAATGAATCGACTGCGGCATGCGCGGACAAGCCTAGCACAACGGGGCGACGCGGCGCGTGCGCGCGGCAGGATGCCGCGCGCTCCGGGTCAGGCCGTCTGCTGCTGGTACTGGATGCGGTGCAGATGCGCGTACAGGCCGCCGCGCTGCAGCAGCGCGGCGTGGCTGCCCTCCTCGGCGATCTTGCCGGCCTCGAGCACGAGGATGCGGTCGGCGCGCTCGATGGTCGACAGCCGGTGCGCGATCACGAGCGTCGTGCGGCCCTCCATCAGCCGCTCGAGCGCCGCCTGCACATGCCGCTCCGATTCCGAATCGAGCGCCGACGTCGCCTCGTCGAGAATCAGGATCGGCGCATCCTTGTAGATCGCGCGCGCGATCGCAAGACGCTGCCGCTGTCCGCCGGACAGCCGCATCCCGTTGCCGCCGACGATCGTGTCGAGTCCGTCGGGCATCGCCGCGACCGCGTCCGCGAGATTCGCCGCCTCGAGCGCCGCCTGCACGCGCGCGCGATCGGGCGTCTGCCCGTACGCGACGTTCGCGGCGATCGTGTCGTTGAACAGCACGACGTCCTGGCTGACCATCGCCATCTGGCTGCGCAACGCATGGAGGTCGTAATCGGCCGTCGGCACGCCGTCGAGCAGGATCGCGCCGCCGGTCGGATCGAAGAAGCGCGGCAGTAGGTTCACGAGCGTCGTCTTGCCGCTGCCGGACGGCCCCGCGAGCGCGACCATCTCGCCCGGCGCGACCTTGAACGAGATCGCGTCGAGCGTGGGCCGCTCGGACGCGCCGTAATCGAACGACACGTCGCGGAACTCGATCTCGCCGCGCGCATGCGGCAGCGGCCGGCCGCCGCCTTGCGGCTCGACCGGCTCGTCGATCAGCCCGAAGATCAGCTCGGCCGCGGTCATGCCGCGCTGCAGCGGCTGGTTGACGTCGATCAGGTGCTTGAGCGGCGAGATCACGAGCAGCATCGACGTGACGAACGCGACGAAGCCGCCGACCGTCGTCTGGTCGTTCGACGACTGCACGACCGCGATCGTGATCACGACCGCGAGCGCGATCGACGCAAGAAACTGCGTGAGCGGCTGCGCGAGACCGCCCGAAACCGTCATGCGCATCGCATAGCCGCGCAGGCGCTTGCTCATCGCGGTGAAGCGGTCGAGCTCGTACGGCTCGCCGTTGTGCACCTTGACGACCTTGTAGCCGGCGACCGTTTCCTCGACGATGTACGACAGCTCGTTGGTGAGCGTCTGGTGCTCGCGGTTGAGCCGCCGCAGGCGCCGGTTGATCTTGCTGACGAGCCAGCCGATGCCCGGCAGGATCACCGCGACGATCAGCGTCAGGCGCCAGTTCAGGTAGAACAGGTAGCCGAGCAGGAAGATCACCGTCAGCGAATCGCGCACGAGCGTGACCATCACGCCGGTCAGCACCGACAGGATCTGGTTGACCTCGAAGACGATCGCGTTGATCACCGTGCTCGCGTTCTCGCGCTGGAAGAACGACGCGCCCGTGTGGATCATCCGCTCGAACATCTTGAGCCGCAGTTGCAGCAGGATGCGGTTCGAGACGTAGTTGAGCAGGTAGTTCGACGCGTATTGCGACACGGCGCGCACGAACGCGAGGCCGATCACCGCGGCCGGCACGTACCACTTCGCGCGGTCGCTGCCGTGCGAGCCGAAGCCGTGGTCGAGGAGCGGCTTGAGCAGCGCCGGGATCCCCGCCTCCGTCGCCGCGACGACGCCCATCGTCATGACGGCGAGCACCACGATGCCGACGAGCGGCCTGATGTACGGCCACAGGCGCTTGAGGACCGTGGCGGGCGACGTGCCGGCCTCGTCCATGGGTTTGCGAAGCGTGTTCTGAGTGTCCAAGGCGATCATTCCTGAGCCGCGGCGCGGCGCCCGGCGCGCGGATCGCCCGGGGCCCGATCGCGCCGGGCGGGTGCCGAAAAGGCCCGACATTATAGCCGCACCGCCTCCGCCGCCACGGAGGGCCGCGGGTATACTGCCGCTCACCGTACCCTCCGCGCACCTGACGACTACATGGCAGAACCCACCCTCGGCGTCGCCCTCATCGCCCTCAACGCATCCGCGCGGCTCGCGCAATGCCTCGACGCGCTGGCGTTCGCCGACGACGTCGTCGTAATCGACGGCGGCAGCACCGACGACACCGTCGCGATCGCCCGCGCGCACGGCGCCCGCGTGATCGCGCAGCCCGACTGGCCCGGCTTCGGCGCGCAGAAGAACCGCGCGCTCGACGCGCTCGCCACCGACTGGATCCTGTCGATCGACACCGACGAGATCGTCAGCCCGGAGCTCGCGCAGTCGATCCGCGCGGCGCTCCGCGCGCCGGCCGCACAGGTCTATGCGCTCGACCGGCTGTCGAGCTTCTGCGGCCAGTGGGTCCGTCACAGCGGCTGGTATCCGGACTGGGTGCCGCGCCTGTTCAGGCGCGGCGCGGCGCGCTTCTCCGACGACCTCGTGCATGAACGGCTGGTGTTCGACACGCCCGCGCAACGCCTCGCGGGCAAGCTGATGCACTACTCGTACGAGGACTTCGAGACCGTCGTGCGCAAGCTCGACGCGTATTCGACGGCGGGCGCCCGGCAGCGGCGCGCGGCCGGCCAGCGCGGCGGCTTCGGCAAGGCGCTCGCGCGCGGCGCGTGGGCCTTCGTACGGACCTACCTTCTGCGGCGCGGGTTCCTCGACGGGCGGGCCGGCTTCATGATCGCCGTGTTCAACGCCGAGACCGTCTACTACCGCTTCCTGAAACTCGGCCACGAACCGGCCCGCTGACGCGCGGCCGGCGGCGGCGCGCAGGCGCCGCGGCGGTACAATGCCGCCCTGCCCGCGCGCCGCGCGCGCACATCGGCGAGGCCGCGCAACGACGCGCCCCGACACGACGACCACCGATTCCGACCGCCATGTTCTCCATCATCATCCCGACCTGGAACAACCTGCCTTACCTCAAGCTCGTCGTCGACAGCCTGCGCCGGCATTCCGCGTACGAGCATCAGATCATCGTGCACGTGAACGACGGCGCCGACGGCACGCTCGACTGGGTGCGGGAACAGGGCATCGAACACACCGCGTCGCCGGCGAACATCGGCATCTGCCATGCGGTGAACCTCGCCGCGGCGCGCGCGACGCGCGAGTACGTCGTCTACATGAACGACGACATGTACTGCTGCCCCGGCTGGGACGCCGCGCTCGCGCGCCGCATCGCGCAGATGCCGGGCGACCTCTTCATGCTGTCCGGAACGATGGTCGAGCCGGTCGACACGCGCAATCCGTGCGTCGTGGTCGCCGATTTCGGCCGGGACGCCGGGCATTTCGATGCGGACGGCCTCGTCGCCGCCGCGCCGCGCCTCGCGCGCGCCGACTGGCTCGGCTCGACCTGGCCGCCGACGCTCGTGCACCGCGACTGGTGGAACCGCATCGGCGGCTACAGCAGCGAACTCTCCCCGGGGATGAGCAGCGACAACGACTTCTCGATGAAATTCTGGGATGCCGGCTGCCGGATCTTCCTCGGCGTCGGCGACAGCCTCGTCTACCACTTCCAGCAGAAGAGCACCGGCAAGATCGTCAAGAACGACGGCCGCCGCCAGTTCCTCAACAAGTGGGGCATGACGCAGGCGACCTTCGACCGCTACTACCTGCACCGCGGCAAGCCGGCGGGCGAGCGCGTCGCGCTCGACACGCCGGTCGTCGAAGGCAAGCTGCGGCGCGCGCTGCTGCGCTCCCGGATCAAGCGGGCTTTCAGCTGATTTGCGCGCGATCCCGGGCGGTCCCGCGCGGAATCGCCCGGGGCGTTCGCGCTTCGCCGCGAACAGGCGCTCGCCGGGCGCGGCTCAGTTCGACCCGGCGCGCCGCAATTGCGACGTATCGACGACAGCCGCCGCGCCGGGCGCGGCCAGCCCGAGCATCTCGGCCGCCGCGGCCTTCACGCGCTCCGTGCCCAGATTGACGAGGCAGTCGCTGCGGCTCTCGACCTGACGCTCGCATCCCTCGTGCCGGCACGGCACGCAATCGCCCTCTCCCTGCAGCAGATAGACGTTCCCGTGCCGGCCGGAGCCGCGCAGCGGCCACGGATTTTCGGTCGCCGGCCAATGCTGCGGCCACGGCCCCCAACGCACCGGATCGGACGGCCCGAACAGCGCGATGGTGTCGGTGCCGGTCGCCGCGGCGACGTGCGTCGCGCCGGTATCGGGCCCGATGAACAGACGCGCGCGCCGCACCAGTTCGGCGCTCTCGCCGAACGTCAGGCGGCCGACGAGATTCAGCACGTCGCCGCCCGCCTCGGCCGCGACCTGCGCCGCGTAATCACGCTCGCCGGCGGCGGGGCCGCCCGACAGCGCGACCGCGAAGCCCTGCCCGCGCAGCCAGTCGATCATCTCGACCCAGCCGTCGCGCCGCCATTGCTTGTACGTGAACATCGGATACGGATGCAGGACGACGAGCGGCTTGCCGTCGCGAATCGCGGGCGACTCGGCGAGCCACGCGTCGAACCGCGCGCGCCGCGCGGGATCGTCGCCGATGCCGGGCGCGACCACCTCGGAAACCGGCTCGATGCCGATCACCGGCGCGAGCGCGAGCGTGCTGACGACCGTATGCGCGGACTGGTGATGATTGATTGCGATGCCGTGCAGCATCATCCGCGTCAGCCAGGTGACGCGCTCGGGATCGACCAGGCCGACCCGCTTGCGGCCCGCGAACCAGCTGTAGAAGCGCGGCCGGTCCGAACTGAGCGCGGCGCAGGCGAGGTCGTAGCGGCGCCACATCGACATCGCGTCGCGCAGCCGCTCGCGGAACCCGGCGCGCTGCGCGACGACGATCACGCGGCGCACGTCCGGGTTGTGCTCCAGCACGCCTTCGGTGCCGCGGAACACCAGCATGTCGATCTGCGCGTCCGGCCAGCGGGCCTTCAGCGAGCGCACGAGCGGCGTCGTGAGCAGCACGTCGCCGATACGGCGCGGCGCGGCGACGAGGATGGTTCTGGGCGGGCGGGCGGAAGAAAACAGGGCCACGGCAATCGATCCGTCTAGCAGGCGAGCAGGGCTCGCCATGTACAGGGGGTTTCCGGCGCCCGAAGGCGCCTGGTGTTCAATACGCGATCTCGACCGTGCTGCCGTTGAACGCCGCGCGCAACTCGGTAAGCAGCGTGTCGCTCGGCTTCACGCGCCACGCGTCGCCGAGACGCATCTCGCCTTGCGCGCGCGCGTTGCTGTAATGGATCTGCACTGCGAGTCCGTTCGGCAAGGGCGGCGGCGGCGACCGGCGGCCGCCGTCGCGTCCGCCGCGCGGCGCGGGCGCCTCGACGGCGGGCGCGGCCGGCTCGTCCTTCGCGACGTGCGGCTCGAGCACGCGCCGCAGCACGGCGGCATCGGCGTTGCCGTTCATCGTCAGCCGCACCGACTGCGCGTAGCGGCTGCGGGCGCGCTCGAGATCCATCACCGTCTCGGCCGTGAAGCGGATGCCGCCGGTGAACGCGTCGTTGCGCGCCTGCCCCTGCACGATCAGCAGCTCGTCTTCCTTGAAGAGCGCCTTGTGCGCCTCGAACACCTCGTTGAAGATCGTGATCTCGCACTGGCCCGAGCCGTCGTCGAGCAGCGCGATCAGCATCTTGCCGCGCTGGGTCATCTGCGTGCGCAGCGACGCGATGACGCCCGCCACGAGCTTGTCGCGGCCTTCCTTCAGCTCGCCGACCTTCTGCCGCACGAAGCGGCGCACTTCGTCGCGATACGCGTCGAACAGGTGGCCCGACAGGTAGAAGCCGAGCGCGCCCTTCTCTTCCTGCAGCCGGCGCTTGTCGTCCCACGCCGGCTCGTCGACCAGCTCGTGGACATGGCCGGGTTCGCCGCCGATGTCGAACAGGCCCGCCTGCAGCGCGTTGGCGGCTGCCTGCTCGGCGGCCTCCATCGCGAGCGGCACCGATGCGATCAGCTGCGCGCGGTTCGCGTGCAGCGAATCCAGCGCGCCGGCGCGGATCAGCGCCTCGATCGTGCGGCGGTTCACGACGCGGCGGTCGATCCGCTCGCAGAAGTCGAACAGGTCGGTGAACGGCTTTTCCTCGCGCGCGCGCAGGATCTCCTCGATCGCGTTCTGGCCGCTGCCCTTCACCGCGCCGAGGCCATAGCGGATCGTGCGCGAGCGCTTGCCGTCCGGCTCGGCGACCGGCTCGAAGCGGTACGCCGAGTGGTTGACGTCGGGCGGCAGCACCACGATCTGGTTGACGAGACAGTCTTCGAACAGGATCTTGACCTTGTCCGTGTCGTCCATCGCGAGGCTCATGTTGGCCGCCATGAATTCGGCGGGATGATGCGCCTTCAGCCACGCGGTGTAGTACGCGAGCAGCGCGTAGGCCGCCGCGTGCGACTTGTTGAAGCCGTAGCCCGCGAACTTCTCCATCAGGTCGAAGATCTCGTCAGCCTTCTCCGACGCGAGACCGTTCTTCGCCGCGCCCGCGCGGAACAGCTCGCGGTGCTCGGCCATCTCCTCGGCCTTTTTCTTGCCCATCGCGCGGCGCAGCAAGTCCGCGCCGCCGAGCGAGTAGCCGCCGATGATCTGCGCCATCTGCATCACCTGCTCCTGATAGACCATGATGCCGTAGGTCTCTTTCAGGACGGGCTCGACGCGCGGATCGGGATACTCGACCTTCTCGCGGCCGTGCTTGCGCGCGCAGAAGCTCGGGATCAGGTCCATCGGCCCCGGGCGGTACAGCGACACGAGCGCGATGATGTCCTCGAAGCGGTCCGGCTGCGCGTCCTTCAGCATGCCCTGCATGCCGCGGCTTTCCAGCTGGAACACGGCGACCGTGTTCGCCTTCTTGAGGATCTGGAACGACGCAGGATCGTCGAGCGGCACCTCCGCGAGCGACCAGTCGGCCTTCGCCGGATCGAGCCGGCGGATGTAGCGCTCGGCCCAGTCGAGGATCGTCAGCGTCGTGAGACCCAGAAAGTCGAACTTCACGAGGCCGACCGCTTCGACGTCGTCCTTGTCGTACTGGCTGACGACGCCGCTGTCGTCGCCCTGCGTATAGAGCGGGCAGAAGTCGGTCAGCTTGCCGGGCGCGATCAGCACGCCGCCCGCGTGCATCCCGACGTTGCGCGTCAGCCCTTCGACGCGCTGCGCGAGGTCGAGCAGCTGGTGGACTTCGTCCTCGTTGTCGTAGCGCTCCTGCAGCAGCGGCTCTTCCTTCATCGCGTCGGCGATCGTCACGTGCTTGCCCGGCTTGAACGGGATCAGCTTCGCGATGCCGTCGGTGAACATGTAGCCGAGGTCGAGCACGCGGCCGATGTCGCGCACGGCCGCCTTCGCGGCCATCGTGCCGAACGTCGCGATCTGCGACACCGCGTCCGCGCCGTACTTGCCCTTCACGTACTGGATCACGCGGTCGCGGCCTTCCTGGCAGAAGTCGATGTCGAAGTCGGGCATCGACACCCGCTCCGGGTTCAGGAAGCGCTCGAACAGCAGGTTGTAGCGCAGCGGATCGAGATCGGTGATGCCGAGCGCATACGCGACCAGCGAGCCCGCGCCCGAGCCCCGCCCCGGCCCGACCGGCACGCCGTTGTTCTTCGCCCAGTTGATGAAGTCCGCGACGATCAGGAAGTAGCCCGGGAACCCCATCTTGGTGATGGTCCCGCATTCGAAGTCGAGGCGCCTGTAGTACGTCTCGCGCTGCGCGTCGCGTTCCGCCGCGTCCGGATACAGCTGTTCGAGGCGCTTTTCGAGCCCTTCCTTCGACAGCTGGATCAGGTAGTCGTCGAGCGACATGCCGTCAGGCGTCGGGAACAGCGGCAGCTTCGGCTTGCCCAGCTCGAGGGTCAGGTTGCAGCGCTTCGCGATCTCGACGGTGTTCGCGAGCGCGGACGGCAGGTCGGCGAACAGCGCGGCCATGCGCTCCTGCGTGCAGAAGAACTGATCGGTCGTGAAGCGCTTCTGGCGCCGCGGGTTCGCGAGGATGTCGCCTTCCGAGATGCACACGCGCGCCTCGTGCGCGGTGAAATCGTCGGAGATCATGAACTGCAGCGGATGGGTCGCGACGACCGGCAGCTTCAGCGATGCGGCGAGCGTCACCGCCTGCTGGATGTACGCCTCGGCGCCCGGCTGGCCGTAACGCTGCAGCTCGATGTAGAAGCCGCCGGGGAAGCACGCCGCCCAGCGCTGCGCGTGACGGCGCGCCGCGTCCTCGTTGCCGGCGGCGAGTGCCATGCCGATGTCGCCGTGCTGCGCGCCCGACAGCGCGAGGAGGCCTTGCGCCAGCTCCGTCTCGAGCCATTGCGCGTCGATCTCGGCGCGGCCGCGGTACTGGTTCGTGAGCCACGCCTTGGTGAGCAGCTCGCACAGGTTCAGGTAGCCGCGCTTGTCCTTGACGAGCAGCAGCAGCCGGGACGGCTTGTCCCGATCGTCCGGATTGGCGATCCAGACGTCGCACCCGGCGATCGGCTTGATGCCCTTGCCACGGGCTTCCTTGTAGAAACGGACGAGGCCGAACGCGTTGCCGAGATCGGTCAGGGCGAGCGCGCCCTGACCGTCGGCGGCGGCCGCCTTGACGATGTCGTCGAGGCGCACGATGCCGTCGGCAATCGAGAATTCGGAGTGGACGCGGAGATGGACGAAGCGGGGATCTGACATGGGCGTTATTGTAGCCGTCCCGTCGCGGAGGCTGCCCAAAAAATCCCGGCGCCGGCCGTTCGGCCGATCCCCGCGGCCACGCGCCGAGCCGCCGGCCGTACGGCAGATTGGCGGCCCGGGCTCCGTTTGCGGGATAATGGCGGTTTCCGATTCATCCGCCCCGGCGTCGCACCCTTTTTATGCGTGCGCCCGTGCCCCATTGCACGGCCGCGGCCGCTTTCTCGTCCGATCATCATGCGTATCGTCAATCTCTCCGCCTATCACTTCGCATCGCTCGACGCGACCGAGCACATGCGCCCGCTCGTCACCGCCCGCTGCAACGAACTCGGCCTGCGCGGCACGATCCTGCTCGCGCCGGAAGGCATCAACATGTTCATCGCCGGCCCGCGCGAGTCGACGGACGCGTTCATCGACTACATCCGCCACGATCCGCTGTTCGAGGGCAAGTTTGCGGGCGTGCAGTTCAAGGAGAGCCTGTCCGACTCGCAGCCGTTCCGCCGCATGCTCGTGCGCCTGAAGCGCGAAATCATCACGATGAAGAAGCCCGCGATCAAGCCGGAACTCGGCCGCGCGCCGTCCGTCGACGCGCGCACGCTGAAGGCGTGGCTCGACCGCGGCCACGACGACGAAGGCCGTCCGGTCGTGATGCTCGACACGCGCAACGCGTTCGAGGTCGACGTCGGCACGTTCGACGACGCGCTCGACTACCGGATCAGCAAGTTCAGCGAATTCCCCGGCGTGATCGAGGCGAACCGCGCGGATCTCGAAGGCAAGACGGTGGTGTCGTTCTGCACGGGCGGCATCCGCTGCGAGAAGGCCGCGATCCACATGAAGGAGGTCGGCATCGATCACGTCTACCAGCTCGAAGGCGGCATCCTCAAGTATTTCGAGGAAGTCGGCGGCGCGCACTATCACGGCGACTGCTTCGTGTTCGACTACCGCACCGCGCTCAACCCGCAGCTCGCGCCCACCGAGAACGTCACCTGCTTCGCGTGCCGCGCGGTCGTCACGCCGGACGCGCAGCAATCGCCGAGCTACGTGCCGGGCACGTCGTGCCCGGCCTGCGCCACCGCGCACGCGGCCTGAGCGCCGCCCGGCACGCCGTCCGATGAACGGTTATCGCGGCCGTTTCGCGCCGTCGCCGACCGGCCCGCTGCACTTCGGCTCGCTCGTCGGCGCGCTCGCGAGCTGGCTCGACGCGCGCGCGCACCACGGCGCGTGGCTGGTGCGCATCGAGGATCTCGACGGCCCGCGCACGGTGCCGGGCGCGGACGCGGACATTCTCGCGACGCTCGCGCATTTCGGCATGACGCCGGACGAGCCACCCGTCTGGCAGAGCCGGCGCGACGCGCACTACGCGGCGGCGCTCGCGCGGCTGCAGGCGGCCGGGCTCGTCTATCCGTGCGGCTGCACGCGCAAGGAAATCGCCGATTCGCTGCGCGCGGCGCATGAGCGCCACACGACGCTCGCCTATCCCGGCACCTGCCGCGCGGGCCTGCACGGCAAGCCCGCGCGCGCGTGGCGGCTGCGCGTGCCGGACGGCGACGCCGCGATCGTTACGTTCGACGACCGCTGGCAGAGGACGCAGACGCAGAACCTCGCGACCGAGGTCGGCGACTTCGTCCTCAAGCGGGCGGACGGGCAATGGGCGTACCAGCTCGCGGTCGTCGTCGACGACGCCGACGCGGGCATCACGCATGTCGTGCGCGGCGCCGACCTGCTCGACTCCACTGCGCGACAGATCTACCTGCAACGCTGCCTCGGCGTGCCGACGCCGACGTATCTGCACGTGCCGGTCGTCGTCGACGCGCACGGCGAAAAGCTCAGCAAGCAGACCGGCGCGACCGCGCTCGAGTGCAGCGATCCGCTGCCCGCGCTGCGGGCCGCGGCCGCGCACCTCGGCCTCGCGCTCGACGGCGCAGCGCCGGACATGCCGCTCGACGCGTTCTACGCGGCCGCCACGGCGGCGTGGGCAAGGCGGTTCGGCCCGCAGGCGGACTAGGGTTCGCCGTCAATTGACGCGGACGGTCATGGCGGCGGGGCAGAAAAAACAACGATCAATGACCTCGAATTCGTCCATTCAATCGACCGCGCGAGTCCCAATCTGATGCGCTATCGCCTGACTCGCAGACATATCCCCAAGGCCGTGCGGACTATGCGCAAGGCGGGCGGCATTCCCCTCGACGTCAGCAAAATTCCTGAAAGCGGGGGTGGCGGTTAGCTGGCAAGACCTAGGTAGGGTGCGACGTAGGGCTCGCCATAGAACAGGACTGCGCACAACGTCGACGCGAAAAATGCGATGCCCCATCGACGCCTCGACCATCGACTAAACGCTGTCGCGTTCAAAGCAGCGAACGCGACAGCCGGCCATAGCAGCGTCGCAAGCATGCCCCACAGGAACTTCGCATGCGATGTGCAATGTTCCATGTCGTTGCAACTGGTCGCATGCGATTTCACCTCGGGCCAATGGATTCGATTGAGGACGTAGACGGTCGCCCATGTGACGAGCAATCCCCATACGAACCCCAGCATAACGAGCGCTATACGCTTCATTTCACTTCCCAGAATACTTGGTGCGAAGGATAATCGGTTAGACCATATAGGTGGCAAGATGAAACAGGATTGCCAGCAAGGTCACAACGGCGAACGCGATGCGCCATTTACGCAGCGACCAACGCCGATAGGCAATCGCATTGAGCGCGGCAAAGACAACTGACGGCCATAGCAGAATAAATAGCATGGTCACGACTAGACCGGCGTGCGACGCGCAAGATTCCCCACAACCGACTGCGGGGGATGATGGTTTTGGCCAATCAATGCGGTTGAAAACAAAGAATGATGCCCCTGTCACTAGCAGTCCCCACACGAAGCCTAGAACAGCGAAAGCCATACGCTTCATTTCACTTCCCAGAAAAGAATTTCTTTGGATTCCGATAGGTCTGATATCCAGTTCTCGTTCCTGCCGGGAAGAAGCCAAGACCGTGGGTCCGGCATCGTTCGCCTACCAAGACGAAACCGCCAGAACGATGCAAAGGACGGTGTAAGCGTATCTTTGTTCCACAGGTCGATGTGACCGCCGCTCAGTGTGTCGGCTGAGTCGCCATCCTGTCGCCAATAGCCGAAGAAGTAGATGACACCGGTTCGACCTTTTATCTTGTCTTGCCAATCCTGACCGGTGATGTTTTCGGGTTTGCCGAGCCCTAGGAACGGGCGAAGCTTTAACCATTCAGCCAGCTCGTAAGCGCGCGTCGCTGTCGCTTTTCCGCCAAGAATCAGGCGGCCTAGCGTTTTTTTGCCGGGCATCGGCTGTAACACATTTTGAGAAAACGACTTCATGTCGCTTCCGACGTTGTGGAATGTGACGCTCATGCGAATGGCGCATTGGTTCTCATACTGGCCGGTGGGGTCGTCGTAGGGGTCTTTCTTCGGGTACGCGTTCCAAAGCTCCTGAAAGGACAGCGCTTGAAGCTGCACGTGCTTCTTTGATTTTGGTGCGTCGGTCGTGCGAACCTTCGTGGCTGGATTAGGCATGGCTTACCCCGCCGTGTTGTTTCGCAATGGCTTCGTCTCCCCAATAGACGGTGTAGTCTCCGGACGCATCGCCCGTATGGACGCGCGGTAGCTCGCCGCTCGCGTCGAGCACGCCGGAATGTACGCGTCCGTCCGCCGTCTCGATGTAATAGGGGTAGCCCTCCGATTCGTTGACAGCGCCGCCGCTTACCTTCGTCGCGACTTGCTCGTCAAACGCGCCTTTCTTGACCGACGCGACGCCGCCCGTTGTCGTGCGGGTCGAAACGACTTCTCCGAGGCCCTTTAGCCCATCATCGCACCATGCTTCACCGGCTAGTAACGCAATGATGCTCGGTGGCGTCGAGCAACCGCACAGGACGATATCGCGGTCCAGTGCGACCTCCCCCTGAAATTTGAGCCGATACGGCCCGCCGGCCTTTGCGATGATGCCGGTGCTTTGGCATGCGGTGCAGAACGCGCTACCGCCAATCAGTGCTGCTTGATGCCCGTGCACCAGGAAGGGCGGCCCGCCGTATGGGTTAATTGTCCCGCCGGTTGAAAGACTATCTCCAACAACTGCAATGCGTCGATTCATCGTTTGGCCCTCTCAGAGAGCCATCATCGTAGCTGTACGGCGCGAGGATCTATCTTGATATTGTTCGAGATGCTTGAAGTGGCGAGTTTCCTACCAGCGCCTGTTTTCGATGGACACCGCTGCATCGCTTAGAATAACTAACATAAATGAACACGGTACGCGGTGGTCTGTATCGCGCCGCGCATGCCAAGAAAAAACGGGCGCATGCTCATCGCATGCGCCCGTTTCATCGCTTACTCGCGTAACCGTCAATCGTTCACGCGGAAGGCTTGCGCGGCATCCCGAAACCGCCGAGCAGCGCGGCCACCTGCCGCTTCGGCTTCTTCTCCGGCTGCACGGGCTGCGCTTCCTCGGCCCGCTTCGACGGCGCCGACGCCTCGTACGGCTTCAGGAAAAAATCGTCGACCGGCGCCTCGTGGCGGCGATGGTGACCGCGTTCGCGCTCGCGCTCGCCCCCGGCGGCCGGCCGGCGGCTGCCCGATGCGCCGCGATGCTCGTCGCGCTCGCGGCGGCCGCCGCGATCGTCGTGGCGCGGACGCGACGGCTTGTCGAGCGCCAGCGTCTGCATCTCGAGCGGCCGCTTGATCAGCTTCTCGATGTCCGCAAGCTGCTTGCGCTCGTTCGGGCTGCACAGCGACAGCGCGTCGCCCGTCGCCCCGGCGCGGCCGGTACGGCCGATCCGGTGCACGTAGTCCTCGGCGCTGAACGGCAGGTCGAAGTTGATCACCGCCGGCAGCTCGGCGATGTCGAGCCCGCGCGCGGCCACGTCGGTCGCGACCAGCGCCTCGATCTCGCCGCGCTTGAACGCGTCAAGCGCCTGCATCCGCTCGATCTGCGTCTTGTCGCCGTGAATCGCCGACGCGACCACGCCGTCGCGCTCGAGCTGGCGCGCGAGGCGGCTCGCGCCGATCTTGCTGTTGCAGAACACGATCACCTGCTTCAGCGAACGGCCGCGCATCAGCTGCACGACGGCCGCCTGCTTGTCGCCCTCGGCGACGTCGTAGACGATCTGCGTGACGTTTGCGTTCGTCGAGTTGCTGCGCGCGACCTCGATCGTCTGCGGATTGCGCAGGTAGGTCGACGCGAGCTTCTTGATCTCCGGCGAGAACGTCGCGGAGAACAGCAGCGTCTGGCGCTCCTTCGGCAGCAGGTTCAGGATCCGCTGCAGATCCGGCAGGAAGCCCATGTCGAGCATCCGGTCGGCTTCGTCGAGCACGAGCATCTGCACCTGGCCGAGATTCGCCGTCTTCTGCTGGACGTGGTCGAGCAGGCGGCCCGGCGTCGCGATCAGGATCTCGACGCCGCGTCGCAGCTGGGCCATCTGCGGATTCATGTCGACGCCGCCGAACACGACCGCGCTGCGCAGCGGCGTGTGCTTCGCGTATGAATGCACGTTGGCCGCGACCTGGTCGGCGAGCTCGCGGGTCGGCGTAAGGATCAGCGCGCGCACCGGGTGGCGCGCCGGCGACGCGCTCGTGTTGGCTTGCGGCAACAGGCGCTGGAGGATCGGCAGCGAGAAGCTCGCGGTCTTGCCGGTGCCCGTTTGCGCGGCGCCCATGACGTCGCGGCCGGCGAGCACGACCGGAATCGCCGTCGCCTGGATCGGCGTCGGCTTCGTATAGCCCTGCTCCGTAATGGCTTTCAGGATGTCGGCGGCAAGGCCGAATTGATCGAAGGTTGCGTCGACTGGCGTGGCAACAGAATCGGACATGGTGGCGTATCGCTCAAAAGGCGCGGCGGGACATCTCGCGTCAGACCGGCCCGGCGGGCCGCTGCGCAATAACACTTCGGAATGAAGACGGAGCCGCGGCGCGCCGCGCCGCCCCGGCGCTCGGGCCGTGCGGGCTCCGTCCGGCGCGAATGCCGGCGGAAAGGGCCATATTGTAGCACCGCACGGCCGAGAACCCGTGACAACCCGGACATGCGCCGCCGCCGGCGCGCCGCACGCCGGTCGGGCCGCCGTTCAGTCCGCCGTCTTCTTGCCCGCGATCTCGACGCAGCCGGACAACAGCGGCGGCGCCTTCTCGTCGGCGATCTCGTCACGCAGCGTCGCCTCCCTGCCCTTCGTCCACCAGATGTAGCGTCCGGCCTGATAGCGCACGCCGGACGCCGCCACGGTGTCGACGAACAGGAAGCGCTCGCCGTTCACGGGCACGAGCGCGAAGCTCTGGCCGTCGGCGGCGAGCCAGTACGACACGCGCACCGGCCGCTTCTCGTTCTCGCACTGGTAGGCGATCGTGCGGCGGGTGCCGGCGTCGAGTTCTCCGACTGTCAGCGGCGCAGCGTGCGCGGCGGAAGCGGCCAGCCCGGCGAACGCGAGCGCGGCGAATGACGACCGATGCATGCGGAATCTCCTCACCAGGCGTGGACGAACGGCGCGCCGCCCGTCGTCAGCGGGCCGAAACCGGCTTGACCGCCGCTGCCGCGCGCTTGGCGCGCACGCGGGCTTCGTCGACGTTCGCGCCGGTCGCGAGCGCGACGCCCATGCGCCGCTTCGCAAAGCTCTCGGGCTTGCCGAACAGGCGCAGGTCCGCGCCCGGTACCGCGAGCGCGTCGCGCACGCCCTCGAACGCGATGCCCGCCTCGTCGAGCCCGCCGTAGATCACCGCCGACGCCGCGGGCGAGCCGAGCGTGGGGTCGACCGGCAGGCCGAGGATCGCGCGCGCATGCAGCTCGAACTCCGACTGACGCTGCGACGCGAGCGTGACGAGGCCGGTGTCGTGCGGACGCGGGCTGACCTCGGAGAACCAGACCTCGTCGCCGCGCACGAACAGCTCGACGCCGAACAGCCCGCGGCCGCCGAGCGCCTCGGTGACCTTGTGCGCGATCTCGCGGGCGCGCGCGAGCGCCGCCGGGCTCATCGGCTGCGGCTGCCACGACTCGACGTAGTCGCCCGCCACCTGAACGTGGCCGACCGGCTCGCAGAACGACGTGCGAACCTGTCCGCTGTCGGGATCGATCGCGCGCACGGTGAGCTGCGTGATCTCGTATTCGAAATGGATGAAGCCCTCGACGATCACGCGACCGTGATTCACGCGCCCGCCCGCCATCGCGTACTGCCATGCCGGTTCGAGGTCGGACTCGGCCTTCACGACCGACTGCCCCTTGCCCGACGACGACATCACCGGCTTCACGACGCACGGCATGCCGATCGTCGCGACGGCCGCCTTGAATTCGTCGAACGACTGCGCGAATGCGTACGGCGAGGTCGGCAGGCCGAGTTCCTCGGCCGCGAGCCGGCGAATCCCTTCGCGGTTCATCGTGAGCTGCGTCGCGCGCGCGGTCGGGATCACCTCCGCGATGCCGGCCGCTTCGATCGCCGCGAGCGCGTCGGTCGCGATCGCCTCGATCTCGGGCACGATCAGGTGCGGACGCTCGGCCTCGACGAGCGCGCGCAGCGCGGCGGCGTCGGTCATGTCGATCACGTGCGCGCGATGCGCGACCTGGTGACCCGGTGCATTCGGATAGCGGTCGACCGCGATCACTTCGACACCGAGGCGCTGCAGCGCGATGATGACTTCCTTGCCCAGTTCGCCCGCGCCGAGCAGCATGACGCGCGTGGCCGAAGGCGAAAGCGGCGTTCCGAGCCGCTGACCGATCTGCATGTGATTCCCTGCTGTATTTAGGTGGATGGCGAAAACGACTGCGATGTTAACACGCGCACCGCGGCCGTTCGGGCCCGCGCCGCGCGTCGAAACGACGCCCGCGCCGGCGCGGCGCACCGCGAACGAATCGGCGTGCCGATGGTCGCCTCCCTGACGCGACACGAGTGCGTTACTCTTACGCCTTGTTCAGTTCTCGACGAGGAACGAGGCTCATGTCCCACACGACCGCAGCCGCCCGCACGCGCGCGCGCCTGCTTCGCCCGCTGCGCGCGCCGCTTGGTGCGCTGACGCTCGCCACGCTTCTCTCCGCCTGTGCCATGCCGACCCATCCGGATGCGTCCGCGTCCGCCCCCGATCCGTTCAACCCCGCGACGATCCAGCTGATCGACGACACGAACTGGGAGCTGACCGGCTGGCAGAACGCCGACGGCACGCCGCGCACGATTCCGCACGGCGACAACGGCGAACCGATCAAGCTCATGCTGTCCACCGCGTCCGGCTCGCGCCGCGTGTCCGGTTTTTCCGGCTGCAACCGCTACATGGGCACCTACGACATCAAGAACGGCGTGCTGAGCTTCGGTCCGCTCGCCGGCACCCGCATGGCCTGCGTCGCGACGCTCGGCGGCAAGCTCGAAAGCGCCTATCTCGACGCGCTCGCGCACGTCGCGAAGGCCGGCGTGCAGATGCGCGCGCCGCAGCAGCTGCTGATCGTGACCGACGGCGGCGCGACGCTGACCTTCACGCGCCGCGGCGAGTAGTCCCGTTCGCGGGCGGGGGCGGACGGCTGACCGCGCCCCGTGCGCCCATCGTCCGGTGCGCGCCCGACTCGAAAGCATCTTCGTCAGCCGGTTAAACTCGGCGGGTCGCGCATTGCGCTCCCCGCCTTTTTCCTGTTTCAAGCATGCACACGGTTGTTCTCGGCTGGTTCGGCATCTCCTCTGCCTGGTTCCTCCTTCTCATCTGGCGCCTCGTGAAAGCGATGCTCCCCGGCGGCGATGCCGCCGGCTCCGGGCCGATCCGGCTCTGGCTCGGCTTCGCCTGCGTGTTCGTCGCGAGCTGCACGCTCACGAGCGTGTTGTCCGGCGCGGACACCAACCTGCTCGGCCACGCGCTGTCGGCAGGCTTCGAACGCGTGCTCGGCCGGATCGGCACCCCGATCGCGATGACCGTGCTGTTCTTCGTCGGCCTGCCGTGGCTGACCGGCATCGGCTGGCGGCACGTCGCCGAATGGCTCGACACGTCGTTCGGACTCAAGCTGTCGCACGACGACGGCGACGACGCCCGCAGCATCGCCGACCTGCCGCGCAGCGCGCTGCATCGCGACGACGAGCGCCGCGTGCGCCGCGCCGGCGACGTCCAGCCGACCAGCGCGCATACCGTCAACTCGATGGCGCCGCGCCAGAACGGCCGCTTCGCGCGGCCGACGCTCTGGAAACCCGATTCGCAACCGCGCCAGCGTCAGCGCGGCCAGACGCCGTCCCGGCCGCTCGCCGAGCCGGTGGCGCCCGCCGGCTGGCTGAAACCCGCGCAGAAACCCGCGCCGGCCGCCCGTCCGGCGGCGGCGGCTGGCGTCGGTGCAGGCGCGGCAAGCATCGCACGCCCTGCGGCGGCGATTGCCGCGCAGGCTGCAGCGGCATCCGCATCCGCATCCGCATCCGCATCCACATCCACGTCGGCGTCGGCGTCGGCGTTTGCTTCAGCCTCGATGCCGCGCCCCGCTTCGGCACCGGCGCAAACTTCCGCGCCTGGAATCGGTGAGCCGGTCCGCACGCGGCCGCAGCCGTTCACGCCGCCGCGCCCGGTCACGGCGCCCCGCCAGACCGTTGCGCCACGCGCCGCCGCCATGCCGCGCCCGGTTGCCCCGACGCAGACGCATGCGGTGCCGCCGCAAGCCATCGCGACGCAAACGCCCGCGACGCCGCCCGTCCCGCCTCGCAGGCGCCCGGCCGCGCCGACGCGCGCGCCGCTGTATGCATGGACCGAAAAACCGGCGGAACGCATCGCGCCGGCGCCGAGCCTGCAGGAAACGCTGCGCTCGATCGAGGCGAGCACCGCACGGTGGGCGTCACTCGACGGCACGCCGCACGTCGATGCGGCGCACGTCGCGGCACCGCTTGCCGGCGCTGCGATCGGCATGGCCGCGGCTTCGGCCGAGCCGTCCGCGTCGCTGGTCGCGCCGCTTGCCTTCGATTTCGTCGCGGACGACTTCGCGCATCCCGTCGGCGCGACCGCCGAACTCATGCCGGCCGACGGGCATGCCGCGCCGGCCGCCGCCTCCGTCGACACGATCGCGCCTGCCGTCGCTGAATCGCCCGCCGCGCACGCGGTCAACGCGCCGGGCACCGACGCGATCGGCCCGCACGTCGCGACGGACGACGTGATGACGTCCAGCATGCCGGGCGACATGCAGCCCGCGCCGCACGTCGCGCCCGGCGCCGATGCGGCAAGCGACGCCATGGCGGCGTCGGAGGTCGCCCGGACCGGACTCGATGTCGAAACCGCCGACACGGTGACGCTCGACGCGCAATCCATTCCGGTCGATGCGCTGACCGCGCCGCTCGACGCCGCTCCCGCGAATGCGGCAAGCGACATCGCGCCTTGGGAAGAGACGGTCGCGGCCAGACACGCGCCGGTCTCCGGGCACATCGATGCCCCGCGTTCGGACACGGCTTCGGCAACCGCACTCGCTTCGACGTGGGGCGGCATCGCCGCAGCCACGCACGCGCCGGCGGCAATCGTGTCGCCATTCACGGCGCCGACGCCGTCGGCCGCGCCGGCCGACACGCCAGCGGCCAATGTGCTGCCGAGCGAGCCGCCTGCCGCCGTGCCGCCTCTCGGCGAATTCGCCGCAACCTCGCAGGCTCTGGCCGTAATCGCTGCATCGACGTACACGGATGACGCGGCTTCAACGCTTCCGGCTTCGAACGCCGACGCGCCAGCGCCCAATATGCTGCCGAGCGAGTCGCCTGCCGCTGTGCCGACTTTCGGCGAATTCGCCGCGCCCTCACTGGTGCCGGCCACGCCCGCCGCATCGGCGTACACGGAGGAAGCGGCTTCAACGCTTCCGGCCTCGAACGCCGACACGCCAGCACCCAATGTGGTGCCGGGCGCATCGACCGTCGCCGCACCCACGTTCGGTGACGCCGCCACTTCGCCGGCTCCGGCCGTGACCACCGCATCGGCATACGCCGGCGAAGCCGCTTCGCCGTTCTCGGGCACGAACGAGATCACGCCGGTCCCGACTGCGATGACGAGCACGATGCTCATGACCACGTCGGCCGCGGCAACCGCCACGCCCCCGCGCGACGCCGACTTGCCGTCCGCAACGGCCATCCCGGCCACCAGCCAGATCGACGCAACGCGCATCCCCGAGCCCGAGACGCACGTCGGCGCATCGGCCGACGATCGGGCACTGGCAGCCTCGTCGGCAACGCCCGTGGCCATCGCGACATTCACCGCTCCTGGCCTGACGCTGCCGGGTTCCATCGTTCCCGCTTACGCGCCGGGCACAACGCCCTCGTCTGTGTCTGGATTCGCCTCGACGTTTGTGCCGCCCTTCGTGCAGACGTTCGCCACAGGGAATGCATCTCCGTCCGAGCCGTCCGTCCCGGCACCGTCGAACGCCGTCCACACAACCGCATCGTCCGACGTGGAGACGCAGCCGCCGGCCGCCGTTGCCCCGGCTCGACCGTTCGCCACGTTTACGTCGATCGCACCATCGGCTGGCGCCGCTCCCACGCATGCGGCCGCCGATCGGCCCGCGGACGCTTACGCCTTCGCTGCGGCGACCGAAACCGGCGTCATGCTGGCCCCGACTTCCCCGATCGCCGTTCCCGCACCGGTCGCGCCCTTCGCGCCGGTGGCGTTTGCCGCACCTGCCGCACCTGCAGCACCTGCCGTACCCGCCGCGTCGGCCCCTGCCGCGGCCCCCGCCGCCGACACTCCGCCCGCGCGCCAGCCGCGCCCGAACGCCTTCGAGTTCCGCGCGCCCGCCGCGTCCCTCGTCGAGCTGCCCGCGCTCGACCTGCTCGAGCCCGCATCCGGCGACATGGAAACGATCAGCGACGAGCACCTGGCCCAGACCGGCCAGATCATCGAGCAGCGTCTGCAGGAGTTCAAGGTGCCGGTCACGGTCGTCGGCGCGTCCGCCGGCCCGGTGATCACGCGCTTCGAGATCGAGCCCGCGCTCGGCGTGCGCGGCAGCCAGATCGTCGGCCTGATGAAGGACCTGTCGCGCGGCCTCGGCCTCACGTCGATCCGCGTCGTCGAGACGATTCCCGGCAAGACCTGCATGGGCCTCGAGCTGCCGAACGCGAAGCGCCAGATGATCCGCCTGTCGGAAATCCTCGCCGCGCGCGAATACCAGCACTCGACGTCGCAGCTCACGATCGCGATGGGCAAGGACATCACCGGCCGGCCGGTCGTCACCGACCTCGCGAAGGCGCCGCACATGCTCGTCGCCGGCACCACCGGTTCGGGCAAGTCGGTCGCGATCAACGCGATGATCCTGTCGCTGCTGTACAAGGCGACGCCCGAAGAGGTACGGCTCATCATGATCGACCCGAAGATGCTCGAACTGTCGGTCTACGAGGGCATTCCGCACCTGCTCGCGCCGGTCGTCACCGACATGAAGCTCGCGGCGAACGCGCTCAACTGGTGCGTCGGCGAAATGGAGAAGCGCTACCGGCTGATGTCGGCGGTCGGCGTGCGCAACCTCGCGAGCTTCAACCAGAAGATCCGCGACGCCGAAGCGAAGGAAAAGAAGATCGGCAACCCGTTCTCGCTCACGCCCGACGATCCCGAGCCGCTGTCGACGCTGCCGCTCATCGTCGTCGTGATCGACGAGCTGGCCGACCTGATGATGGTGGCCGGCAAGAAGATCGAGGAACTGATCGCCCGCCTCGCGCAGAAGGCGCGCGCGGCCGGCATCCACCTGATCCTCGCGACGCAGCGTCCGTCGGTCGACGTGATCACCGGGCTGATCAAGGCGAACATCCCGACGCGCGTCGCGTTCCAGGTGTCGTCGAAGATCGACTCGCGCACGATTCTCGACCAGATGGGCGCCGAATCGCTGCTCGGCATGGGCGACATGCTGTTCCTGCCGCCCGGCACCGGCTATCCGCAGCGCGTGCACGGCGCGTTCGTCGCCGACGAGGAAGTGCACCGGGTCGTCGAATACCTGAAGCAGTTCGGCGAGCCGCAGTACGAGGAAGGGATTCTCGACGGCCCGGCCGCCGAGGGCGCATCGCAGGATCTGTTCGGCGACGCGCCGGAAGCCGAGGCTGATCCGCTCTACGACGAAGCGGTCGCGTTCGTCGTGCGCACGCGGCGCGCGTCGATCTCGTCGGTGCAGCGGCAGTTGCGCATCGGCTACAACCGCGCGGCGCGCCTCGTCGAGCAGATGGAAGCCGCCGGGCTCGTCTCGCCGATGGGCATCAACGGCAGCCGCGAGGTGCTGGTGCCGGCCGCCGCCGACTGAGCCCGCGCGGCCGCACTGCTGATGAGGGGCGCCACCCGCTCACGCGGCGCCCGTCTGCGCCGAAGCGAGACGCGCCGAAGTCGCCGCGCTGGCGGCTTCGTGTCGCCGGGGCGACGTGCGGCCCGGCGGCGGCGCCCCCCGTCCGGCGCTGCGGCAGCGTCATCCGGCGACACGAAGCCGACGGCGCGCGAAAACGGTTCGGCATCGAAACCTCCTTGCATCGAGCCGTCTCAAGTGTTGAGATGTGACGAAACGCCGGCCGGGCGCGCGCTTCGCCGTCCGGCCGGGCATGCGGGCCGCCGCGCGCGGGCATGAAGCCCGGCTGCCGCCGCCCGGATCATGAACCCGAACCAAGGATCGCCGATCATGTCCGCCCTGATCGAAGACTATGCCCTCGTCGGCGACGGCCATACGGCCGCGCTGATCGCGCGCGACGGCTCCGTCGACTGGCTGTGCTGGCCCCGCTTCGATTCGGGCGCCTGCTTCGCGGCCCTCGTCGGCACGCCCGAGCACGGCCGCTGGCTGATCGCGCCGGCGGCCGACGCCGCCGTCACGCACACCGCACGCCGCTATCGCGGCGACACGCTGATACTCGAAACCGATTACGAGAGCGCCGACGGCGCCGTCACGGTGGTCGACTTCATGCCGCCCGGCGACGGCTGGTCGGAGCTCGTGCGGATCGTCGTCGGCCGGCACGGCACGATGAAGATGCGCATGGAGCTGGTGCTGCGCTTCGACTACGGTTTCTCGATTCCGTGGGTGACGCAGCTCGCCCGCGAGGAAGGCGGCATGAAGGCGATCGCGGGACCGGACACCGTCGTACTGCGCACGCCCGTGCCGCTGACCGGCAAGAACCTGCACACGCTCGCCGAATTCACGGTGAGCGCCGACGAGCGCGTGCCGTTCACGCTCGGCTACACACCGTCGCACCTGCGGCCGCCGCCCGCGCGCGATCCGCTGTCGATGCTCGCGCGCACCGAGAACCACTGGCTCGAATGGTCGGCGCGCTGCCAGGTGAAAGGCCGCTACGCGGCAGCCGTGCGGCGCTCGCTGATCACCCTGAAGGCGCTCGCGTACGAGCCGACGGGCGGCATCGTCGCCGCGCCGACGACGTCGCTGCCGGAGCAGCTCGGCGGCACCCGCAACTGGGACTACCGCTACTGCTGGCTGCGCGACGCGACGATCACGCTGCTCGCGCTGATGCGCGGCGGCTATTACGACGAGGCGCGCGCGTGGCGCGCGTGGCTCGGCCGCGTGATGGCCGGCTCGCCCGAGCAGATCCAGATCATGTACGGCATCGCCGGCGAACGCCGCCTGCCCGAAATGACGCTCGACTGGCTGCCCGGCTACCAGGGCGCGCGGCCGGTGCGGATCGGCAACAACGCGGCCAACCAGCTGCAGCTCGACGTGTTCGGCGAAGTGATGGCGGCGCTGCACCTCGCCCGGGTGGGCGGCCTGCAGGCCGACGACACGGTCTGGTCGGTGCAGTGCACGCTGCTCGACCATCTGGAGAAGATCTGGCAGGAGCCCGACGAGGGCATCTGGGAAACGCGCGGCGGCCGCCGCCATTTCACGTTCTCGAAGGTGATGGCGTGGGTCGCGTTCGACCGCGCGATCAAGTCGGCGGAGATGTTCCGCCTGCCCGGCGCGCTCGAGCGCTGGCGCGCGCTGCGCGAGCAGATCCACGCGGACGTCTGCGCGAACGCGTGGAACCCGCGCCTGCAGGCGTTCACGCAGAGCTACGGTAGCGACGAACTCGACGCGAGCGTGCTGCTGCTGCCGCTGCTCGGCTTTCTGCCGCCCACCGATCCGCGCGTCGTCGGCACCGTCGCCGCGATCGAGCGCGGCCTGCTCCACGACGGCCTGGTGCAGCGCTACTGCACGACCCAGTACGACGACGGCCTGCCGCCCGGCGAAGGCACGTTCCTCGCGTGCAGCTTCTGGCTCGTCGACAACTACGCGCTGCTCGGCCGCATCGACGAGGCGCACCGGCTGTTCAACCGGCTGCTGTCGCTGTCGAACGATCTCGGCCTGCTCGCCGAGGAATACGATCCGGCCGCGCGCCGGCTCGTCGGCAACTTCCCGCAGGCGTTCTCGCACGTCGCGCTCGTGCATACCGCGATGAACCTGATGCACCACGAGGAAGCGATGGCGCGGGCGGCCGGACAGCCCACGCCCGCCGAAGCGGCAGCCGGCCGATAAGCCGGCCCCCAAAGACGCATCCACGATGTATCTTCAAGGATGGTCAAATCGTAAAAGTTTCGTGAAAAATCATGGAATTGTTGCATTGCACCACGCATCGTTGTCCGATATGATCGACGACGACTGACCGGCTGCGTCGCATCACGGCCGGTCGCTGACCCACACGGCACGCCGCGACGCCACGCGCCGCCCTCGCGCACCGTCCTCCCCTCGGGAGCCTGCATGCTTTACCAACTGCACGAATTCCAGCGGGCATTGCTGAGCCCGCTCACCGCCTGGGCCCAGGCCGCCTCCAAATCCTTCGCCAATCCATCCAGTCCGTTGTCGCTGATCCCCGGCGCGACGCGCATGTCGGCGGCCTACGAGTTGATGTTCCGGCTCGGCAAGGATTACGAGAAGCCCGAATTCGCGATTCACCAGATCGTCAAGGACGGACACAACATCCCGATCGTCGAGCAGACGATCCTCGAGAAGCCGTTCTGCCGGCTGCTGCGCTTCAAGCGCTACGCCGACGACGCGGGCGCGGTCGGCCAGCTGAAGGACGAACCGGTCGTGCTGGTCTGCGCGCCGCTGTCGGGGCATCACTCGACGCTGCTGCGCGACACCGTGCGCACGCTGCTGCAGGATCACAAGGTCTACATCACCGACTGGATCGACGCGCGCATGGTGCCGGTCGAAGTCGGCCCGTTCCACCTGCAGGATTACGTCGCGTACATCCAGGAATTCATCCGCCACATCGGCGCGCGCAATCTGCACGTGATCTCGGTGTGCCAGCCGACGGTGCCGGTGCTCGCGGCGATTTCGCTGATGGCGAGCCGCGGCGAGGACACGCCGCTCACGATGACGATGATGGGCGGCCCGATCGACGCGCGCCGCAGCCCGACGTCGGTGAATTCGCTCGCGACGCAGCACTCGATCTCGTGGTTCGAGAACAACGTGATCCACACGGTGCCCGCGAACTACCCCGGCGAAGGCCGCCAGGTCTACCCCGGCTTCCTGCAGCACACGGGCTTCGTCGCGATGAATCCGGAGCGCCACGCGCAATCGCACTGGGACTTCTATCAAAGCCTGCTGCGCGGCGACGAAGACGATGCGGAAGCGCACCGCAACTTCTACGACGAATACAACGCGGTCCTCGACATGGCCGCCGAGTATTACCTGGAGACGATCCGCATCGTGTTCCAGGACTTCAGCCTCGCCGAAGGCACGTGGGACATCGACGGCGAGCGCGTGCGTCCGCAGGACATCCGCCACACCGCGCTGATGACGATCGAGGGCGAGCTCGACGACATTTCCGGCAGCGGCCAGACCCACGTCGCGCACGAGCTGTGCACCGGCATCCCGAACGACCAGCGCCGCAGCCTGACCGCGGAGAAATGCGGCCACTACGGCATCTTCTCCGGCCGCCGCTGGCGCACGATCATTTATCCGCAGCTGCGCGACTTCATCCGCGAGCATGCGCCGGAGCCGAAGCACGGCGCCACGAAGAGCCATCCGGACGCGGCGACGCCGCTCGCAGCCGTGCCGCCCGCACCGGTCGCGCCGGCGCCGGTCGAGCCGTCCGCCTCCGCCGTGACGGCAACGGTCGAGCCGATTGCACCCGCTGCGCCCGTGGCAGTCGAGTCATCCTCCGCATCCGCCACGGCCGAACAGGCAAAGGCCGCCGCGGCGAAGCGCATGCGGGTGAAAGCGCCCGGCACCGGCGCGCCGTCGAAAACGGCCGCGGCGAAGCGCGGCGCGCGCCCGGCGAAACCCGCCCGCGCCCGCAAGGCCGCCTGACGCGCCGCTTGCGCAAACACAAACGCCGCCATGCACTTCGCATGGCGGCGTTTCCTTTTCCGGCTCCGCGCTCCGGCCCACGGCCCGCTGGTGCGGGTCAGCGGCGCAGCAGGTACGCGAGCAGCACCTCGGTATTCATCTTGACCATCTCGGCACGCTCGTCCGGCGCGCTGAAATCGCGGCCGAGCGTCGCGGCGAGCGTGAACCGGTTCGACACGATGTAGTAGCCGAGCCCGGACAAGGTCACGTAGAAGCGCAGCGGATCGACGTCGGTGCGAAACAGGCCGGCCTTCTGTCCGCGCGCCAGCACGTTGCCGAGCATCGCGACGATCGGCGAGATCATTTCGCGGATCCGCGTGGACTTGTGCAGGTAGCGGGCCTCGTGCAGGTTTTCGTTGTTGATGAGCCGCAGCAGCTCGGGATGGTCGCGGTAATAGTCCCAGACGAAATGCGCGAGGCGCGTGACCGCCTCGACAGGCGCGACGCCATCCAGCTCGAGCACGCGCTCGGCCTCGGTCAGCGCGGAAAATGCATGCTCGAGCACCGCGGTGAACAGTTGCTCCTTGCTGCCGAAGTAGTAATAGAGCATGCGCTCGTTGGTTTCCGCCCGGCGCGCAATCTGGTCGACGCGTGCGCCGAACAAGCCTCCACTCGCGAATTCTTCGGCCGCGGCCAACAGGATGCGGCGGCGTGTGCCTTCAGGGTCTCTTTTGATTTTTGGCTGATTCATGGTGGCGTTTTGCTATGTGAGCCGCGTCATCCGGATCGATCGCCTCGGCCGCGCGGCACCGGCGACACTGGAACGGGCACACCGCGCACGGCGTACCTGCTGCTGCGCCCCTGCAAAAAAGCGCTTCGATTATGGCACAGGCACCGTCAAGCGCAATGCGGGAAATCGGCGATAATCCTGATTTGGCAAACCATTCCGGCCACGCCGCGCGGCGCGGCCGCGCGCCGTCGCCTGTTGTCACCGTGACCGATTCCAAGACCCTCGCGGATCGCATCGAAGATCTGCTTCCCCAGACGCAATGCACGAAGTGCGGGTATACGGGCTGCCGTCCGTATGCCGAAGCGATCGCCGCCGGCGACGCGAACTACAACCAGTGCCCGCCCGGCGGCGCCGAAGGCGTCGCGCGCCTCGCGCGCCTGCTCGGCAAGCCCGTCATCCCGATCAGCCCGGAACACGGCGTCGAGCGCCCCCGCCCCGTCGCCTTCATCGACGAGCAGCTCTGTATCGGCTGCACGCTGTGCATGCAGGCCTGCCCGGTCGACGCGATCGCCGGCGCGCCGAAGCAGATGCATACCGTGATCGCGTCGCTGTGCACCGGCTGCGATCTGTGCGTGCCGCCGTGCCCGGTCGACTGCATCGCGATGCTGCCCGTCACCGGCGAGCGCACCGGCTGGGACGCATGGACACAGGAACAGGCCGACGACGCGCGCGAGCGCCACGAGCGCCGGCTCGCGCGCCAGCGCCGCGAGCGCGAGGCGGCCGAAGCGCGCGCAGCCGCGCGCCGCTCGGCCAGCGCCGCGGCGCAGCCCGCCGCTCAATTCGCCGCTCAACTCGCCTCGCAACCCGCTTCGCAGCCCGCCGCGCAACCGACGGCGACCGCCGACGCGGCGGCGGATGCCGACGCGAAGAAGCGTGCGATCATCGCCGCGGCGCTCGAGCGTGCCCGCAAGAAGAAGGAAGAGCTCGCCGAGCAAGGCAACGCGCCGAAGAACACCGAAAGCGTGAGCGCCGCCGTCCAGGCGCAGATCGATGCGGCCGAAGCGCGCCGCAAGCGGCTCGCCGGGCAGGCGCCGCAAGCGGATCAGGGCCAGCCCTCGAACGACAGCGGCCCGTCCACGCCGCCCGACACGCACTCGCAATGAACGCCAGCAAACGACGCGCGATCTACGAAACGCTGCAGAGCCTCAATCCGCATCCGACGACCGAACTCGAATACGCGACGCCGTTCGAGCTGCTGATCGCGGTCATGCTGTCCGCGCAGGCGACCGACGTATCGGTCAACAAGGCGATGCGCAGGATGTTCCCCGTCGCGAACACCCCGCGGCAAATTGTCGCGCTCGGCGAAGAAGGCGTCACCGAGTACATCAAGACGATCGGCCTCTTTCGCACCAAGGCGAAGAACGTGGTCGCCGCCAGCCGGATCCTGCTGGAGCGCTACGACGGCGAAGTGCCTGCGGATCGCGAGGCGCTGGAGAGCCTGCCCGGCGTCGGCCGCAAGACCGCGAACGTCGTGCTCAACACCGCGTTCGGCCAGCCCACCATCGCGGTCGACACGCACATCTTCCGTGTCGCGAACCGCACCGGCCTCGCGCCGGGCAAGGACGTGCGGGCCGTCGAAGCCGCGCTGGAGAAATTCACGCCGCCGGAGTTCCGCCACGACGCGCATCACTGGCTGATCCTGCACGGACGCTACGTGTGCAAGGCGCGCCGGCCGGAATGCTGGCACTGCGCGATCGAGCCGCTCTGCGAATTCAGGCCGAAGACGCCCGCGCCCGTCGAGTGAGCCGCCGTCGCGTGCCGGTCACGCGTTGGACGTCGCGGTCGCGGCGTCGTCGGCCGCGCCGCCTGCGCGCACGAGCCACAGCACCGCCGCGAGGATCGCGATGCCGCCGATCCACTGCATCGGCGACAGCGCCTCGCCGAACAGCAGCGCCGCGAGCGCGACCGTCACGACCGGCTCGAGCGTCGACAGCATCGACGTGCGCGCCGCACCCAGCCGCTCGAGGCCGGCGAAGAACGCGAGCATCGCGGCCACCGTCGACACCAGTGCGATCGCCAGCATCGCGGCCCAGCCGCCTGCCGTGACCGGCCAGTGCGGCGCGACGCCGAGCGCGGCGCGGCGGACGACGGCGAGCAGGATCAGCATGGCGGTGGCCGATACGCAGATCACCGCCGTCGTCGCGAGCGGGTCGATGCCGCGCGTCGCCTTCGTGCCCGCGACGATATACAGCGAATAGATCACCGCGGCCGCCAGCGCGAGCGCGATGCCGAGCGGCTCGCCATGCCCGCCGCCGACCATCAGCGCGGAGCCGGCGACGCACAGCACCAGCGCCATCCCCTTCACGCGCGTGAGCCGTTCGCCGAGCCACCATGCGGCGAGCAGCGTGACGAACGCCGGATACAGGTACAGCAGCAGCGCGACGAGGCTCGCCTGCGCGTGCTGCAGCGCGCTGAAGTAGCAGAACGACTGGCCGACGTAGCCGAACGCGCCCATCGCGGCGAGCGGCACGAGCGCCCGGCCGCGCGGCCACGCGACGCGCCGGTGCCGCGCGATCGCCGCGAGCACCGCGCCGCCGATCGCGAAGCGCACGATCAGCAGGCCCAGCACGTCGACGCCGCCCGCATACGCGTAGCGGCCGAAAATCGCCATCGCGCCGAACGCGGCGGCGGACAGCGCGACGTAGAGCGCGCCTTGCACGGCGGCGGATGACGGTGAGGGTCGGAGGGAGGAAACCATGGCGGCGCGGTGGGCGAACGGGCGGATGACGGAAGGGAATCGAGTGTATCGGCGGTTCGGCGCGCGAGCCAGCCCGTGCTTGCCCGTGCTTGCCCGTGCTTGTCCGTGCTTGTCCGTGCCTGCCCGTGCCTGCCGACAGCGGGCCGCCAGCGGCGCCGGCCGAGCCGGCGTACAATGCGCCGACGCGGCATGACGCCGCGCGAATTCCGATCGCCCCCATCATGTTCAATCCGAGCCGCGACGAAGTGCGTCGCTTTTTCATCGACACCTGGCGCAAGCAGCGCGCCGGCGACATCCTGACCCCGCTGGAAGCGATGGCGGCCGACTGGATCGTCGAGCATCCCGAATACCACGCCGACCTCGCAGACACCGAAGGCGCCGCGACGCAGAACTACGCGCCCGAGGAAGGCCGCACGAACCCGTTCCTGCACCTGTCGATGCACCTCGCGATCAGCGAGCAGCTGTCGATCGACCAGCCGCCCGGGATTCGCGCCGCGCACGACAAGCTCGCCGCGAAGCTCGATTCCACGCACGACGCGCAGCACGCGATCATGGAATGCCTCGGCGAGACGATCTGGGAAGCGCAGCGCACCGGCACGCCGCCCGACTCCGACGCGTACCTGCAGCGCATCCTGCGCCGCGCGTCGCGCGGCTGACGCGCGCCGCCGTGCGCGCATCACGCCGCGCACGGACAAAAAAATACCCCGCCGAGGCGGGGCATCTCGCGACCCGGCGGCCCGTCCGGGGCCGGCGCGCTTACTTCTTGAACACCAGGTCGCCCTGCAGCGACTCGATGTAGGCCGCGATGTCCTTCATGTCGGCGACAGACAGGTTCTGCACCTGCGCCTGCATGATCGCGTTGCTGCGGCCGAGCAGCGGGCTCCCGAGACCCATCTGGTACTGGCGCATCGCCCAGACCAGGTAGTCGGCGTGCTGGCCGGCGAGGCGCGGATACTCGGCGTTGATCGGCTTGTTCAACTTCGCGCCGTGGCAAGCCGCGCAGTTGTGCGACTCGACCAGATCCTTGCCTTTCGCGAGGTCCGCCGCGTGCGCGGTGCCGATCGCGAAGCCGGCCGCGAGCACCATCGCCGCTGCCGTCTTGAATGCCTTGTTCATGAATGCTCCTATCCCGCGTGTGAGATCAGCAAGCGCGACGCTTACTTGTAGGGATTGTCCTTCGAGTCGGGTTTCTGCGCGGCGTAGTAGGCCGCCAGATCGGCGATGTCCTGATCCGTCAGCGATCCTGCGATCGCGTTCATCGACGGGAAGTGACGATCCTTCTTGCGGTAGGCTTGCAGCGCGTTCTCGAGGTATTGCTGGTTCTGGCCGCCGAGGATGGGCACCCGGTAGACCTCCGGGTACGCCACGCGGTAGCCGGCGATGCCGTGACAGCCGATGCACATGGCGGCCTTGCTCGCCCCGTCCTTCGGGTTGCCGACCACACCGGCCGCCTGCGCGCTGCCCGCGAGCGCCACGAGCGCTGCGACAACGACATGTTTGCCGACGAATTTGTTCATAGCTCTTGTAACCTAGCTTGAGGGGAAACTGGCGCCTAAGCGGCAACGGCCCGCGCCGTTTTGCTTATCGGGTCGCCACGCAGGCCAAAAAAACGGCCAGATTGTACCGCGTCGGCGGGGAAGGCGTCCACATCGCGCCCGGGCGCCCGCCTCGGCCCTGCCCCGCCGCGCTGCGCTGCGCGCGCGTGCCGACCGCGCCGCCCTTCTGACTTATACTGGGCTTTTTTTCGCGAAAAGAGCGCCGCCATGCGTTTCGAAGGGTCCTCGCAGTACGTCGCCACCGACGATCTGAAGCTCGCGGTCAACGCCGCACTGACGCTGCAACGCCCGCTCCTCATCAAGGGCGAGCCCGGCACCGGCAAGACCATGCTCGCCGAGGAGGTCGCCGCGGCGCTCGGCATGCCGCTGCTGCAGTGGCACATCAAGTCGACGACGAAGGCGCAGCAGGGCCTGTACGAATACGACGCGGTGTCGCGGCTGCGCGATTCGCAGCTCGGCGACGCGCGCGTGAAGGACATCGCGAACTACATCGTCAAGGGCGTGCTGTGGCAGGCGTTCGATGCCGATCACCCGAGCGTGCTGCTGATCGACGAGATCGACAAGGCCGACATCGAATTCCCGAACGACCTGCTGCGCGAGCTCGACCGGATGGAATTCCACGTCTACGAGACCCGCGAGACGGTGCGCGCGAAGCACCGCCCGCTCGTGATCATCACGTCGAACAACGAGAAGGAGCTGCCCGACGCGTTCCTGCGCCGCTGCTTCTTCCACTACATCCAGTTTCCCGATCCGTCGACGATGCAGCAGATCGTCGCGGTCCACTACCCGAACATCCGCGAGGAGCTGCTGCAGGCCGCGCTCGAAAGCTTCTTCGAGCTGCGCGGCGTGTCCGGCCTCAAGAAGAAGCCGTCGACGTCGGAACTGCTCGACTGGCTGAAGCTCCTGCTCGCCGAGAACATCCCGCCCGACGCGCTGCGCGGCGCCGACCGCAAGCAGATCGTGCCGCCGCTCGCGGGCGCGCTGCTGAAGAACGAGCAGGACCTGAGCCTGTTCGAGCGGCTCGTCTACATGAACCGGCACAACCGCTGAGCCGGGCCGCCCCGCCACCTTCATCGAGGAGACACGCATGAGCCGCTGGATCGAACCCGTCGCACTCGAAGGCCGCCACGTCCGGCTCGAGCCGCTGACGCTCGACCACGTTCCGGGCATCGCCGCGGCAGCCGCCGACGGCGAGCTGTGGAAACTCTGGTACACGGCCATCCCCGCGCCGGGCGAGGAACGCACGTATGTCGAAACCGCGCTGAAGCAGCGCGACGAGCAAGGCTGGTGCCCGTTCGTCGTGCGCGACACGTCGGGCGAGATCGTCGGCTCCACGCGCTACATGAACGTCGACGAGAAGAACCACCGCCTCGAGATCGGCACCACCTTCTACGCGCAGCGCGTGCAGCGCTCCGCGCTCAACACCGAGGCGAAGCTGCTGCTGCTCGGCCATGCGTTCGACACGCTCGGCGCGATCGCCGTCGAGTTCCGCACGCATTTCATGAACCACGCGTCGCGCGCCGCGATCGCGCGGCTCGGCGCGAAGCAGGACGGCATCCTGCGCAATCACCAGATCGGCCGCGAAGGCGAGCTGCGCGACACTGTCGTGTTCTCGATCCTGCCGACCGAGTGGCCGGCCGTGCGCGCGAACCTGAAACTGAAGCTCGCGCGCTGACCGCGCGCCCACCGGAAAGGCACGGCCATGCTGCTCAATTTCTTCTACGCGCTGCGCGCCGCCAGGCTGCCCGTTTCGGTGAAGGAATACCTGACGCTGCTCGAATCGCTGAAGGCCGGGCTCATCGCGCCGTCGATCGACGCGTTCTACTATCTCGCGCGCATGACGCTCGTGAAGGACGAGCAGCATTTCGACAAGTTCGACCAGGCGTTCGGCGCGTATTTCCACGGCGTGTCGGCGCTGCCGTCCGACGCGTTCGAGATTCCGCTCGACTGGCTCGAAAAGCGCCTGCAGCGCGAGCTGAGCCCGGAGGAAAAGGCGCAGATCGACGCGATGGGCGGCCTCGACAAGCTGATGGAGCGCCTCAAGCAACTGCTCGACGAGCAGAAGGAACGCCACGAAGGCGGCAACAAGTGGATCGGCACCGGCGGCACGTCGCCGTTCGGCCACGGCGGCTACAACCCGGAAGGCATCCGCATCGGCGGGCCGTCGGCGGGGCATCGCACCGCCGTGAAGGTCTGGGAGGCGCGCGCGTTCCGCGACTACGACGATTCGGTCGAGATCGGCACGCGCAACATCAAGGTCGCGCTGCGGCGGCTGCGCCGCTTCGCGCGCGAGGGCGCGGCCGAGGAGCTCGACCTGCCCGGCACGATCCGCAGCACCGCGGCGAACGCGGGCTGGCTCGACCTCCGGATGGTGCCCGAGCGCCACAACAACGTGAAGGTGCTGATGCTGCTCGACGTCGGCGGCTCGATGGACGACCACATCCAGCGCACCGAGGAACTGTTCTCGGCGGCGAAGGCGGAGTTCAAGCACCTCGAGTTCTACTACTTCCACAACTGCGTGTACGACTACCTGTGGAAGCACAACCGGCGCCGCCACGCGGAGCGCACGCCGACCTGGGACGTGCTGCACAAGTTCACGCCCGACTACAAGCTGATCTTCGTCGGCGACGCGACGATGAGCCCCTACGAGGTGCTGCAGCGGGGCGGCTCGGTCGAATACAACAACGCGGAGCCGGGCGCCGCGTGGCTGCGGCGGCTCGCCGACCAGTTCCCGCATCACGTGTGGCTCAATCCCGAGCCCGAGCGGCTGTGGGAATACCGGCAGTCGATCGCGATCATCCGCGACCTGCTCGGCCAGCGCATGTACCCGCTCACGCTCGCCGGTCTCGAAACCGCGATGCGCACGCTCAGCAAATAATGGCTGCCGCACAATAGCGGCGGTCAATCATGGAGAGAGGCATGAATCAGTCGTCCACCGCGAGCGCGGGCCGCGCGAGCGGTCGTTTCCTTGCGGACACCTCGGTCTCGGCGCTCGTCGCCGGCTTCGTCGCGATGATGACGGGCTACACCAGCTCGCTCGTGCTGATGTTCCAGGCCGGCCGCGCCGCGCACCTCACCGATGCGCAGATCTCGTCGTGGATCTGGGCGCTGTCGATCGGCATGGCGCTCACCACGATCGGCCTGTCGCTGCGCTTTCGCGCGCCCGTCGTCGTCGCATGGTCGACGCCCGGCGCGGCGCTGCTGATCGCGTCGCTGCCCGGCGTCCCGTACGCGGAAGCGATCGGCGCGTTCATCGTGTGCGCGCTGCTGCTGACCGCGGTCGGCGTGAGCGGCCTGTTCGACACGCTGATGCGCCGGATTCCCGCCGGCATCGCCGCCGCGCTGCTCGCCGGCATCCTGTTCGAGATCGGCATCGAGATCTTCCGCGCCGCGCAATTCCAGACCGCGCTCGTGCTCGTGATGTTCTTCACCTACCTGATCGTGAAGCGCGCCGCGCCCCGCTACGCGATCGTCACGACGCTCGCGGCCGGCACCGCGATGGCCGGCTTCCTGGGCCTGCTCGACTTCAGCCGCTTCCACGTCGCGCTCGCGCAGCCGGTGTTCACGATGCCGGCGTTCTCGGTCGCGTCGATCGTCAGCATCGGCATCCCGCTGTTCGTCGTCGCGATGGCGTCGCAGAACGTGCCCGGCATCGCGGTGCTGCGCGCGGACGGCTATCACACGCCGTCGTCGCCGCTGATCGCGACGACCGGCCTCGCGTCGCTCGTGCTCGCGCCGTTCGGCTCGCACGGCGTCAACCTCGCGGCGATCACCGCGGCGATCTGCACCGGGCCGGAAGCGCACGAGGATCGCTCGAAGCGCTATACCGCCGCGGTGTGGTGCGGCACCTTCTACCTGATCGCCGGGATCTTCGGCGCGACGATCGCCGCGCTGTTCGCGGCGCTGCCGAAGGCGCTCGTCGTGTCGGTCGCCGCGCTCGCGCTGTTCGGCTCGATCATGAGCGGCCTCGCGAACGCGATGCACGATGTGAAGCAGCGCGAAGCGGCGCTCGTCACGTTCATGGTCACCGCATCGGGCCTCACGCTGCTGTCGATCGGCTCCGCGTTCTGGGGCCTCGTCGCCGGGATCGTCACGCAGGTGATCCTCAACGCGCGGCGCCCCGCGTGACGCCGCGACGGCCCGGCGCACGCCACGTGCGTGCCGTCTTTCGGGCCTAGAATAGTGCATCGAAGGCGGCGCGCCCCGCGCCGCCTCGCTTCGCCGCCGCGCTCGCGCGGCCCCTGGGGAACCCCGGCGCGCCGCGCCCTCTTCTCGATTCGCCATGACTACCGCACTCGACCAGCTGAAGCAGTACACCACCGTCGTCGCCGACACGGGCGATTTCCAGCAGCTCGCGCAGTACAAGCCGCAGGACGCGACCACGAACCCGTCGCTGATCCTGAAGGCGGTCCAGAAGGATGCCTACCGGCCGGTTCTCGAAAAGACCGTCCGCGACCATCGCGGCGAAAGCGCCGACTTCATCATCGACCGCCTGCTGATCGCGTTCGGCACCGAGATCCTCAAGCTGATCCCGGGCCGCGTGTCGACCGAGGTCGATGCGCGCCTGTCGTTCGACACGCAGCGCTCGGTCGACAAGGCGCACGAGATCATCAAGCTGTACGAAGCAGCCGGCATCGGCCGCGAACGCGTGCTGATCAAGCTCGCATCGACCTGGGAAGGGATTCGCGCGGCCGGGATCCTGCAGAAGGAAGGCATCAAATGCAACATGACCCTGCTTTTCTCGCTGGTGCAGGCGGCCGCGTGCGCGGAAGCCGGCGCGCAGCTGATCTCGCCGTTCGTCGGCCGCATCTACGACTGGTACAAGAAGCAGGCCGGCGCCGACTGGGATGACGTGAAGAACGGCGGCGCGAACGATCCGGGCGTGCAGTCGGTGCGCGGCATCTACACGTACTACAAGACCTTCGGCTACGACACCGAGGTGATGGGCGCGAGCTTCCGCACGACGAGCCAGATCGTCGAGCTGGCCGGCTGCGACCTGCTGACCATCAGTCCCGATTTGCTGCAGAAGCTGCAGGACAGCACGGAAGCCGTCACGCGCAAGCTGTCGCCGGACGCGCGCGGCGATGCGCGTGCGGTGCGCGTCGCGACCGATGAAGCGTCGTTCCGCTTCCAGTTGAACGACGACGCGATGGCGACCGAGAAGCTGGCCGAAGGCATCCGCCTGTTCTCCGCCGACGCGGTGAAGCTCGAGAAGATGATCGACGCGCTGCGCTGACCCGCCGGCAGGCGGCTGCGACAACGCCCCCCACGGCCGCGAACCGCGTGTTCGCGGCCGTTTTATTTTTCATCCGGCCGTCGACGCGGCGCACTACAATCCACGTCACGGGCGCGCCGGCCGCTTCCCGGCGCGCCCGTCCCAGTCAGTCAACGTTGCAAGAGTCCAGAGCGCGATGCGCGGAACCGGAGCACGTGCCCGTGCACGAACGCCGGTCGACACCCGCGCTAACCGCTTTGCACGGAACCGCGCCAGGCGCTGAAGCGCCGGGTTCGGTCGACATCTGTTCGACAGGAGACGTCAATGCAAGTACAACCGTATCTGTGCTTTTACGGCCAGACCGAGGCCGCATTGAAGTTTTACGAGAAAGCGCTCGGCGCGAAGACGATGTTCATGATGCGCTTCAAGGACGCGCCGCCCGACCCGAACCGCCCCGCCATGCCCGAACTGGCGGACAAGGTCATGCACGCGAGCTTCACGATCGGCGAGTCGATGCTGATGTGCTCGGACGGCGACTGCAGCAATCCGTCCGGCACACACTCCGGCTATTCGCTGTCGCTGAACCCGGCGACCGCCGAAGAGGGCCAGAAGGTGTTCACCGCCCTCGCCGACGGCGGCGAAGTGACAATGCCCTATCAGAAGACCTTCTGGGCGCTCGGCTTCGGCATGCTGAAGGACCGCTTCGGCGTGCAGTGGATGATCAACGTCGAGGACGTATCCCAGCGCGAGGCGCTCGCGAAGCACGCGCAGTAACGCCGGCGCACGAACGCCCGTTGCCGCAACGCGACGGGCGTTGATGAGAAGGTCAGGCCGATCCCCACGCAGTGGACGACGCTGCGTGGGGATTGTCATTTGCGCGCGGCGCGTGACGGCGCCGCACGCGCCGCGCATCAGCTCTCGACGACGTCGAGATAGTCCTCCGGACGCGTGCGATCTTCCGCATGCGCCATGCCGAGGACCCGCACGAGCACGCTCACGACGATCGCGACGACGAGGTTCACGATCAGCGACCAGACCGCCGCATAGCCGGGGATCGCATAGCCGAACAGATGCACGGTGAAGATCGAACCCGCGAGCTTCAGCGAGATCGCCATCCACGTGCCGCACACGAGGCCGGCCACCCAGCCGAGCAGCAGGCCGCGATAGTCGAGGATGCGCGTATAGAGGCCGAGGACGATCGCGGGCAGCGTCTGGATGATCCAGATGCCGCCGAGCAGCTGCAGCTGGATCGCGTAGGTCAGCGGCAGTCCGAGGATGAATGCGACCGCGCCGACCTTGACGATCAGCGACGCCAGCTTGGCGACGTTGGTCTCCTGCTCGTGCGTCATGTTGCGGTTGACGAACTCGCGGTGGATGTTGCGCGTGTAGAGGTTGGCGGCCGCGATCGACATGATCGCCGCCGGCACCAGCGCGCCGATGCCGATCGCCGCGAACGCGACGCCGACGAACCACGGCGGGAAGAACTCCAGGAACAGCGCGGGCACCGCGAAATTCGGGCCGAACGCCTTGAAGTACGGCGCGTATTGCGGCATGTCCTTCACGCCCGACGCGAGCGCCATGTAGCCGAGCAGCGCGAGCAGGCCGAGCACGAACGAATAGGCGGGCAGCAACGCCATGTTGCGGCGGATCGTGTTGCCCGACGACGACGACAGGATCGCCGTGATCGAGTGCGGATACAGGAACAGCGCGAGCGCGGAGCCGACCGCGAGGGTCATGTACGCGCTATAGCCGTTCAGGCTCGCCGCATCCGGCGCCTTCAGCAGCAGTTTCGCGCTCGGCACGCTGGCGAAGATGTGCCCGAAGCCGCCGAGCTTCGCCGGAATCACGACGACCGCCGCGCCGATCGTGATGTAGATCAGGATGTCCTTGACGATTGCGATCATCGCGGGCGCGCGCAGGCCGGACGTGTAGGTGTACGCGGCGAGGATCGCGAACGCGATGATCAGCGGCAGGTCGCCGACGAAGCCTTTCGTGTCGAAGCCGAGCGCGCCGATCACGACCTCGATGCCGACCAGCTGCAGCGCGATGTACGGCATCGTCGCGACGATGCCCGTCACCGCGACCGCGAGCGCGAGCGTGCGGCTGCCGTAACGCGCGTTGACGAAGTCGGCGGCCGTCACGTAGCCGTGGCGCTTCGCGATGCTCCACAGCTTCGGGAACACGACGAACGCGAACGGATAGATGAGGATCGTGTAAGGCAGCGCGAAGAAACCCATCGCGCCCGCGCCGAACACGAGCGCCGGCACCGCGATGAACGTGTACGCGGTATAGAGGTCGCCGCCGAGCAGGAACCAGGTGACGATCGTGCCGAAGCGCCGGCCGCCGAGCCCCCACTCGTCGAGATGGGCGAGATTGCCGCGCCGCCAGTTCGCGGCGAGAAAGCCGATGATCGTCACCCCGACGAAGAACAGCACGAAGACGAAGGTCGCGGCGCGATTCATCGGCCGTCTCCCTGCGGGCTGCCCGCCTTCCAGCAGTTTTTCGTCTTGAAGTACACGAGCGCCGTGATCACCGCGCTAATGAAGACCCACAGGAGCTGATACCAGTAGAAGAACGGAAAGCCGAACCATTGCGGTTCGATCTTGCTGTACGACGGCACCCAGACCATCGCGACCAGCGGCAGGACCAGCAGCCAGAGCCAGCGCTTGGCGGCCTGGTTGGCGTCGGCATCGTGAGCCATGACGTCTCCTCAACATTCCCGATTATCGATTGTGTGAACGGGTACGGCGGCGCGAGAGGAGCGACGAAACGGGTAAGCTGCGGCTCCCCTGGCATCGGGCCAGTATAGGAGCCGCATCGGTGCGGTCAAGCAGGGACGAACCCGGAGCGGTCCGTCCCCGTGATGCGCGCGCGCCGGCGTGCGGCCGGCGCATGAGGCGTCAGATCGAGAACGTCTTCGCGCGCGGCTCGACCGACGCTTTCAGCGCCTTCACCCACGAGCGGGCGGGCAGGTGCAACTGCTCCTCGAGCAGCTTTGCGCGCGCGTCGAGCTGCGCGAACGTGACCTCGAGCGGCGGGCCGGAGAACGCGAGCGCGATGCGATTGCCGTCATGCACTTCCGGCAGCGCGATCACGCGGTTGTCGAACGCCGCGTTCAGGTGCTTCATGTTGCGCACGAAGCTCGGGTGATCGCCGAACAGGTTGATCGTCGCGATGCCCGCGTCGGCGAGACAGCCGCGCACCGCGCGGTAGAACGCGACGCTGTCGAGCACCGGGCCGCGCGCGGTCGCATCGTACAGGTCGATCTGCATCGCGCCCGTCGTGCCGCGGTTGGCCGGATCGTTGACGAAGTCCCAGGCGTCCGCTTCGTGGACGGTCAGGCGCGCATCGTCGGGCTGCAGCTCGAACATCGTGCGCGCCGCGACGATCACGGCCGGGTTCAGCTCGACCGCCTCGACGCGCGCGCGCGGCAGGAAGCGATGCGAGAACTTGGTCAACGCACCCGTGCCGAGCCCGAGCTGAACGATCCGCTCGGGCGTTTCGAGGAACAGCAGCCACGCCATCATCTGCTGCGCGTATTCCAGCTCGATGTGAAGCGGTTTCGAGAGCCGCATCGCGCCCTGCACCCACTCGGTGCCGAAATGCAGGTAGCGCACGCCGCGCTCCTCGGAGAACGTCACCGGCGCGAAACGCGGCTTGCGCGGCGCCTCGAGCACCGGCACCTCGTCGTGCGCGTCGATTTCGGTGCGGCGCTTCACGCGCGGCGTCTTGAGCTTTGAGGAACCGTTGTACGACGACGGCTCGCTGCGTTCGAATGCGCGCGCCTCGGCGGACGCGCGCTTGATCAATCGGGTCATGAATGAATCTCGCACTAATGGAACAATGCGGGCGAACCGGGGCAGGCCTGCCGCCGCCGGTCATGCGCCGCGCACGACGTTACGCCTTGCGGACGAACTCCGATTTCAGGCTCATCGAGCCGAAGCCGTCGATCTTGCAATCGATGTCGTGGTCGCTGTCCACCAGACGGATGTTCTTGACCTTGGTGCCCATCTTGACCACGCCGCCGCCGCCCTTCAGCTTCAGGTCCTTGATGACCGTGACGGTATCGCCGTCCTGCAGGACGTTGCCGGCCGAATCGCGATAGACACGTTCGGACGTTTCGGTCGTCGCGGCAGCTTGCGCCGACCATTCATGTGCGCACTCCGGGCAGATGTAGACGCCGCCGTCTTCGTACGTGAACTCGGAGTTGCATTTCGGACAGGGAGGCAGTGCGCTCATTTGAAATCCTTGACGCCAGAAAAAGGCAATGAAAGGACGGAAGTATACCGCTGTGCGATGGCGGGGCCGGCGCAGCGCGTGTCCGGGGCCGGGCAAGAGCGCCGGCTTTCAGGATGCCTGACGGTCAGATCGGCGGCATCGCATCCCGCTTGTACTCGCGAGCGACGACCACAAGCGATTACCAGCGAGCCGGAACGGATCCGATGTTCGGATCAGGTTGCCGCTGCACGACGACAGGAAACCCTTCATTGAGTCAGGAGCGAATTTCCCGCCAAAGCAGCAGCTTCCGAGCGAAAGAGCGCGAAGCGTTCGCCGGGCGCAAAGACGGCACCACGAGCGTTCGATACCCCGCTTCGCCCATCGCGTCGGCAAACCACCCCGGCGTCTTGCCGTTGAAACACCCCGTCAATCTCCCGGGACGGTTGCCCCGGCCTGGTCCGCCAGCACTGCGCTAGCGACGATCTCTATACTCATACCGGGCACGACGAGCGCCTTCACGGCCACGCTCGAACGGTTCGGATAGGGTGGGCGAAAGAACTCCCGGTACACCCTGTCGATGCTCGGCATACTGTCGATGTCCGTCATCTGGATCTGTACCTGAGTCACATCATCGAGAGAGCCGCCCGCGGCCCTCATTGCGCGCGCCAGATTGGAGAAGGTCAAACGCGCCTGATCCTCGATCGGCCCCGTGTCGATGGTGCCGTCGAGCCGGACCGGACCGTGCGCCGTGAAAACCAGGGATCCTGCGCGCACCGCCCACGAAAAAGGCTGGCCGAGCGGAGGCAAACCGGTGTCGATCACTTCCTTCATCGTCCATTTCCCCAAATCAGTTCGCCCAGCGTCGTGTACCAGTCGTCGCCCGGATCACGCAGCGCAAGATGCGTATCGAAATGATTCCGGCCACCGGCAACGTGTGCGGCGACCGGTGCCGACTGGCACGCCAGCAATGCAGCCAGGCGCCGATTCGACCTGATGACGCGTTCCGAATCGTATTCACCGTAACTCAGCACGAGCGGAACCTCGTTGCCGGCCGCCCAGCAGACGGGACTCAACACCCCGTCGTCGTCGTCTCGCGCGAGCACCATGTCATACACTCGCGCCTCCAGGCTCCCGGCACCGGGAGCCGGATGCGCGAGATCCATGATCCCGCTTATCGGCGCGGCGCCTCGAATCTCGACGCCTGCCCGCGCAATTTCGCGGTTTCGGCTGGAGCGCAGTGCCGTCAGCGTGGCCAAATGACCGCCGGCCGAATGTCCAGCGACATAGACCTTGCGCATATCGCCGTTGAACGATCTCGACGCGGCGAGCGAGCACAGTAGGCGCTCGCAGTCTTCAAAGGCAGCCGGCATGCGGAATTCGGGCGCCAGCCGGTAGTTCGGCAGCACGAGCGTTGCCCCCAGGCGGGTCACATGCTCCGCCATGAAGTAGCTCCACTCCTTGTATCCATTTGTCCAGCCCCCGCCGTGCCAGAAGATGACGACGGGCGGCATGTCGGCCGCACGAGGATAGAAGACGTCATACAGGTGGAACCTGCTCGGTCCGTAGGCGACATTGCGTTCGGAAGGGAGGCCGGGCGACACCTCCAATGCCCAGGACTGGACTGTGCGGGCATACAGCTCCGCCTCTGCGGTCGGCAGGGGCATCTGCTCTTCGAGCGGCAACGTCGATGGCGTCAATTCGGTTCCTCAAGGTCTTCGCGCCGTCCGCAGGCACGCGGCAGGCGCGGAAAGGTTTGCATGCCTCACATAATAGAGGAACATGAAATTTATAAAAAGCACGAATTTTATGTTGACGCTGAATTTTTACAGACCAACAATGCGCCGGGTCGGACGGAGTGCCGTCGACGGAACAACAACGCTTCCTCCCGGACATGCGGTCACGTGGAGGTCTTACACGCCAGTCAGGAGACAATGATGGTCCAGTCAGTTGCCGTGAGCGCGATGCGCAAGGTGACACTCAAGATCGTGCCGCTGCTGTTCGTGCTGTGGCTCGTGAATTTTCTCGATCGGGTCAATGTGAGCTTCGCGGCGCTCGACTTGACAAAAACCTTTCATTTCACGCCTGAAGTCTACGGCTTTGGCGCCGGAATCTTCTTCATCGGCTACATCCTGTTCGAGATCCCCAGCAATCTGGCGCTACGGCGTTTCGGCGCGCGCATCTGGCTGGCACGAATCATCGTCACCTGGGGCATCGCGTCGGCGATGCAGGCGTTCATATTCAACGAGACGAGCTTCGTGGTGATCCGCTTCCTTCTCGGCGTGGCCGAAGCGGGTTTCCTGCCCGGCGTCCTCTACTATCTGACGCGCTGGTTTCCGGCCGAGCACCGGGCCCGGGCGATCGGGCAAGTGATGTCTGCCAACATGATCGCCGTCGTGATCGGTGCACCGCTCTCCGCCGCCGTCATGTCGATGAACGACCTGGCCGGCATCGCGGGCTGGCAATGGATGTTCATCCTGGAGGCGTTGCCGGCGATCGCACTTGGCGTGTTCACCTATTTTTCGCTGTCGGACGAACCCGGCCACGCGACATGGCTTTCGGAATCCGAACGTGTCTGGCTGATCGACAAGATGAAACAGGACCAGGAATCCGCCGCCGCAATGGGTACGGAAAAGCTGGGCGTGGCGTTGCGGGAACCGATCGTGTGGTTGCTCGGCCTGCTCTATCTGCTGGTCGGGATCGGCTTCTTCGGCATCACGTTGTGGCTGCCGCAGATCGTGAAGCAGATTTCCGGAATGTCGACGATCCAGGTCGGATTTCTGAGCGCACTTCCGTTTCTGCTGGGCGCCATCACGATGGTCCTGAACGGCCGGCATTCGGATCGGTCTGTCGAGCGTCGCTGGCACCTGGCCATTCCGCTGGCGATCGGAAGTCTGGGTTTGGCCGCGAGTGCGCTTGCCGGCACCGCGACGCTCGAACTGGCCTTCGTCTGTGTCGCGCTGGCCGGTATCGGCGCCTCGCTGAGCGTGTTCTGGTCGATCCCCTCGTCATTCCTGACGGGACCGGCCGCGGCCGGAGGGCTTGCTTTGGTCAACGTAATCAGCGGATTTTCCGGGTTCCTCGGTCCGTATATGATCGGCTGGATCCGCGGGCATTCGCCCGATTTCTCGAACGCGCTGTTTTTCATGGCTGGCAGCGTCGCGGCCGCTGCGCTGCTGGCCGCCTCATTGCCTTTCCCGGGCGCATCGCGCCGGACATCGCATCCGGCATCGCGCTCGGCAGGCTGAAGCGACTACCGGAACCGCCCGGGACCGAGTCAGGGTAGAAACGGCGCCACCGCTTTCGCGGTTTCATCGATATGCGCGAGCAGCAACGCGCACGCACGCTCGGTTTCACGATCGAGCGTGGCTTCCATCAACGCCTTGTGCTCGCTGATGATGTCGCGCGCCAACACTTCTTTCGGAACAGGCCCCGCGAATCGCATGCGGCGATATCGCTCGGAGTGACGCACCAGTTGCTCGTCGATGCGCCGCAACCAGTTCGAGCGGGCCGCGCTCATTAACGCAGCGTGGAAACGTCGATGCGCAAGTTCCCAGCGCGTCGCGGCATGGGCATCGTCGGCCGCAGGCAGCGGTGTGTGTGCCAGTTTGTAAAAGGCCGCGGTGATTTGCGCGCCCCACTCTTCGTCGCCGTGTTCGATGGCATCGGCGAGAAGTTCCGTCTCGATCTTCTTTCGAGCGTCAAGGATGTCCAGAAGATCGTCCCGGGACGCTTCCGCAACCCTGAAGCCACGCTGGCCTTCGTTCGTGACGAGTCCATCGCAGCTGAGCAGCATCAGTGCCTCACGGATGGGACTGATGCCGACGCCGTATCGCTCCTGAAGCGCCTGGGGACGCAATTTCTCGCCCGGCGAGAACGCACCGGCCAGCAGGTCATTCTGCAAGTACTCGTGGGCCTGCTCCGAAAGCGTGGCCTTCGGGGCACCTGCCCCGATTCTTTGTTGTGATTGAGCCCTTTGCATCATGTTCCAGTCCTCGAATCTCCAGGCACGGACATCTTCATGCCCGGCAGTATACACATTCGGTCGATTTTTAGCGTAACCCCTTGTTTTTGCAAATTTTAATAAACTTACCCATTCACAAAAATTTATAAATTGCCGAGTTCGTCGTGGCGGCGCTATTCGCCGGAAGATCGGCCTGATTCGCGAGCGCTGAAAGCGGCCAAAGCGCACGCAAAAGGAGAAAAGTCATGATCGACATCGAACGCGGCAGCGGCAACGTCGTCGAGCACCGCGCCCAGCAACCGCCAGAACTGATTGATGTTTTGGCCAATTTGACATCAAAGCGGAACTGCCCTGAACGGCCAGCCCGCATCAGATCCCGGGCATCGTTTCTGCACGATTCAAGATTCGCCGGTCCGTGCCGTTATCTCAGGCGGATGCAATCAAATCTGGCCCTATTACATCCGCTTCGGCCACGTGTTCAGGAAGGTGACCAAGCTCAAGGGTGCGCCGGACGCAGCAACGATTCAGGGCAAGCATCTGGTTATGTCATCACGCCGACGATCCAGATGATGTCGTCGCCCCGCGTCGCCTCACGTGGCCGCCCATGGATTTCTCGCTGACGCTCGCCTGCACGGTGGCGGAATCAAGCGGTCAGACCGTGGACACCGAAGACGTGACGGATATCGGCCGTACGGCGTTTGGCGAGTTCAAGCGCGACTGAAACGTCGGTCCGGCCGCGCCGCACTGTCGGCGCTCAATTTAAGCGAATCTGTCGTCGGTCAGACGGTTCGCCGCGACTATGTTGTCGGCAACCAGAATTCGCTGCGCCGAAGCAGAGTCAGCAGTGGATTGCCTGCAACATCACACGCTTCCGATCGGATGAAAGCGTCGAATTTGCATGACTCGAAACATGAATTCAACATTGAAATATCATGACCACGTAATGAAAAAAGCTCTCACGACTGCCATCGGTGTTGTCGGGTTGACTGCGCTTTCTATCAGCAGTGCAGCAGAACCCAACCAAACCGCATCGACATTCTCAACGCCGATGTTGATGGCGGAATCCGGGAAAAATATTTGCCAGCCAATGACCAGTCCGGATGGCAACCCATCAGCATTTGAGTTGTGCGTCGCAAACGGCCTTTTTGCACACGACGTTTACACCATTCGCACTGCAGGAGTTTCAATCGTCAAAGGAATTGATGACGAAACAACAAATGGCATTAACGGCCTGTTTTACGGAAACCCGATCCACCTCAAATGCGAACCGATCAGTCAATTTTACGACAAGTTAAGCGACAAAGAGATCGAAGATCAGGCAAACTCACTAAATAACAAAATTCCAAATTCCACATTTGAAGAACGGAAGCAAATGGTCATTGCCATGAATATGGTGGAGATCGGAAGGCATTGCACTTTGAGCAACTCAAACGGCATTGCTGCGCGCCTGGACGTCAAGTTCCCGGAATAAGTCATAAACCCGCCATCACCTCACTCTGTCAGCGGATGCGCGAAAGGGGATATGCGGCGTAACGGCCGGGACTCGCCCTCCGCGACTTCGAAAATTCGGCCTCAGGAGAGAACCTCCTGCCAAAACGAGCGCTCCTGTTCGAACGACAGCGTTGCCTTCGCCGGACTCGACGAAGGCAGCACGAGCGTTTCATAGCCCGCCGCCCCGATCACCTCGGCGAACCGCCCCGCCGTCTTGCCGTTGAAACACACCTTCTTAAGCAACGGCGCATGCTCGCGCAGCGCGTCGAAGTCGTTCGGCTTCGCATGCCGGATCGCCGAATCGAGACTGCCTTCGCGATGGCATGCGGCGAGCACGTCCCAGACGCCGATGCCGTGCGTCAGCAGGCGTTCGAGCCGCGCGTCATACGCAAGCGCATGCAATTCAGGATCATCGAGCACCGCGCCCAGCAATCGCCAGAACTGATTGAGGTTTTGGTCAATTTGACATCGAACCAGAACCACATCGGCTCGCCAGCCCACCTTGGACCCGGTGCGTCGTTTCCGTTCGATTCAAGATTCGCGGTTCCGTGCCGATATTCCCGATCGGAGGCCAAATCGAATTCCGCCAGACAAGACCTCACGCTCATACCCACCGACCTGTAAGCAGATTTTAATAATTAAAGGTAATTCAAATATGCGCAACGTTATCCGTGCAGTCGGCCTGGTCACGCCGATTGTGTTATTGGCCGCTTGTTCGATGGTTGCTCCGCCGTATTCCCCCGCTGTCGACAACATTCAGTCACTCAAGAGCGCCACGACCGCGCACGCGAAAATCGGCCCGTTCGAATCCCGTTCGGATACCACCAATCGGTACCCGGTCCCATTGCGCGCAAACCTGATGAAATCCCCGGTTGGGGATTCGTTCGGCGCATACCTTGCCGATGCGATGACGAAGGAATTGCTGATGGCCGGCAAGCTCTCTCCGCAAAGCAATGTCGAGATCAAGGCGACACTTTTGGAAAACGACATCGACGTCGGCGTGGCAACCGGCGCTGCGAGACTGTCGGCGCGCTTCATCGTGATGCGCGCCGGCGCAGTGCGCTACGACCAGGTCAAATCCGCGCACACGCAATGGGATTCGGCGTTCGCGGCAATGATTGCCGTACCGAAAGCACGCGAAGAATATCCGCTCGCCGTGCAGAAGTTGCTCGGCGAGCTATACGCCGATCCCGCCTTCCTCGCGGCAATTCAATAACGTTACCAACCACACGACGAGAGACCAAGCAAAATGGCATTGATTCGAATGATTGCAGCAGCAACCGTGGTCGCGGCATTATCAGGATGTGCGCACGAAATTTCGCTGACCGGCGACGCGAACAAGATTCCGGCCCTTGCGACATCGCCGGTCGACAAGACGGTGGGCCTCGTCATCACGGACGATCAGTTGGCGCGGGAAGTGATTACGCCCGGCGGGGGAGGCGACAAGGTGAGCTATCGCCCCTACCACGACCTTGAATTGCCGATTTACGTTGGTCTCGGCCACGTATTCAAGAATGTGACCAAGCTCAAGAGCGCGCCGGATGCAGCAACGATCCAGGCCAAGCATCTTGATTACGTGATCACGCCGACGATCAAGACGACGTCGTCGTCCCACAGCCCATTCACGTGGCCGCCCACGGATTTCTCTGTCACGCTCGCCTGCACAGTCGCGGACCCGAGCGGTCAGACCGTGGTTACCACGGACGTCACGGGTACCGGCCACGCGGAGTTCAGTGAGTTCAAACACAACTTCAGTCTTGCCGGGCAACTTGCAACGGCCGATGCGGTGACCAAGCTGCAATCCGCACTGGCAAAGGCGCCCGAATTGCAAAAATAGGTACAGGCACGGCGCAGCTGAAACGAACGACGGTTTGGCTGCACCGCACTGCTCACGCTCGATTCGAACGAGTCGAGCGCGACGCTACGGATCCTGGAATGAGGATTCGCCGCCTCAGTCACCAGCGAATTCCCTGCCAAAAGACGAGCTTCTGATCGAAAGAAAGCGTCGCGTTCGCTGGGCTAGACGACGGCAGCACAAGCGTTTCATACCCGGCAGCCCCGATCACTTCCGCAAACCGTCCGGCCGTCTTGCCGTTGAAGCAGACTCTCTTCAACAATGGCGCATGCTCTCTCAACGAATCGAAGTCGTTCGGCTTCGCATGCCGGATCGCCGAATCGAGGCTGCCTTCGCGATGGCATGCGGCGAGCACGTCCCAGATGCCGATGCCGTGCGTCAACAGGCGTTCGAGCCGAGCGTCATACGCAAGCGCATGCAATTCAGGCTCGTCGAACACCGCGCCCAGCAACCGCCAGAACTGATTGCGCGGATGCGCGTAATACTGCGCGGCCGCGAGCGACGCCTCGCCGGGAAAACTGCCGAGGATCAGCGTATGCGTGCCCGGCCCGACGACCGGCGGAAAACCGCGCAACATCAAGCCGCCTCGCGCGCCGCAGGCCCGTCGCCATGCACGGCCAGATGCCCCCACAGCGCCGGCAGCATGCATTCCGTCACCATCAGCGGCGCGCCGTGGCGCTGAAACACCGAGCGCCGCGCAGCGAACGCGTGCGGCGCACGCGCGCCGCCGAGCGCGTGGCTCGCGAGCGCGTAAAGCGGATGGCCGGCGATCACGCGCCGGCTCACGAGCGCGGAGCGCTCGACTTGCGGATCGCTGTACAGCAGCTCCGCCAGCGGCCGCGTGCGCAGCCGCCGCATCGTCTGCCAGATGCCCTTGCTCGCGGAAAGCGGCGCGATGCTGTGCGCGGCGACATACGGCGTGCCGTCCACCGACAGGATCACCTCGCGCACCCAGACCGGCGTGCGCGGCGCGCTCGCCAGCGCCGTATGCTCGTCGAACCACGGACAGTCGACCGCCTCGCGCGTCACCCGCACCGTCACGCGGCCGAGCCGCGCCAGATGCGCGGTCAGCGAGCCGCCGCGCGTGAGCCAGTCGTGCTGCGCGACCGTGCAGCCGGGCCGCGGCACGTCGCGCCAGCCCGACTGCGCGGCATCGAACCGCATCCGCGCATTCACGCCGAACGCGACAGCAGCAGCGCGTTGGTCCGCTTCACGAAACTCGCCGGATCGTCGAGCATCCCGCCCTCGGCGAGCAGCGCCTGATCGAACAGCAGATGGCACCAGTCGCCGAAGTCGGCGCTGTCGGCGTTGAGCTGCCGGACGAGCGCATGCTCCGGGTTGATCTCGAGGATCGGCTGGAACGACGGCGCCGTCTGGCCGGCCGCCTTCAGCATCCGCTGCAGGTAGCCGCTCATGTCGTTGTCGTCCGCGACGAGGCACGACGGCGAATCGGTCAGGCGGAACGTGACGCGCACGTCCTTCACCTTGTCGCCGAGCGCTTCCTTCATCTTCTCGACGACCGGCTTGATCGCCTCGCCCGCTTCTTCCTGCGCCTTCTTCTCGTCGTCGTTCACCGCGCCGAGATCGAGGTCGCCGCGTGCGACGCTCGCGAGCGCCTTGCCGTCGAATTCCTGCAGGAACGACAGCATCCACTCGTCGACGCGGTCGGTCAGCAGCAGCACCTCGACGCCCTTCTTGCGGAACACTTCGAGATGCGGGCTGTTCTTTGCGGCCTGCCAGGTGTCGGCGGTCACGTAGTAGACCTTGTCCTGCTCCGGCTTCATGCGCGCGACATAATCGGCGAGCGACACGTTCTGCTCGTCGGTCTCGCCGTGCGTCGTCGCGAAGCGCAGCAGCTTCGCGACGCGCTCGCGGTTCGCCTGATCCTCGCCGACGCCTTCCTTCAGCACCTGGCCGAACGCGTTCCAGAAGGTCTTGTACTTGTCCTTGCCGGCATCGTCCTCGGCGCCCGCCAGCTCCTCGAGCATCGACAGCACGCGCTTCGTCACGCCTTCGCGGATCGCCTTCACGTCGCGGCTTTCCTGCAGGATTTCGCGCGACACGTTGAGCGGCAGGTCGGCCGAATCGACGACGCCCTTGATGAAGCGCAGATACTGCGGCAGCAGCTGCTCGGCGTCGTCCATGATGAACACGCGCTTCACGTACAGCTTCAGGCCGCCGCGATAGTCGCGGTTCCACAGGTCGAACGGCGCGTGCGACGGCACGTACAGCAGCTGCGTATACTCGCTGCGGCCCTCGACGCGGTTGTGCGTCCACGTGAGCGGGTTCTGGTGGTCGTGCGCGAGGTGCTGGTAGAACTGCTGATACTGCTCGTCGGTGACGTCGCTCTTCGAGCGGGTCCACAGCGCGCTCGCCTGGTTGACGGTCTCGTCCTCGTCCTTGCGGACCATCTCGCCCTTGTCGGCGTCCCACTCTTCCTTCTGCATCAGGATCGGCAGGCCGACGTGGTCCGAATACTTCTGGATGATCGACTTCAGGCGATAGGTGGACAGCAGCTCGTCCTCGTCCGCGCGCAGGTGCAGCGTGATCGTCGTGCCGCGCTGCGCGCGCTCGATCGCGTCGACCGTGAAGTCGCCCTCGCCCGCGCTTTCCCAGCGCACGCCCTCCGACGCCGGCAGCCCGGCGCGGCGCGTCTCGACGGTGATCCGGTCGGCGACGATGAAGCCCGAGTAGAAGCCGACGCCGAACTGGCCGATCAGGGCCGCATCCTTCTGCTGGTCGCCGGAGAGCTTCGCGAAGAATTCCTTGGTGCCCGAGCGGGCGATCGTGCCGAGATTGGCGATCGCCTCGTCGCGGCTCATGCCGATGCCGTTGTCGTCGAGCGTGACCGTGCGCGCGGCCTTGTCGTACGCGATGCGGATGCGCAGGTTCGGATCGTTCTCGTACAGCGCGTTGTTCGCGAGCGCCTCGAAGCGCAGCTTGTCGGCGGCGTCGGACGCGTTCGACACCAGTTCGCGCAGGAAGATTTCCTTGTTGCTGTAAAGCGAATGAATCATCAGGTGGAGGAGTTGCTTGACCTCTGCCTGAAAGCTCATCGTCTGCTGTGTCATGGGTGTGGTTTCCTCTTACTTGAATGGTGTGGCGCCGGGTGCGACATGCGGGGCAGGCATTGGGCGGCTACTTGGGGACGGGCCACAGGATTTCAAGGGCTTCGTGCGACTCGCGTTCGAGCCGGATGTGCGAACGAGCCCCGAAATTTCGCTCAAAACTGAGCACTGCTCCATGCTAATTCGAACTGATCCGATGGCTCTGCCGCTTGCAATTTGATGAAATTTCGCATCAGCAGCCATACTGGAGACCACATGATTCAGTGCAGCTTCGAACTCAATAACCAGCCGATCAGCATGTTCCGGATTCGCGAACTCTCTCTGCCGGCGTTTTCGGGACTTCCGCCTTACGTTAATGTCAGGGCGGCCGGTTGTCTCGCAGATTTCGGGCCGATTCCACCCGGACAATATTACGTTGTCGACAGGCGTTCCGGAGGAAGGCTCGGGTGGCTGCATGACAGTTTCGGCGGAAAGTCCGAGTGGTTTGCGCTTTATGCGGCCGACGGATCGATCGACGACTCCACGCTCTGTGACGACGTGCAGCGCGGCCAGTTCCGCCTGCATCCTCGCGGACCTCGCGGGATCAGCCGGGGATGCATCGTCATCGACAACGAAAGCGACTTCCAGCACATGCGGGCGCTTCTAGTCAACAACGGACTGCATCCGATACCCGGAAGCATGCTGCGCGCATATGGGATGGTGACCGTGCAATGAAGCGCCTCGCCCGAATCACCGCCGCCGTTGTCTGGATTGCGTTTGCGTCGCTTGCGTTGACCTATTGGTGGATTCGGCATCCCGACCTGATCCCTTCACCGCCGCTTGCCTTCTCGCTTTGGCTGGATCGACTTTTCGGCGCGCACGACTGCGAATCGTCAGGAGACGTCGACCTTTACTATTCGCTGATTGCCTCCGTGCTGATCGTCAGCCTCCTCACATTCGCCTGCTGGCGGCTTTTCCGATGGAGGCACAATTGATCGATCAACCCCGTCTCGAAAGACATTGTCGATGGCCCGTTCCGCTGGCAACTCGGCTGGCTTCATGACCGTGTCAGCGAGAGAGCTGAGCGGTCTCGGCCACCCCGCCCGACTCAAGATGCCCGCCGCGCGACCGAATCCACGTAGCGCGACAGCAGGCCCGGCAGCGCCGGATCGCCGCAGTTCGCGACGTTGAAGCGGGTCCACGTCGACGGCGACTGCTGCGGCGAGAACAAACTGCCCGGCGTCAGCAGGAAGCCCGCCTCGTGTGCGGCCGCCGCGAGCGCGTCGGAATCGACCCCGGTATCGGCCCACAGGAACATCCCCGCCGCCGGCATCGTGAACAGCCGCATGCCCGCGCGCTCGAGCATCCGCGCGGTCTTGTCGCGCACGCCGTCGAGCCGCGCGCGCAGCCGCTCGACGTGGCGGCGGTAATGCCCCTCCGTCAGCACCTTGTACAGCACCCGCTCGTTCAGCTCGGGCGTCGTCATGCCGACCAGCATCTTCTGGTCGGTGATCGCCTTCGCGATTTCCGGCGCGCACGCGACGAAGCCCACCCGCAGGTTGGGCGCGAGTGTCTTCGAGTAGCTGCCGAGGAAGATCACCCGCTTGAGCTGGTCGAGGCTCGCGAGCCGCGTCGCCGGGTAGCTCGGCGGGCACAGGTCGCCGTACACGTCGTCCTCGACCACCAGAAAATCGTAGGTCTCGGCGAGCTGCAGGATGCGGAACGCCTGCGCGGCCGACAGCGACGTGCCGGTCGGGTTCTGCAGCACCGAATTGATCACCAGCATCTTCGGACGCCACATCTGCACGAGCGTCTCGAGCGCGTCGAGATCCGGGCCGTCCGGCGTATACGGCATGCCGACGAGCTGTGCGCCCTGCGACGCGAAGCGGCCGAACATCTGGAACCACGCGGGATCGCCGACGATCACCGCATCGCCCGGCCGCACGTAGATCCGCGAGATCAGGTCGATCCCCTGCGTGATGCCGGACACCAGCACGAGCTGGTCGGGCGTCGCGCCGATCTCCAGCTCCGCGAGGCGGGTCTGCAGCTGCTGGCGCAGCGGCAGGAAGCCTTGCGCGCTGCCGTAGCCGAGCATCTGCGCGCCGGCCTGCCGCCCGAGCCCGCGCAGCGCGCCGGTGATGAGCTCGCCGTCGAGCCAGCGGCCCGGCAGGTAGCCGAGCCCCGGCCCCTTTTCCGGGCTGACGGTGTGCAGCATGTTGCGCAGCAGCCAGACGACGTCGATCGTGTTGTGGACCGGCGCCGCCTCGGCCCCGCGCGCGAGCGCGTCGACCGGCTGCGGGCCCGCGATCCGCTCGCGCACGTAGAACCCGGAGCCGCGCCGCGAGTCCAGGTAGCCCTGCGCGACGAGCCGCTCGTACGCCTCGACGACGGTGAAACGCGACACGCTCTTGTCGATCGCGAGCTTGCGGATCGACGGCATCCGCATGCCGGGCCGGAACACGCGCTCGTCGATGCGCCGCCGCGCCCATTGCACGAGCTGGTCGACGAGCGTGAGCGTCGCCGTGTCGTGCGGCGCCGGGATCTGGGCGAGTGGGACGGTGGACATCGCGGGCTCCAACTGTACCGAAGAGTATCGCGCCGATTGTACCGTTACTGTTCAGGTCTGCGAGACTACAGTTGGCCGATCCAGCCAGGAGGCCCGACCGACATGAATTCGCGCGAAACCCGGGGCATGCTGCTCGGCCTGATCGGCGTGATGATCTTCAGCCTGACGCTGCCGATGACCCGCGTCGTCGTCGCCGAGCTGCATCCGCTGCTGAACGGCCTCGGCCGCGCGCTCGCCGCGTCGGTTCCCGCCGGCTTGCTGCTCTGGTGGCGCCGCGAAGCGCTGCCGACGCGCGCGCAACTCAAGAGCCTCGCGCTCGTCGCGGCCGGCGTGATCGTCGCGTATCCGGTGTTCTCCGCATGGGCGATGAAAAGCGTCCCCGCATCGCACGGCGCGGTCGTCAACGGCCTGCAGCCGCTGTTCGTCGCGCTGTACGCCGCGTGGCTGTCGCACGAGCGGCCGTCGAAGGCGTTCTGGGCGAGCGCCGTCACGGGCAGCGCGCTCGTCGTCGCGTTCGCGCTGCGCGACGGCGGCGGCACGCCGCAGGCGGGCGACCTGCTGATGCTCGTCGCGGTCGGCATCGGCGCGCTCGGCTACGCCGAAGGCGCGCGCCTCGCCCGCCAGATCGGCGGCTGGCAGGTGATCTGCTGGGCGCTCGTCGTGTCCGCGCCGTTCCTCGTGCTGCCGGTCGGCTGGCTCGCTTGGGCGCACCACGCCGCGCACCCCGGCCCGCTCGCGCCGCGCACCTGGCTCGCGTTCGGCTACGTGACCCTCTTTTCGCAATTCATCGGCTTTTTCGCGTGGTACGCGGGCCTCGCGATGGGCGGCACCGCCCGCGTCGGCCAGGTGCAGTTGCTGCAGATCTTCTTCACGATCGCGTTCTCGGCGTGCCTGTTCGGCGAAACGGTGGCGCCGTCGACCTGGCTGTTCGCCGCCGCCGTGATCGCGACCGTGATGCTCGGCCGCCGCACCGCGGTGAGCACGGCCCCGCAACCCGCTCGCGCAAGCTGAATTGGCGAGCGATAATAACCGTTTTGCCTAACCGGCCACGTCTGACCGGTCGCCGTCGACCGGGCCTACCCGGCCCCTTCGAAGCGGCCTGTCCGGCCGATCTTTGACTGACCACGAAACCCGAACGAGGAGACTATGAACCCGAGCGACCTGCACCCGCCGCACTGGCAACTTTCCGAACGCGCCCGCAAGCTCACCAGCTCTGCGATCCGCGAGATCCTGAAAGTCACGGAGCGCCCCGAAGTCATCTCGTTCGCCGGCGGCCTGCCCGCGCCCGCCACGTTCCCGGCCGAGCGCATGCGCGCCGCCGCCGACCGCGTGCTGCGCGACGCGCCCGCCGCCGCGCTGCAGTACAGCGCAACGGAAGGCTACCTGCCGCTGCGCGAGTGGATCGCCGAGCGCTACAGCGTGCGCGTGTCGCAAGTGCTCGTCACCACCGGCTCGCAGCAGGCGCTCGACCTGCTCGGCAAGGCGCTGATCGATCCGGACAGCCCGATCCTCGTCGAAACCCCGACCTACCTGGGCGCGCTGCAGTCGTTCTCGCTGTACGAGCCGCGCTACGTGCAGGTGCCGACCGACGACGCCGGCCTGCTGCCCGAAGGCCTCACGCCGGCGCTGACGCAAGGCGCGCGCCTCCTGTACGCGCAGCCGAATTTCCAGAACCCGACCGGCCGCCGCCTGCCCGTCGAGCGCCGCCGCGCGCTCGCCGCGTTCGCGCAGACCAGCCCGTTCCCGGTGCTGGAGGACGATCCGTACGGCGCGCTGAACTACCGGGGCGAGCCGCTGCCGACGATGCTGTCGATGGCGCCCGACCACATCGTTCACCTCGGCACCTTTTCGAAGGTGCTCGCGCCGGGCCTGCGGATCGGCTACATCATCGCCCCCGAGGAACTGCACTTCAAGCTCGTGCAGGCCAAGCAGGCGACCGACCTGCACACGCCGACGCTCACGCAGCGCATCGCGCACGAAGTCATCAAGGACGGCTTCCTCGACGAGCACATCCCGACGATCCGCCAGCTGTATGCCGCACAATGCGACGCGATGCTCGACGCGCTCGCGCGCCACATGCCGGAAGGTGTGAGCTGGAACCGCCCGGAAGGCGGCATGTTCATCTGGGTGACGCTGCCGCAGCAGATCGACAGCATGAAGCTGCTCGAAACGGCGGTCGCGAACCACGTCGCATTCGTGCCGGGCGCGCCGTTCTTCGCGAACGACCCGCAGCAGAACACGCTGCGTCTGTCGTTCGTGACGGTGCCGCCGGAAAAAATCGAAGAAGGCGTCGCGCGCCTCGGTAAACTGCTGCGCGAGCGTCTTTGAACGCCCCCCATTCACGCTTCACAACCAGGAATTGAAAGCATGGCAAACGTCTACGACACCCTGAAGTCGCTCGGCATCGAGCTCCCGACCGCAAGCGCCCCGGCGGCCGCTTACGTGATGAGCGCGCAAAGCGGCAACACGGTCTACCTGTCGGGCCACATCGCGAAGAAGGACGGCAAGGTCTGGGCCGGCAAGCTCGGCGCCGACCTGGCGACCGAAGAAGGCAAGGCGGCGGCACGCGCGATCGCGATCGACCTGATCGCCACGCTGCACGCGCACACGGGCGACCTGAACAAGGTCACGCGCATCGTCAAGGTGATGAGCCTCGTCAACTCGACCCTCGATTTCACCGAGCAGCACCTGGTGACGAACGGCGCGTCCGAGCTGATCGCCGAAGTGTTCGGCGACGCGGGCAAGCACGCCCGCTCGGCGTTCGGCGTCGCGCAGATCCCGCTCGGCGCGTGCGTCGAGATCGAGCTGATCGCCGAAGTCGCGTAAGGCGACCGCCAGCATGTCCGCCCGCCGCGTCCGCTTCAAGCAGGTCGACGTCTTCACGTCGGTGCCGTTCAAGGGCAATCCGCTGGCCGTGGTGTTCGACGCCGACGCGCTCGGCGACGACGACATGCTGGCGATCGCGCGCTGGACCAACCTGTCGGAAACGACCTTCCTCTGCACCCCGACCGATCCCGCCGCCGACTACCGCGTGCGGATCTTCACGCCGGGCGGCGAGCTGCCGTTCGCCGGCCATCCGACCCTCGGCAGCGCGCACGCGTTCGTCGAAAGCGGCGCAAAGCCGCGCGCGCCGGGGCGGCTGGTCCAGCAGTGCGGGGTCGGGCAGGTGGCGCTGCGGCAACAGGCTCACGGGTGGGCATTCGCGGCGCCGCCCGCGCGCGTCACGCCGCTCGCCGAGGCCGACTATCCGGTGCTCGCGGCGGCACTGCGCACGGCGGACATCGACTTCAGCGCCGCGCCGTGCGCGGTGGACAACGGCGCGCCGTGGCTCGTCGTGCGGCTGAACTCGCCCGACGCATGCATCGGCCTTGTGCCCGACACGGCGGCGCTCGAGGCGCTCACGCATCGCTACGGCACGCACGGGCTTGCCGCCTACGCACCCCATGCGCCGGGCGGCCCCGCGACCTTCGAGATCCGCTGCCTGATGACGGGCGGCGGCTTCGGAATCGGCGAAGATCCTGTCACCGGCAGCGCGAACGCCGCGCTGGCCGGGCTGCTCACGCGCCAGGCGCGCCGCCCGGGCGCGTCGTACACCGCCCGCCAGGGCACGGCGATTGGCCGCGACGGCCGGGTGTTCGTCGAATATGACGACGCGGAAGGCACGATCTGGATCGGCGGAAGCGCCGTAACCGTGGTCGACGGCACGTTCCGGCTGCCCGGCTGATATTTCACGCCGGTCAGCACCTGCGCCGGCGAGCCGCCCCTCTGCTAAGTCCGGGTATCGCAAAAGCCGACCATTCAGTAATATCCGGCGTAATCCGTCGCGAAACGCGACCCCTATAGTTGGCCATCCGGCAGGATGGCGCATGCGAGCCAGGACGCCGCCCCTTTTCGATGAGCTCGGCCCGGAACTCCCTTTCGCCGCCGGCGCGAACGCTGCGCGCGACGCGCAAGTCGCGCCGCCGCGCGCTGTTCGCGATTCCGCTGCTCGGGACGCTCGCGCTCGCGCTGCTTTGGGCGGTCATCACCGTGCGGCTCTCGGTCGAGAAGGACAGCGCGTACAAGGAGGCGACCGCGGCCGCGGCAATCCTGTCGTCCGCGCTCGAGCAGCACACGATCAAGGGTATCCACCAGGTCGACCAGATCACCCGCTTCGTCAAGTTCGAATTCGAGAAGTCGCCCGCGCGCTTCAATCTCGCGAGCACCGTGGAGAAAGGCGTGGTGCCGAGCGACACGCTGATCCAGGTGTCGCTCCTGAATGCGAAAGGCATCCTGCTCGCGAGCACGGCCGAGCGCCAGCCGAAGCCCATCGACCTGTCCGACCGCGCGCACTTCAAGGTGCACCTGAGCCGCAACGACGACCAGCTCTACATCAGCAGGCCGGTGCTCGGCCGCGTGTCGGGCCAGTGGACGCTGCAGATGACCCGCCGGCTCAACAATCCCGACGGCAGCTTCGCAGGCGTCGTGGTCGTGTCGGAGAATCCGAGCTACTTCACGAACGACTTCTACAACATCGCGGCGATCGGCAAGGACGGCGTGATCGCCGTCGTCTCCGACACCGGCGCCGTGCTCGCGCGCCGCACCGGCACGCGCCACGATGCGCCGGGCGCGTTCTCCGCATCGGGCGTCTATCCGGACGCGGGACGGATCGCGGGCGTGAGTCCCGACCCGATCGACGGCGTCACCCGTATCGTGTCGTACCGCCATCTCGACGGCTATCCGCTCGCCGTGATGGTCGGCCTGTCGCAGGCGGACGAACTTGCCGACTACAACCACACGCGCAACGTCTATCTGCTGATGGCGAGCTTCATCACGCTCGCGATGCTCGCGTTCTTCGGCGTGGCGACGGGCCTGATCGGCAAGCTGCTCGGGCGCGAGCGCGAGATGACCCAGCTCGCCGAATTCGACCTGCTGACCGGCCTCGCGAACCGCTACGCGGCGCTGCGCGCGCTGCGCAACGACGTGTCGATGCCCGCGAGCCTGTCGCGGCTCGGCCTGCTGTTCATCGACCTCGACAATTTCAAGACCGTCAACGACACGCTCGGGCACAACGCCGGCGACATCGTGCTGCAGATGACCGCGTCGCGCCTGTCCGACGCGGTCGGCGACGAAGGCACGCTCGCGCGCATCGGCGGCGACGAGTTCGTCGTCGTGATGAAAGGCGACGACGTCGAGCGGCGCGCGGTGCGGCTCGCGGAAGAGATCATCCGGATGTTCGGCGTGCCGTTCGACGTGCGCGGCAGCGCGTTCGTGCTGCACGCGAGCATCGGCATCGCGCTGCACACGGTCGCGAACGAAAGCGAGATCGACCTGCTCAAGAAGGCCGACCTCGCGATGTACAGCGCGAAGGACGCCGGCAAGAACTGCTACCAGTTCTACGCGCCACACCTGTCGCACCGCGCGGATCATCTGATGCGCTGGGAGCAGCAACTGCGCGTCGCGCTCGCCGACGGACAGCTCTTCCTCGCGTATCAGCCGAAAATCGATCTCACCCATCGCCACGTCACCGGCTTCGAGGCCCTTGCCCGCTGGGATCATCCGGAACACGGCATCATTTCGGCGAACGAATTCATTCCGATCGCCGAATCGACGGGCCTCATCGTGCCGATCGGCGACTTCGTGATCCGCACCGCGTGCGAGCAGCTCGCGCGCTGGCGCGACGAAGGGCACGACACGCTGACGCTGGCCGTCAACATCTCGCCGGTGCAGTTCTGGCGCGGCGACCTGATCGACACGATCTCGCGCACGCTGCACGACACGGGCATCGAGGCCAGCCGCCTCGAGATCGAGATCACCGAGACGGCGATGATGGAGTATCCGGAGCTCGTCTCCGAGAAGATCTTCGCGCTCAAGCAACTCGGCATCCGGATCGCACTCGACGACTTCGGCACCGGCTACTCGTCGTTGTCCTATCTGCATCGCTTCTCCGTCGACACGCTGAAGGTCGACCGTTCGTTCGTGCAGGCGATCCCGCACGACCGCAGCGTGTGCGTGATGGTGTCGTCGATCGTGCACCTCGCGCGCGCGCTTGGCCTCACGGTCGTCGTCGAAGGCACCGAGACCGAGGAGCAGATCGCGTGGCTGTCGGCACTCGGCGAGGTCGAGGCGCAGGGCTTCCTGTTCTCGCGCCCGGTGCGCGCCAGCAGCATCCCCGCGCTGCTCGCCCGCTACGGCGTGCGCGACGACCACGCGCACGCGGCAGCGCGCCGCGCGGCCGGCGGCACGGGCAGCTGAGGGCCCCGCACCGCGCGTGGCGCGGCATCGTTTCCTCAGCCGATTGCGCATTGCCCGTCACCGGTTGCCGACCTAGCGTTTTCGCGCATGGAAGCGACAGGCAGCGAGTCGCACAATGCCCCGTCCGATACGTCGATGGCCACGTATCGCCGGAAACCTGCAAGCCACTGTCATGATGAGCCTTCCAGCCGCCGAGCGCGGGGAGCCGGAATCCCTGTGGGCCTTGTTCAAGGTCGTCGCGGGCATTTCCGCGATGTCGTGGGGCGGGCTTGCGATGATGGCGCAACTCGAGCGCCACTACGTCCACCGCATGCGGCGCATCGAGCCGCACGCGTTCGCCGACTTCGTCGCGCTCGCCTGGCTCGTGCCCGGCCCGGTCGGCTGCAACGTCGCGGTGCAGGTCGGCGAGACGCTGCACGGCCGCGCCGGCGCATGGATCGCCGGACTCGCGAGCGTGCTGCCGTTCTTCGTGATGATGACGCTGTTCGCGGTCTTCTACCGCACCCCGGTCGTGCGCTCGCTCGCGGCGCCCGTGATCCTCAATCACTTCAGCATGGTGCTGGCCGCGCTGATCGGCGTCACGTGGGTCAGGCAACTGCGCACGCTGGTGCGCGCGCCGCTCGAGCAGGCGATCGCGGCGCTGTCGACGATTCTGCTCGCGGTCGCGCACAGCCCCGCCGCGTTCGTCGTGATTCTGTGTGCCGCGTTCGCGGCGGGCTGGCTGACCGGGCCGGCCGCGGACAACTCGCTCGCGCTGTCGCTACCGGCGCGCGACCGCAACCTGCTGGTGCTGCTCGCGCTGTTCGTCGCGCTGTTCGCGCTGCCGCTGCCCGGCGACTATCAGGCGACGCTGCTCTGGCCGCGGCTCGCCGGCGCCGGCATGACGCTGTTCGGCGGCGGCTTCTCCGCGCTGCCCGTGCTCAAGGCGCTGTTCGTCACGCCGGAAACCGGCATCTCCGACTACGACTTCACGCTCGCGTTCGCGCTCTCGCCGGTCTCGCCGGGACCGCTGCTGAACGTCGTGCCGTTTCTTGGCTACCTGACCGACGGCTGGCGCGGCGCGCTCCTCGCCACCGCCGCACTGTTCGTGCCGTCCGGCTGCCTCGTCGTGTTCGCGCACCGCCATCTGTTCCGGCTCAAGCACCATTCGCGCTTCGAGCACGGCATGCGCCTGCTGCGGGCGGCGACTACCGGCTTCCTCCTGGTCGCGGTCGTGAAGATCCTGCACCGCGTGCCGGGCGCCCCGGTCTACTGGCTGACAGGCGGCTTCGCGATGCTGTGCTTCGCGCGCTTCAGGCTGCCCGTCTACGTGGTCTACGCGGCGGTCGCGCTCGCGTGCTGCGCGTGGCTCTGGACGGCCGCGCACTGACGCGGGCCACGCTCAGCGGCGGTGCGACGGTGCGACGGTGCGGCGGCGCGGGTGCGCGGGTGCGCGGGTGCGCGAGGCGCGACAGCACGCCGCGCCCGCGATTCAGGTCAGAAGCCGCGCGCCAGGACGGCAGCACCGACCGTCACGACACCGAGCACGAGATTGACGACGACGAGCAGGCGCATCGCATTGACCGCGCGCGCGCCGTCGGGCCACTTCTGCGCCTGCACGGCGCGACGGATGCGCGGAAACAGCGCGAACCTGACATGGCCGAAGATCAGCATCATCACGACGCCCAGACCCGCCATCGCGTGCAGCGGCCAGGTCGCATGCACACCGCCGAAGCGCCCCAGCAGGAAGCCGCCGGAGAGCAGGACCACGATCACCGAGGCCGCAACCCAGTTGAAGAAGCGGCCGAACACCGCCTCGAGGAGCGGCAGGCGCAATTGCGGCGACAGATCCGACAGCGCCGGCCGCAGGCAGAAATGGGCGAACACCATCCCGCCCACCCACACCGCGACGGCCAGCAGATGGAGAAACAACGCGACGGAAATAGCGTGGGACATGGCGAGGATCCTGTTATCGATTGAAAGCGTGGCGAGCGACGTTCGACCCGGGTGCGGCGGCGCAGTTCAGCCCGCGACCGAAATCTCATACTATTTTGCAGGCGCGAGATGTGTACGCGATGTGTCGTACGCAAAAAAACACACGGCCGCCAAAGCGGCCGTGTGTTCCGGTCATCCGGGCGGTCGAGCCGCCGTCAGCCGAGCACCGGGCGCAGCCCGCCGACCTTGAGCTTCGTGTCGGGCGCGCGGCCCTTGCGCGCGCGCTTGCCGACGTGCGACGCGAGCGCGTCGCCGGACAGCCTGTCCTCCTGCGCCTTGCCGCCGCGGCCGGCGCCGGTGAGCACGACGCCCGCCGGATCGATCGCGACCGCCTGCACGAGCGTCTCCTTGTCGTCGAGCGCCATCAGGATCACGCCGCGCCCGCCGCCGGACAGCGTCTTCATCTCGTCCATGCCGAACACGAGCAGGCGTCCGCCGCTCGACAGGCACGCGACCTGCGACGCGTTCGGCAGCACCGGCATCGGCGCAAGCGGCACGGTGCCCGGATCGATGGTCATGAATGCCTTGCCGGCCTTCAGGCGGCTCACCATGTCGCCGATCTTCGCGATGAAGCCAAAGCCGTTGCTCGACGCGAGCAGGAGCGCCTGCTCCGCCGGCGCCGCGAAATAATGCATCAGGTGCGAACCGGATTCGAGCTCGATCAGCGACGTGACGGGCACGCCGTCGCCGCGCCCGCCCGGCAGCACCGACACGTCGACCGAATACACGCGGCCGCTGCTGCCCCACGCGATCAGCCGGTCCGGCGTGCGGCACTGGAATGCCGCATACAGGCTGTCGCCCGCCTTGAACGAGAAGCTCGCCGGATCGAGGCCGTGGCCCTTGAGCGCACGCACCCAGCCCTTTTGCGACACGACGACCGTCACCGGCTCGTCGACCACCTTCGTCTCGAAGGTCGCGCGCTTTTCCTGCTGGATCAGCGTGCGGCGGTCGTCGCCGTACTGCTTCGCATCCGCCTCGATCTCCTTGATCATCAGCCGCTTCATCGCGCTTTCGTTCGCGAGCAGCTCCTCGAGCTTCGCCTTCTCGTCGCGCAGCGCCTCGAGCTCCTTCTCGATCTTGATCTTCTCGAGCCGCGCGAGCTGACGCAGACGGATTTCGAGGATGTCGTCGGCCTGGCGCTCGGTCAGCCCGAACGCGCTCATCAGCGCGGCCTTCGGCTCGTCCGATTCGCGGATGATGCGGATCACCTCGTCGATGTTCAGGAAGACGATCATCCGGCCTTCGAGGATGTGGATCCGGTCGTCGACCTTGCCGAGACGATGGCGGCAGCGCCGCGTCATCGTGACCTGGCGGAACCGGACCCACTCGCCGAGGATCGTCAGCAGCCCCTTCTGGCCCGGCCTGCCGTCCGCGCCGACCATCACGAGGTTCAGCGCCGCGTTCGATTCGAGGCTCGTATGCGCGAGCAGCGAATTGACGAACTCGGTCTGGTCGATCGTGCGCGACTTCGGCTCGAACACGAGCCGCACCGGCGCGTCCTTGCCCGACTCGTCGCGCACCGCGTCGAGCAGGTCGAGCATCGCCTTCTTGGTGTTGAGCTGCTCGGGCGTCAGCGTCTTCTTGCCGAGCTTGAGCTTCGGATTGGTCAGCTCCTCGATTTCCTCGAGCACCTTCTGGCCCGACGTGTTCGGCGGCAGCTCGGTGACGACGAGCTGCCACTGGCCGCGCGCGAGATCCTCGATCTTCCAGCGCGCGCGCACCTTCAGGCTGCCGCGGCCGCCGTCGTAGGCCGCCGAGATTTCCGCGTCGCTCGAGATGATCTGCCCGCCGCCCGGGAAGTCCGGGCCGGGGATGTACGTCATCAGTTCCGCGTGCGTCAGATGCGGATGACGGATCAGCGCGACCGCCGCCGCCGCGACTTCACGCAGGTTGTGCGACGGAATCTCCGTCGCGAGGCCGACCGCGATGCCTGACGCGCCGTTCAGCAGCACGAACGGCAGGCGGCCCGGCAGCAGCTTCGGCTCCTCGAACGAGCCGTCGTAGTTCGGCATGAAATCGACCGTGCCCTGGTCGATCTCGTCGAGCAGGAGCTTCGCGATCGGCGTCAGGCGCGCTTCGGTGTAGCGCATCGCTGCCGCGCCGTCGCCGTCGCGCGAGCCGAAGTTGCCCTGCCCGTCGATCAGCGGGTAGCGCAGCGAGAAATCCTGCGCGAGGCGCACGAGCGCGTCGTACGCGGACTGGTCGCCGTGCGGGTGATACTTGCCGAGCACGTCGCCGACGACGCGCGCCGACTTCACCGGCTTCGCGTCCGGGGCGAGGCCCATTTCGTTCATCGCAAAGAGAATCCGGCGCTGCACCGGCTTCTGGCCGTCGCAGACGTCCGGCAGCGCGCGGCCCTTCACGACGCTGACCGCATAGCTGAGATACGCCTGCTCCGCATAGTTGCCGAGCGTCAGCGCGTCGCTCCCGGGCGCGTCCGGCCCGGCGAAGAGATCGGGAGTGTTGTCGTCCATCTGAATTCCGTGTTCGTGTGTGGCGCGCGTTCGGGCCGGGCATCACGCCCGGCCGCGCTCCGCAGGAAAAACCGGGGCGCCCGGCTTTCCTGCCCCCGTCGGGGGCAAGCCCGGCGTGCCGGGCCCGGAGGCGCTTAGATATCCGCTTCGACCTCGTTGCCCTTTTCCTCGAGCCAGCCGCGACGTGCGGCCGCCTCGCCCTTGCCCATCAGCATCGTCATGCGCGCGACCGTCGACTCGTAGTCGAGATCGCCGAGCTTCACCGGCATCAGGCGGCGGGTATCGGGGTTCATCGTCGTGTCCCACAGCTGCTCGGCGCTCATTTCGCCGAGGCCCTTGAAGCGGCTGATGCTCCACTGCGTGTCGCGCACGCCGTCCTTGCGCAGCTTGTCGAGGATCGCCTCCAGCTCGCCGTCGTCGAGCGCATACAGCTTCTGCGCGGGCTTCTTGCCGCGCGCGGGCGCGTCGACGCGAAACAGCGGCGGACGCGCGACGAACACGTGGCCGCGCTCGATCAGTTGCGGGAAGTGCTTGAAGAACAGGGTGAGCAGCAGCACCTGGATGTGCGCACCGTCGACGTCCGCGTCCGACAGGATGCAGATCTTGCCGTAGCGCAGGTTCGACAGGTCGACGCTGTCGTCCGGGCTGTGCGGATCGACGCCGATCGCGACCGAGATGTCATGCACCTCGTTGTTCGCGAACAGGCGGTCGCGCTCGGTTTCCCAGGTGTTCAGCACCTTGCCGCGCAGCGGCAGGATCGCCTGGTATTCCTTGTCGCGGCCCATCTTCGCCGAGCCGCCCGCCGAATCGCCCTCGACGAGGAACAGCTCGTTGCGCGCGATGTCCTCCGTCTCGCAATCGGTCAGCTTGCCGGGCAGCACCGCGACGCCGGAGCTCTTGCGCTTCTCGACCTTCTGGCCCGCACGGGTGCGCGCCTGCGCCTGCTTGATGACGAGCTCGGCGAGCTTCTTGCCATGCTCGACGTGCTGGTTGAGCCACAGTTCGAGCGCCGGGCGCGCGAACGACGACACCAGCTTCACCGCGTCGCGGCTGTTCAGCCGCTCCTTGATCTGCCCCTGGAACTGCGGGTCGAGCACCTTCGCGGACAGCACGAACGACACGCGCGCGAACACGTCTTCCGCGAGCAGCTTCACGCCTTTCGGCTGCAGGTTGTGCAGCTCGACGAAGCTCTTCACCGCCTGGTAGAGGCCGTCGCGCAGGCCGGATTCGTGCGTGCCGCCGGCGGGCGTCGGGATCAGGTTCACGTACGACTCGCGCACCAGCGACCCTTCCTCGCTCCACGCGACGACCCACGACGCGCCCTCGCCTTCGGCGAAGGTATCGTCGCCCGAGCGCGAATCGGCGAAACGCTCGCCTTCGAACAGCGGGATCAGCAGCTCGCTGCCGTTCATGCCTTCGAGCAGGTAGCCGCGCAGGCCGTCCTCGTATCGCCAGCTCTGCCGTTCGCCGCTCTTCTCGTTGACGAGCACGACTTCGACGCCCGGCAGCAGCACCGCCTTCGAGCGCAGCAAGCGCTGCAGTTCGCCGAGCGGCAGGTTCGGCGAATCGAAGTATTTCGGATTCGGCCACACGGTCACGCGCGTGCCCGACTTCTTCTCGCCGCGGCCCGCGGCCTGCGTCGCGAGCGGCTTCACGACGTCGCCGTCGGCAAAGCCGAGCCCGGCGACCTTGCCGTCGCGCCAGACCGTCACGTCGAGACGCGTCGCGAGCGCGTTCGTCACCGACACGCCGACGCCGTGCAGGCCGCCGGAGAACGTATACGCGCCGCCCGCGGCCTTGTCGAACTTGCCGCCGGCGTGCAGGCGCGTAAACACGATCTCGACGACCGGCACGCCCTCTTCCGGGTGCAGGCCGAACGGAATGCCGCGGCCGTCGTCCTCGACGGACACCGACTGGTCCGCATGCAGCGTCACGGTGATCTGCTTGCCGTAACCACCGAGCGCCTCGTCGGATGCGTTGTCGATGACTTCCTGAATGATGTGCAGCGGATTCTCGGTACGGGTGTACATGCCGGGCCGCTGCTTGACCGGCTCGAGACCCTTGAGCACCTTGATCGATGCTTCGCTATAGGCCGCGCTGGGCTTCTTCGTTGACATAGGCGATGAGGTTCGTCATTCATCGGGACATTGTCCACACCTCGTGTGGATAACGTCGTGGACAAAACGTTGCGTTCCGCAAAAAAGCGAATCGAAACAACGCTGTGCTTGGAGTGCTTCGAAAGCGGGCGCGCGGCGCGCAGCCGCGCGGCCCGAAACGCGGCGTATTTTACTGGTTCCGTGCGGCGCGCCATCCGATGAATTGCGCGCCGCGCGAGCGCGCTGGCCGCCGGCGCGCGTCAGGGCTTGCGCTTCGCCTCGAGCGTCTCCCAGCGTTCGAGCGCGGCGAGCAGTTCGTCGTCGATCGCGGCGAACCGCTCGGTCAGGCGCGCGCCTTCCTGCGCGTCCTTCGCGAAGATCGAGCCGTCCTCGAGCTGCGCGCCGATCGTCTTCTGCTCTTCCTCCAGCGTGGCGATCCGGTCGGGCAGCGCGTCCAGTTCGCGCTGCTCGTTGAACGACAGCTTCACGGCGCGCTGCGTGTTGCGCCCCGCCGCACCCTTCGCCGGCTCGTCCCTGGCGGCCGGCGCTTCCTTCGCGGCCCGCTTTGCGGCGTCCTGCTGCGCGAGCTGCTCCGCGCGATCGCGCTGGATCTGCCAGTCGGTAAAGCCGCCGACGTATTCGCGCCAGCGGCCGTCGCCTTCGGACGCGATCACCGACGTCACGACGTTGTCGAGGAACGCGCGGTCGTGGCTGACGAGCAGCACCGTGCCGTCGTAGTCGGTCAGCAGCTCTTCGAGCAGCTCGAGCGTCGGGATGTCGAGGTCGTTGGTCGGCTCGTCGAGCACCAGCACGTTCGCCGGACGCGCGAACAGGCGCGCGAGCAACAGCCGGTTGCGTTCGCCGCCCGACAGCGACTTGACCGGCGAGCGCGCACGCTCCGGCGCGAACAGGAAATCGCCGAGATAGCTCATCACGTGCTTGCGGTTGCCGGCGATCTCGACCCATTCGCTGCCGGGGCTGATCGTGTCCGCGAGACTCTTCTCCTGATCGAGCTGCGCGCGCATCTGGTCGAAGTACGCGACCTGCAGGTTGGTGCCGGTGCGCACCGTGCCCTCGTCGGGCGACAGTTCGCCGAGGATCAGCTTCAGCAGCGTGGTCTTGCCCGCGCCGTTCGGGCCGATGAAGCCGATCTTGTCGCCGCGCATCACGGTGGTCGAGAAGCGGTCGACGACCGTGCGGCCGTCGTAGCGCTTCGTCACGTCGGTCAGCTCCGCGACGATCTTGCCGGACTTCTCGCCCTGCGCGACGTCGAGCTTCACGTTGCCCTGCGCGTTGCGGCGCTCGGCGCGCTCGTGGCGCATCTGCTCGAGCCGCGCGATGCGGCCGACGCTGCGCGTGCGGCGCGCCTCGACGCCCTTTCTGATCCACACTTCTTCCTGCGCGAGCAGCTTGTCGAACTTGTCGTTCTCGACGCGCTCGACTTCGAGCTGCTGCGCCTTGCGGGTCTGGTACGCGGAGAAATTGCCCGGATACGACAGCAGGCGGCCGCGATCCAGCTCGACGATGCGCGTCGCGACGCGATCGAGGAACGCGCGATCGTGCGTGATGAACAGCAGGCCCGCGCGCTGCGTGACGAGCAGGTTCTCGAGCCAGCGGATGCCGTCGAAATCGAGGTGGTTGGTCGGTTCGTCGAGCAGCAGCACGTCGGGCTGCACGACGAGCGCGCGGGCGAGCGCCACGCGCTTCTGCATGCCGCCGGACAGCGCGTCGACGCGCGCGTCGCCGTCGAGGCCGATCTGCGCGAGCGTGGTCGACACGCGCGTGCGCCAGTTCCATGCGTCGGTCGTGTCGAGCGACGACTGCAGCGCGTTCATCCTCGCGAGCAGCGCGTCGTGCTCGGCGCCTTCGGGCGTGTCGGCGAGCCGATGGACGATCGTGTCGTATTCGTCGAGCAGCGCGCGCGTGCCGGTCAGGCCCGACGCCACCGCGTCGAACACGCTCGCGCCCGGCTCGAATTCCGGCTCCTGCGGCACGTAGACGGTCACGAGATCCTGCTGGCGCGTGACGAGGCCGTCGTCCGGCCTCGCGATCTCGGCGACGATCTTGAGCAGCGACGACTTGCCTGCGCCGTTGCGGCCGATCAGGCCGACGCGTTCGCCGGCCTCGAGCGAGAAGTCGGCGTGATCGAGCAATGCGACGTGACCGAACGCGAGCTGCGCGCCGGTAATGGAATAGAGCGACATGGGGAAGACGGCGAAGAGAAATCGGAAGCGCTCATTGTACCGGTGGCGAGCCTCGCCACCGCCGTGGCCGAACGGATGAGCGCGAACGGCCGGCTTGACGCGTCGCGCGCGAGGCGGCGGCCGCCACGCGCGCGACGCGTCACTTCACGTTGATGGTGATGGTCTGGCTCATTTCCGGACCGTACGAGCGGTGCGCGCCGTCGCCGAACTGCAGCGTCAGCGAGTGCTGGCCGGGCGGCAGCGTCAGGTCGGTCTCGGTCTGGCCCTTGCCGAAGTGCAGCGAATGGTCGGTAGCGGGAATCACCTCGCCCTTCGGCAGCGGCTTGCCGTCGATCAGCAGGTGATGATGTCCGGTGTCGGGCGCCATGTCGCCGGCCGGCCGCAGCGCCGCGCCTTCGAGGCCGAACTTCACGTGCACCGGGTTCGACACCGTTGCGCCGTCCTGCGGCGCGACGAAGAACACGCGCGCCTCGGCCCACGCGGCCGGCGAGACGGCCAGCGCCACCGCGCACGCGGCGCCTGCAATCCACTTGCGGTTGATCATTGTCATCATCGTTATCTCCTTCTGCTTGACAGGCCCACGAAGCATACCGCATACGCGATGCTCGCGATGCGCACGTTTAAAACGACGTTGCGGCGTAGATCGGCGAAATTCCGTTACCATTGCGTCTTTCGCCTGCGGGCTTTGGCCTGCGGCGGCCCCATATTGTTCCCATCATCCAGAGCGCCACATGAGCGAAGTGATTGAATACCAGAGCTGGGTCTGCCTGATTTGCGGGTGGATCTACAACGAAGCGGAAGGCCTGCCCGACGAGGGCATCGCGGCCGGCACCCGGTTCGCCGACATCCCGGACGACTGGCGCTGCCCGCTGTGCGACGTCGGCAAGTCGGATTTCGTCATCGTCGATTTCTGAGTTTGAGCCGCGAGCCGCGCGCAATGTGCGGCTCGCGTGTTTGCAAGTCGCGTCGTGTGCGCCGGCGCGTGCGCATTTGCTATACTTTGCGCGCTGTCCACTCCGCTGCCCGGCATGCGACTCGCGCGCAACTTGCCGGATATGCAGGCTCCCCGTAGTTCAATGGATAGAACAAGCGCCTCCTAAGCGCTAGATACAGGTTCGATTCCTGTCGGGGGGACCAGCCGGTTTTCACGTCCCCGCACGTCCCCCTCCCCCGCGCCC
>NZ_JGVW01000060.1 GCF_000687455.2 Burkholderia sp. lig30
TCGTGACGATCCCATGCACGGTGCGCGCCGCGTGGCGCACCGGCTCGATCAGGCCCGGCATCGACGGCACCGACGCGTACTCCTCGATCGTGAAGATCGCCGGCCGCCCGACCACCGCCGCGCCGTCGATGCGCTTGTCCGGCGAGGTGGCGGTGATGTCCGCGAGGAACGGCGTGTTCATTGCCTCGTTCAGGACGAACGAGAAGACGGACACCGGCGACTGCAGCGTCGCGATCTCGAGATGGAAAGGCTGGGTGACGATTGCGCTCCGGTGCTGGAGCACATCCTGAATGGTTCGCATGGCGCCGCTGTCGTTAGGTTTCCCAACCGGCACGACCGCCCGCGTTGCCGCTACGGACGAGATGCCGTCAGATGCGCACGAGTTAAGCAAATCATCAGGTAAATGTCGATCGGACTATTCCTAAAATCACTGGGCGAGTTAACGTCGGCAAAAAAACGTCCGCGGCCTCCTCGATACCAGAGACGGTCACCGCGTCTATCGATTTGGAATACTTCGAATCCTTACCGGCAATCCAGTCGTGCTCCTGAACGGAGGCCCGGCGAACGCAACGCGATCATCGCATCCGCCGTCACACCTCCTCCAGCGGCTCGACCGTCACCGCGACCTTCAGCACCTGATCGGCCCCGCCGCCGCGAATCACGCCGCGCAGCGGCGTGACGTCCGCATAGTCGCGGCCGACCGACAGCATCACGTAGTCGTCGCCCGGCGCGCGGTCGTTGGTCGGGTCGAGCTGCAGCCAGCCGCCGTCCTCCGGCCACAGCGGGTCGTACACCTCGACCCACGCATGCGACGCGTCCGCGCCGATCAGGCGCGGCTGTCCGGGCGGCGGCTGGGTCAGCAGGTAGCCGCTCACATAGCGCGCGGCCAGCCCGAGCGAGCGGATCGCGCCGATCATCACGTGCGCGAAATCCTGGCAGACGCCCTTGCGCAACGCGAGCGCATCGAGCGCGGTCGTCGTCACGTCGGTGCTGTCCGGCGCATACGCGAATTCCGCGTGGATGCGCCGCATCAGCTCCCACGCCGCCTGCACGAGCGGCCGGCCCGGCGTGAAGCTCGCCGACGCGTACGCGGCCAGCTCCGGATGACACGCGACGTGCGGCGACGCGAACACGAATTCGCTCGCCGCATCGTACGGCTGCCCCGCGCGATAGCAGAACCGGTCGCGCACCGCCTCCCACGCGCTCGCATGCGCGGCATCCGGCTGCGCGATCGCGGGCGGCGGCGCACCGCGCTTGCCGGCCGACCACGCCGGCGCGGCGACCCGCACCACGCTGCGGCTGCGCACGAACAGCGCGTCGTGCGGCTGGTTCAGCGCGAACGACGCGCGCTCGTTGCCGAACGCATCGGTCTCGACGCCGACCGACTCCGGCTTCGGCTCGATGTCGAGCGCGAACGACAGCAGCTTTTGCCGCGGCGTCGACAGCGGCTTGAGCCGCGCCTGATGCTGCGCGGATTCGACCCGCGCCGCGTAGCGATAGTGGGTATCGTGCGTGACACGCAGCACACGGCCCGGCTCGGCCGCAGCGGTCGCAGTGGCCGCTTTCGGCTCGCGGCGGCGCTCGGCGGCGGGCTCGGCGCGCACCGCGGATTTCATCGTCACCATAGCGTCCTGCCTGCCTCGCGTACGTGGCTGAAATAGCGTTCGCCGATCCGGTTCGACAGCTCCCAGACCGCCTTCACGCTCGCGTCGAGTTCCGCCAGCAGCCGGTCGTGGCGCCCTCCCTCGCCGGTTTCGCACAGCGCGTGCAGCGACCATCCTGCGACGTCGGGAATCGCATCGGCCAGCTCCGACAGCGCATAGCCCTCGCCGCGCTCGACTTTCGTCAGGCGCCCGCGCAACGCCTGCGCGACCCACGCGAGCGAGCGCGGGTTGTCCCCGTCGAGCACGAGCAGCGCGAGCAGCGGCGCGACGTCGAAGCAGCGCTGGTATTGCGAGCGGAACGTGATCGCGCTGTCGAACAGCTCGAGCACCAGCTCGAAGCCGTCCTGCTTGTGCACCGCGCCCTCTTCGAACGCGAACTTCAGCACGCTGCACAGAAAATCCAGCCGGTCGATCTGCCGGCCGATCGACAGCAGCCGCCAGCCGTCGTCGCGCGTCATGTTGTCGGTCTGCGCGCCCGTGATCGCGCCGAGCACCAGCCCGAGCCGCTCCAGCAGCTGCAATGCGTTGTTGCCGAGCTGATCCTCCGCTTCCGGATTGCCCGCGCTGTCCGCGAACAATTGCGTCGCATCGTCGATCAGCCGCCATTGCTCGCGCGACAGCCGCTCGCGGATCGCCGCCGCCGCGCCGCGCATCCCGAACAGGCACGACGCGATGCCCGTCGCGCGGTCGGCGCCGCGCGTGAGCGACGCGCTCAGCGCCTGCTGGAACGCGCGCGGCGCGTCGACCGCATACGGCGTGTCGGCGCCGATCAGCCCGGTGTCGCGGCACAGCGTATCGAGCAGTTGCAGATGCGCGGGGCTGTCGGTGTCGTCCTCGCCGCGCAGGCGCTCGAGCGCGCCGCGCGCGAGCCGCATCAGGTTGGTCGCGCGCTCGGTGTAGCGGCCGAGCCAGAACAGGTTCTCCGCCGCGCGGCTCGAAATCGCGCGCGGCCGCGCGGTCAGGTCGTCCGGGCCGAGATGCGTCTGCAGCAGCGTCGTCGGATCGACGACGCCTTCCGTCATCACCCACGTGTCGATCGTGCTGCCGCCGCGCGGCATCGGCGCGTTGAACAGCATGTCGCGCGCGCCGACGCGCGACAGTCCGCCCGGCAATACGCGCCAGCGGTTCGCGCCGTCGGCCAGCGCGAACACGCGCAGCAACAGCGGCTTCGGCACGAGGCGCGCGGTGTCGGCGCTGCCTGGCTGCGCGCGGCCCGGCCAGGTCGGCGCCTGCGACAGCGGCAGATCGGCCTGCAGCGTGTAGTGCGCGGGCTGCGCGGCAATCCGCGCGCGCCATGCCGCGCGCTGCGCGGCGCTCAGGCGTGCGCCGATCACCGGATCGAAGCCGCCGCCCGCCTGCACATCGGGCGGAAAGGCCGGCTTGACGATGCTGCGCGCCAGCTGCGGCAACGCGTCGTCACATGCGGCAGCCTCGCCGCACCACCACGAATGCACGGCGGGCAGGCTGAGGGTCTCGCCGAGCAGGCTTTCCGCGAGGCGCGGCAAGAAGCCCAGCACGCCCGGCGATTCGAGAAACCCCGAGCCCGGCGCATTCGCGAGCAGCACGTTGCCCGCGCGCACCGCCTGCAGCAGCCCGGGCACGCCGAGCAGCGAATCGGGCCGCAGCTCGAGCGGGTCGAGCCATGCGTCGTCGACCCGCCGCAGGATGCCGTGCACCGGCTCCAGTCCGCTCAGCGTCTTCAGGAACACGCGATTGTCGCGGGCGGTCAGGTCGCCGCCCTCGACGAGCGTGAGGCCGAGATAGCGCGCGAGATACGCGTGCTCGAAATACGTCGCGCTGTGCGGCCCCGGCGTCAGCAGCACGATCCGCGAGTTCTTGCGGGCCGGGCTGAGCGCCTGCATGCTTTGCAGCAGCGCGCGATAGCTGGCGGCGAGCCGCTGCACCCGCATCCCCCGGAACGCGCGCGGGAAGAGCCGCGACACGATCAGGCGGTTTTCGAGCAGGTAGCCGAGGCCGGCCGGGCCTTGCGTGTGCTGCGCCAGCATCCGCCACTGGCCGTCCGGCCCGCGCGCGAGATCGAACGCGACGACGTGCAGCCAGGTGTCGCCCGGCACCCGCGCGCCGCGCATCGGGCGCAGGTAGCCGGGGTGGCCGGTGACGAGCGCGGGCGGCAGCAGGCCGCGCTGCAGGATCGTCTGCGGCCCGTAGATGTCGGCCATGATCGCGTTGAGCAGGCGCACGCGCTGCAGCACGCCGCGCTCGATCGCCGCCCAGTCGTGCGGCGCGACGATCAGCGGCAGCAGGTCCAGCGACCACGGCCCGGTCGCGCCGTCGCCGACGCGCTGCTCGTGCAGCTGATAGAACAGGCCGTTCTCGCGCATGCGCCGCTGCAGCGCGTCGGCGCGGCGGTCGAGGTCGGCCACGCCATCGCTGCCGAGCTGCGTGAAGAAGTCGCGCCACATCGGCGCGAGCGCCGGCGCCTGCAGGCCGGCCGCGCCGCCGCGCAGCTCGTCGTAGCGTCCGGCGGCTGCCGGCGCGGCGAGCGCGGCGGCCAGTTCCGCGGCATCCGGCAGCGACCCGGAATCGAAGAGCGTATGCATGGCGTCGGCGTCAGCCAGGTCGTCGGGGTGAAGGGGCGGCACGATGTCGGTCGGTCATGAATGGGCGGCCACGGGCGTGCGCCGCCGCGCACGGGCGCGGCGGCGCAGGTTCTGCCGGCATCCTAGCATTCGCGCCGGTGCGTTTTCGTGTGTGGCCCGGCGACGGGTCGTCATGCGGTCTCCTCCGGTTCCGTCGCACGCCGCGTCAGGTGCGCCGCAGGTCGAGCGTAAACGGGAACTCGCGGCTCGGCGACGCCGCGGCGACGTCCATCCGCCCCGGCGTATGCCCCATCGCGACGAAGCGCGCGAGACGGCGGCTTTCGGCCTCGTAGGCGTTGACCGGGAACGTCGCGTAGTTGCGTCCGCCCGGGTGCGCGACGTGATACCGGCAGCCGCCGAGCGAGCGCTGCATCCACGTATCGACGATGTCGAAGGTCAGCGGCGCATGCACGCCGATCGTCGGATGCAGCGCAGACGGCGGCCCCCACGCCTTGTAGCGCACACCCGCCACGTACTCGCCGGCGGTGCCGGTCGGCTGCAGCGGCAGCGCGCGGCCGTTCACGGTGACGACGTGGCGGTTGTCGTTCAGGCCGGTGACGCGCACTTCGAGGCGCTCCAGCGACGAATCGACATAGCGCACGGTGTGGCCGGCCGCGCCCTCCTCGCCCATCACGTGCCACGGCTCCAGCGCGCCGCGCAGCGACAGCTGCATGCCGCGCACCGCGATCTGTCCGAACAACGGGAAGCGGAACTCGAAGTGCGGCGCGAACCACGCGGCGTCGAATGCGAAGCCGGCCTCGCGCAGCTCGGTCAGCACGTCGTCGAAATCCATTTGCAGGAACGCCGGCAGCATGAAGCGATCGTGCAGCTCGGTGCCCCAGCGGGTCAGCGGCGTGGTGTATGGCGTCGTCCAGAAACGCGCGATCAGCGCGCGCAGCAGCAGTTGCTGCACGACGCTCATCCGCGCATGCGGCGGCATCTCGAACGCGCGCAGCTCGAGCAGGCCGAGGCGGCCGGTCGGCGAATCGGGCGAGTACAGCTTGTCGATGCAGAACTCGCTGCGGTGCGTATTGCCGCTCACGTCGATCAGGATGTTGCGCAGCACGCGATCGACGAGCCACGGCGGCATGTCCTGCCCGTACAGCAGCGTGTTGCGCTGGATCTCCTTGAACGCGATGTCAAGTTCGTAGACCTGATCGTTGCGAGCTTCGTCGACGCGCGGCGCCTGGCTCGTCGGGCCGATGAACAGCCCCGAGAACAGGTACGACAGCGACGGATGGTTGTGCCAGTAGCCGATCAGGCTCGCGAGCAGGTCCGGGCGACGCAGGAACGGGCTGTCGGCCGGCGTCGCGCCGCCGAGCACGAAGTGGTTGCCGCCGCCCGTGCCGACGTGGCGGCCATCGACCATGAACTTCTCGCTGCACAGCCGCGAGTGGTACGCCGCGTCGTACAGAAACTCGGTATGGTGAACCAGTTCGCTGAAATGGCTGGCCGGGTGGATGTTGACCTCGATCACGCCCGGGTCCGGCGTCACCTGCAACAGCTTCAGGCGCGCGTCGCGCGGCGGCGGATAGCCTTCGAGCACGAGCGTCACGTCGAGCGTCTGCGCGGTCAGCTCGACCGCGCTCAACAGGTCGAGATAGTCCTCGAGCGCGGCGAGCGGCGGCATGAACACGTAGAGGATGCCGTTGCGGACCTCGACGCAGAGCGCCGTGCGGGTGATCCACGCGGCCGACTCGAAGCGCTCCGGATAGCGCGGCGCGGGAGGCGCGGCGCGTCCGCCGTGTGCTCGCCCGTCGTCGCGCCACTGCATCACGGTGTTCGGCAGCGCTTCGCGCTGCACGCCGGCCAGATGGCGCGTCGCGTCGGCATGCGCCGCGTAGCGCGCGCGGAACATGTCGGCGCTCGGCAACGGCGCGAGCGGCGCGAACGGGTCGCGCTCGATCAGGTACGGGTAATCGCCGCGGCTCACCCACGGCAGCGAATCGAGCGGCAGCCGGTAGCCCATCGGCGAATCGCCCGGCATCAGGTACATCCGCTCGTCGCGGAAGAACCACGGCCCGGTCTCCCAGCAGGGGCCGTCGAGGCCGGGCCCGGCGTCGGCGGGCTTGAGCGGCAGCACGTAGCCGACGACGCTGTCGAGCTTCTGCTCGAACACCTTGCGCAGCCGCGCGCGCTCCAGCTCGTCGTCGAGACGCGAGTCGAACGGATCGACGTTGACCGGCAGCTGGCGTTCGCGCCACAGGTAGTACCAGACGTCCTCATACCCCGGGCGGATGTGGTCGCGCGTCAGGTTCAGGCGCGCGGCGAGCGCGTCGATGAAGCGTTTCGCGTCGTCCGTCGTAAGCGACGACGGCGCGCGCTCGTCGGCGAACCGCGCGGGATCCTGCCAGACCGGCTGCCCGTCCGCGCGCCAGTAGATCGACAGCGCCCAGCGCGGCAGTTGCTCGCCCGGATACCACTTGCCCTGCCCGAAGTGCAGGAAGCCGCCCTGGCCGTATTCCGCGCGCAGCCGCTGCACCAGTTCCGTCGCGTAGCCGCGCTTGGTCGGACCGAGCGCATCGGTGTTCCATTCGGCGCCGTCGCGGTCGTCGATCGACACGAAGGTCGGCTCGCCGCCCTGCGTGAGCCGCACATCGCCCGCCGTCAGCGCGCCGTCGACCGCGTCGCCGAGCGCGAGCACGGCGCCCCACTGCGCGTCGGTGTACGGCTTCGTCACGCGCGGCGATTCGTGGATGCGCGTCACCGTCATCTCGTGCTCGAACGCGACCTCGCATTCGTCGACGAGCCCTTCGACCGGCGCGGCGCTGGTCGGCTGCGGCGTGCAGGCGAGCGGAATGTGCCCTTCGCCGGCCAGCAGCCCCGAAGTCGGATCGAAGCCGATCCACCCCGCGCCGGGCAGATACACCTCGCACCACGCATGCAGGTCGGTGAAATCGACCGACGTGCCGCTCGGGCCGTCGAGCGACTTCACGTCCGGCGTCAGCTGGATCAGGTAGCCCGACACGAAGCGCGCGGCGAGCCCCAGGTGCCGGCACAGCTGCACCAGCAGCCAGCCGCTGTCGCGGCACGAGCCGGACGCCAGCTCGAGTGTCTGCACGGGCGTCTGCACGCCCGGTTCCATCCGCACCAGGTAGCGGATGTCGTGCTGCAGTCGCTGGTTGAGCGCGACGAGGAAGTCGACGGTGCCGGACGGCGTGCGGTCGATCCCGTCCAGGTATGCGCGAAACGCGGGCGCATCGGTCGTCTGGGGGTCGCACGCGAGATACGGCGCGAGCTCGGTGAGCAGCGCGTCGTCGTAGCGGAACGGGAACCGTTCGGCGCTCTCCTCGAGGAAGAAGTCGAACGGGTTGTACACCGACATCTCGGCGACGAGATCGACCGTGACCTCGAAGTGGCGCGTGCGCTCCGGGAACACCAGCCGCGCCATGTAGTTCGCGAACGGATCCTGCTGCCAGTTGACGAAGTGCTGCGCGGGCTCGACGGTCATCGAGTACGAGACGATCGGCGTGCGGCAGTGCGGCGCGGGACGCAGACGCACGATCTGCGGCCCCAGGTTGATGAGGCGGTCGTAACGGTAACGGGTGGTGTGATGCAGCGCGACGTGAATGGGCATGGCAAGGCTGCTCGGTTCGGGTTGGATCGGGGCGGCCGTGTCGCGGCGGCTTCGTCAGCCGCGGCACGGCATCACGGGTTGGGTGGCGACGCGCGGGTTCAGACCAGTTCGGGCGACTGCACGACGCTGATCTCCACGCCGAGCGGCTGCGCGCCGGAACCGGTCACCGGCTGCGTGTCGCGGTAATCGAGTCCTGCCGCGATCCGCACGTAGCGCTCGTCCGGGCAGCGGTTCATGAACGGGTCGAAACCGACCCAGCCGAGCCCGTCGACATGGGCCTCCGCCCACGCATGGCCGGCGGACGGCTGCATCAGCGCGAGCGCCTGCTGCCGCGCGCCCAGCGACGGTTGCGGCATGCCCGGCGCAGCGCGCGCCGCGCCGAGCGCCTGCCGCATGCCGTTGCCGGCCTGCAGCGCGGCTTCGGCCTCCTCCGCGCCGCCCGCGTGCTGCATCGCCTCGGCCATGCGCTGCATCGCGCCGTCGGCCAGCAGATAGCCGGACACGTAGCGCGCCGGAATTTTCAGCACCCGCGCGGCGGCGATGAACGCATGCGCGTGATCGCGGCTCGTGCCTTCGCCGTTCTGCAGCGCGGTCTCCGCATCGAGCGGCGCGTCGGCGCCGTTCGGCGCATACGCGATGCGGCCGTGGACTTCCGTCATCAGCCAGTGCAGCGCATCGAGGCCGCGCTGCTCGACCGGCAGCGCGTCGGCGAGCGCGCGGATCGCGTCGCCGGCCTGCGTGAGCGGTGTCTCGCGCTCGAAGATCCACGGCGGCGCATAGCCGTCCGTCGTGCCGAGGATGCCCGCGCGATCCTGCGTCTCGACGACGCCCGCCGCGACGATCACGATCTCCGGCTTGACCGCGCGCTCGTGCCGCACGAGGTCGATCCGGTTGCCGAGGCCGTCGGCATAGGACAGCGTCGGCTCGATGCCGTCGATCGTCACCTGCCATGCGCGCACGGTCTGCCCCGGCCCCGATTGCGGCCGCAGGCGCAGGCGCTGCAGCACGTGCGTGACATGATCGTCGAACCGATAACGCGAGATGTGTCGGATGGCGAGGCGCATGGCAGGTCTCAGTCGAAGTTGTAGGCCTGGGCGACTTCCTGCCCCAGGCTGTTGTTGCGGCCGATGAAGTCGGTCAGGAATTCGTGCAGCCCGCTCTTGAAGATCCGCTCGACGCTGTTGTCGGACAGCATCTGCAGGATCGTCGCGGCGGTCTCGTGACACGGATGCGTGACGCCGTAATCCTTCGCGAGCATGTCGAGGCTCGACACGACGCGCCCGTAGCAATACCGCAGCGAGCGCGGCATCCGCCCGTTGAGGATCAGGTAGTCGGCGATGTTGAGCGGCTTGTACTGCACGTCGTACATCCAGCGGTACGAGCGGTGCGCGGCGACGCAGCGCAGGATCGTCTCCCATTGGTAGTTGTCGAGGATCGTGCCGACGTGCGACACCGACGGCAGCAGCAGGTGATACTTCACGTCGACGATGCGCGCGGTGTTGTCCGCGCGCTCGATGAACGCGCCGATCTGCGCGAAATTGAAGATCTCGTTGCGCAGCATCGTGCTGTAGAAGCTGCCGAGGATCAGTGCCGTCTCGCGCTTCACCTGATCGAGAAACGCCGGCAGCTCGCTCGCCGGCACCGGCTGCGCGAGGCCGCGCCCGATCGACAGCCACGCGCCGTTGACGCTCTCCCACGCCTCGCGCGTGAGCGCGGTGCGCACCATCCGCGCGTTCGAGCGCGCGTCCTCGATGCACGACAGCACGCTCGACGGGTTGTCGCGATCGCGCAGCAGGTAGTCGGTGACGGTATCGGCCGCGTACGCGTCGTATTTCCGGCGATAGCCTTCGTCCGCGCCCGAGCTGACGAGCACCGACGACCATTCGGCCGGCGCGTCGGTCGTGCGCGTCAACGCCATCCGCAGGCCGGCGTCGACGATGCGCGCGGTGTTCTCCGCGCGTTCGATATAGCGGTACATCCAGTAGAGACCGCTCGCAGTGCGTCCAAGAAGCATCTGTGATCCACTCCGTCGTTGTTCTGATTGCGCGCCGCGTCCGGGCGCGCATCGCGTGGTGCGGCGGTCAGTCGGCGAGCACCCAGGTGTCCTTGGTGCCGCCGCCCTGGCTCGAATTGACGACGAGCGAGCCTTCCTTCAGCGCCACCCGCGTCAGGCCGCCCGGCGTGATGCGGATCCGGTCCGACACCAGCACGAACGGACGCAGGTCGACGTGGCGCGGCGCCAGGCCCTTCTCGGTCAGGATCGGCGTCGTGGACAACGCCAGCGTGGGTTGCGCGATGTAGTTCGACGGCCGCGCGCGCAGCTTCGCGGCGAACGCCTCGCGCTCCGCCTTCGACGCGGCCGGCCCGACCAGCATCCCGTAGCCGCCCGAGCCGTGCACCTCCTTCACGACCAGTTCGTCCAGATGCTCGAGCACGTACTTGAGGCTGTCGGCCTCCGCGCAGCGCCAGGTCGGCACGTTCTCCAGCAGCGCCTTGCGGCCCGTGTAGAACTGCACGATTTCCGGCATGTACGAGTAGATCGCCTTGTCGTCGGCGATGCCGGTGCCGGGCGCGTTCGCGATCGTGATGTTGCCCGCGCGGTACACGTCCATGATCCCGGCGACGCCGAGCACCGAGTCGGGCCGGAACGTGAGCGGATCGAGGAACGCGTCGTCGACGCGGCGATACAGCACGTCGATCGGCCGGAAGCCCTCGGTCGTGCGCATCGCGACGCGGCCGTCGATCACCTGCAGGTCGCTGCCCTCGACGAGATGCACGCCCATCTGGTCGGCGAGGAACGAATGCTCGTAATACGCGGAGTTGTGGATGCCGGGCGTGAGCACGGCGACGGTCGGGTTGTCCACGTTGCCGCCCGGCGGGCACACTGCCGCGAGCGACTCGCGCAGCATCTGCGGATAGGTCTCGACCGGCCGTACCTTGACCCGCTGGAACAGCTCCGGAAAGAGCTGCATCATCGTCTCGCGGTTTTCCAGCATGTACGAGACGCCGGACGGCGTGCGCGCGTTGTCCTCGAGCACGTAGAACTGGTTCTCGGCGGTGCGCACGATGTCGACGCCGATGATGTGCGTATAGACGTTGCCGGGCGGCCGGAAGTCGATCATCTCCGGCAGGAAAGCGTCGTTGTGCGCGATCAGGTGCTTCGGCACGATCCCGGCGCGCACGATCTCCTGGCGGTGATAGATGTCGTCGAGAAACGCGTTGAGCGCCATCACGCGCTGCTCGATGCCGAGCGACAGCCTGCTCCACTCCTGGCCGGAGAGGACGCGCGGCACGATGTCGAACGGGATCAGCCGTTCGGCCGCCTCGGCATCGCCGTACACGGCAAAGGTGATGCCGGTCTTGCGGAAGACGCTTTCGGCGTCGTGGGCCTTCTGGGCGAGGCTCGCGGGATTCTGCGTGTCGAGCCATTGTTTCAGGCGCGCATAAGGCGCCCGGACAGTGTCGCCGGGTTGCAGCATCTCATCGAATGGCTTCATCGATCATTATCTCCATCGTTTTCGCGGCACCCTGTGTGCCGGACCGGCGTCAATACTGATGAGCAAGGAGCGTGCCTTGCGATTCCTCCATTCTTCGGCCGGCCCGGCACGCTCGCGCGGCATCGCGCACCACGGCGGTGCGGCGCGCCCCGCGCGCGCGGCCCGGCATGCGCCGAGTCAGCGCACGGCCCGTCCGCGCGTCGCATGGCGGCGCGACGGCAGCGCGCGGATGGCGCGACGACCGGTATTTCGTATCGACCTTAGTCCGCGTTCGTGTCACGAATATGCAACCGACGGGAAGTAAGCGAGGGGAAGGCGGAAACGGCGGATGGCGCGTTACGGCGTGTTACGGCGCGCTCGGACGCTGGGCGTACAGCCTGCGGCGCAGGAGGGAGCGGGATAAGTCGGGAAAGCGCGGCGCCGTGCCGCGTCGCGGCGAATGACGCCGGCCGCGACGCCGCGCGGCCGGCCTGATGCGCCGGATCCGCCGGCGCCGGCACCGCGCGCCGTCAGGCGGCCGGCTCCTGCGCGCTCGCCAGCACCGCGCGCAGCAGCACGTTGGCGCCCGCCTCGGCCCATTCCGGCGTGATCGCTTCGGCTTCGTTGTGGCTCAGGCCGTCGACGCACGGCACGAAGATCATGCCGGTCGGCGCGATGCGCGCGAGATAGCAGGCGTCGTGCCCCGCGCCGGACACGATGTCGGCATGCGGCAGCCCGAGCGCGTCGGCCGCCTCGCGCACCGCGTCGACGCAGCGCGGCGCGAACGGCACCGGCGGATACCGGAAGATCTGCTCGATCTGCGCGGCAAGGCCGGCCTGCGCGGCGATGCGCTCGAGCTCGCCGCGCAGCGCGGCATCCATCCCGTCGAGCACGGCGTCGTCGGGATGACGGCACTCGATCGTGAAGAAGCAGCCGCCCGGCACCGTGTTGCGCGAATTCGGCCGCGCCTCGATCATGCCGACCGTCGCGCGCGCATGCGGCGCGTGACGCCGCCCGAGCGCATCGACGAACGCGATCATCCGCGCCGCGCCGACGAGCGCGTCGCGCCGGAACGCCATCGGCGTCGTGCCCGCATGCGCGTCCACGCCGGTCAGCGTCACTTCGTACCAGCGCTGGCCCTGCCCCGCCGTCACGACGCCGATCGTTTTGCCGGCGCGCTCGAGGATCGCGCCCTGCTCGATATGCAGCTCGTACGCCGCGTGCACCGGATAGCCGCCCACCGGCTCGACGCCCGCGTAGCCGATCTGCTCGAGCGCATCGCCGATCGTCGTGCCCGCGCCGTCGGCGCGCGACAGCCCGTATTCGAGCGTGTAGACACCCGCGAACACGCCCGACGCGATCATCGCCGGCGCGAAACGCGAGCCCTCCTCGTTGGTCCAGATCACGACGTCGATCGGCCGCTCGGTTTCGACCTGCGCGTCGTTCATCGCGCGCACCACTTCCAGCCCGCCGAGCACGCCGTAGATGCCGTCGTAACGCCCGCCCGTCGGCTGCGAATCGGCATGCGAGCCGGTCATCACCGGCGCGGCATGCGGATCGCGGCCTGCGCGGCGCGCGAACACGTTGCCCATCCGGTCGACCCGCACCGTGCAGCCGGCGTCGCGCGCCCATTGGGCGAACAGGTCGCGCGACGCGCGGTCGAGCTCGGTCAGCGCGAGGCGGCAGACGCCGCCCTTCGGCGTCGCGCCGATCTGCGCCATCCGTTCGAGCGACGCCCACAGCCGGTCGCCGTTGACGCGCGGCGCGCGCGTGCCGCCGTCATGCCGCATCGTCCGCTCCTTGCGCATCAGGTTGCGGCGCGCCGGCGAGCCGATAGCGGAAATCGCAGCGCGTGCCGCCCTGCATGAGCGTGCTGGTGCGCGTGAGCGCGATGCGCGGGTCGTAGCCCTGGATGAAGTCGCTGTCGCGCGCGCAGCTCAGCAGGTGGCCGATCTCGCCGAGCCCCATCGCGTGGTACATCTCGGCATAGCTGCAGCGATGCACGTCGTAGTCGTAATGCGTGTCGTCCGCGCGACGCACCTCGACGTCGAGCGCGTCGTCCTTCTCCCACAGCACCTGCAGCGCGATGAACGACGCGACGCTCGTGCCGTCGGGCTCCTGCGCGGCGAACGTGCGCCCCGCGTCGACCGCCGCGCCGCGCACGGCCTCGGCGATCACCGCCTGTGCACGCTCGATACCGAATTCGCGCTTCATGATCTCGTAGATCGGCTTGATGATCTCCGCCTCGATGCGGCGCCGCGCGAGGATGCCGAGGCGCGTGTCGTCCGGCGCGGCGGCCGGCGTCTGGGTGGTTTCAGTCATGTGTATTGTCTCGTGTCGACCTGAGTTAGCGCTTCAGCGCTTACTCTGGTCCCATGCAAAGCTCGAAGTCACTTCACGGCGGCGCGCGCGCCGCCGAGCACGTCGACGACCGCCCACTTGCCGCCACGCACCTGATAGATCGTGAATGCCGGGTTCTTCAGATTGCCGGCCTCGTCGAACGCGATCTCGCCCGTCACGCCCGGCCGGTCGATCGCGTGCAGCGTCGCGACCAGCTTGCCGGGCGCAGTCGAACCGGCTTTCTGCGTCGCGGCGATCAGCGTCGCCGCCGCGTCATACGCGAACGGCGCGTGCAGTTCGATCGGCGCGCGATAGCGTGCCCGATACTGCGCGTCGAACGCGTTGCCGCCCGGCATCCGCGACAGCGGCAGGCCCGGTTCGAGCGCCGTCACGCCCTCGCCGTCCTTGCCCGCGAGCGACAGGAACGTCTGGCTCACGAAGCCGCCCGCGCCGATGAGCGGCACGCGCAGCCCGAGCTGGCGCATGCGCCGCGCGATCGGCGCGGCCTGCGCGTCGAGGCCGCCGAAGAACACGAGATCCGCGCGCTTGCCCTTGATCGCCGTCAGCACGCCGCTGAAGTCGGTCGTCTTGTCGTTCACGTACTGGCGATCGACGATCGTGCCGCCATGTGCCTCCACGCCGCTGATGAACTGCGCCGCGAGCCCCGCGCCGAACGACGTGCGGTCGTCGATCACCGCGATGCGCTTCGCCTTCAGCGTGCCGACCGCGTATGCGCCGGTGTACGCGCCGCCCGCGTCGTCGTGGCCCATGATGCGAAAGGCCGTCGCGTAGCCCTGCTGCGTGTATTGATGGCCGGTGGATGCGGGCGCGATCTGCGGAATGCCCGCGTCACGGTAGACGCGCGACGCCGGCACGCTGCAGCCGGTGTTCCAGTGGCCGACGACCCCGGCGACGTGCCGGTCGACGAGTTGCTGCGCGACCGTGACGGCGGTGCGCGGGTCGGACTGGTCGTCGACCGCGACGAGCTTGTAGACGACCGGCTTGCCGCCGAGCGTCGGGCGCTTGCTGTTCGCGTCGTCGATCGCGAGTTGCGCGCCGTTTTGCAGATCCTTGCCGATCCGCGCAGACGGGCCGGTCAGCGGCGCGGCGAGGCCGATCAGGACCGTCTGCGGCGCGGATTGCGCGAGCGCGGCAGGCGCGGAAGCGGCCAGCGTGGCCGAAAACAGCGCGAGGCCGAAGGTGGAGAAAGCGGTTTTCATGTGCGGGGATCGAAGTATCGCCAAGACAAAACATGAAAAATACTAAACAGTCATCGCAACCCGCTCAAATATTCAATTGTTGGATGCTTATGCCATTCCGGAAACAATAGCTTAATTCGCTGTAAACACAAGATATTTCATGCTTGCACCATAACCAGGCTGTTCTATAAAATTTGATACATGAAAAATATCGAACAAACACCCAACGACCCGCCGTTGCGCGCGGTCCGCGCGTTCGAGGCGTTCGCGCGTCTCGGCTCGGTCACGGCGGCGGCGGCCGAACTCGACATCACGCCGTCCGCGGTGAGCCATCAGCTGCAGTTGCTCGAAGCGTTCATCCAGACGCCGCTGACCGTCCGCGAAGGCCGGCTGCTCGCGCTCACCGACGAGGGCCGCGACTATTACCGGTCGATCAGCGCCGCGTTCTCGGTGCTGCGCAGCGCGACGCGCTTCGTGCGCGACCGCTCGTCGCTGCGGCAGATCACCATCAGCCTGATCCCGCTGTTCGGCATCGGCTGGTTCATCCCGCGCCTGCACACCTTTCTCGCCGACAACACCGATGTCGACGTCACCGTGCTGTACGCGCATCACCGCAACTATCGAAGCGACGCGTCCGACCTGTCGATCCGCTTCGGCGTCGGCGACTGGACCGGCTACCGTTGCGAGCGGCTGCTGCCCGGCGCGATGGTGCCGGTGTGCAGCGCATCGTTCCTGCGGCGTCACGGGCCGTTTCGCACGCCAGCCGATCTCGCACGCGCGCCGCTCGTTCACGACGAGGACCGCAGCGCTTGGGTGAACTGGCTGCAGGGGGCGGGCGTGCGGCACGCGCCGCACGTGGTCGGCCCGCTGTTCGAGGACGGGCAACTGACGCTGAGCGCCGCGCGCGCGGATCTCGGCGTCGCGCTGCTGCGCGCGCCGCTGATCGCCCGCGAGCTGGCGAGCGGCGAACTCGTGCAGCTGTTCGACCATGCACTCGACGACGGACGCGACTACTACCTGTGCACGCGCGAGGACAGCGACCTGCCCGACGGCGCGCGGCGTCTCGCCGAGTGGCTGACGCGCATGGCGGCCGCCTCCGCGTGACGCCGCGCACGCGCGGATAGAAATTCACGATGCCGACTATTGAAACAAGCAATTTCACATCGGACGGATGAAACCGGATACTGACGCTTCCTCAGACATCACCGACACAAAGGGAAACGCAGATGCCGATCATCAACACCACCATCAAGCCGTTCAAGGCCACCGCATACCACAACGGCGAATTCGTGCCCGTCACCGACGAGCACTTCAAGGGCAAGTGGTCCGTCGTCGTGTTCTACCCGGCCGACTTCACCTTCGTGTGCCCGACCGAGCTGGGCGACCTCGCCGACCGTTACGCGGAATTCCAGAAGCTCGGCGTCGAAATCTACGCGGTGTCGACCGACACGCACTTCACGCACAAGGCGTGGCACGACACGTCGGACACGATCGGCAAGATCCGCTATCCGATGATCGGCGATCCGACGCTCACGCTGTCGCGCAACTTCGACGTGCTGATCGAGGAAGAAGGCATGGCGCTGCGCGGCACGTTCGTGATCAACCCGCAAGGCGAAATCAAGCTGTGCGAGATCCACGACAACGGCATCGGCCGCGACGCGGGCGAACTGCTTCGCAAGGTGCAGGCCGCGCAGTACATCGCGGCCCATCCGGGTGAAGTGTGCCCGGCGAAGTGGACCCCGGGCGCCGAGACGCTGACGCCGTCGCTCGACCTGATCGGCAAGATCTGACGCACCGGCCGCGCGCCCCACCCGGCGCGCGACGGCGGGCCGCCGCACCGTGCGGCCCGCCCACCCCATCCCGGCACGACCTGCCCGACCACAATCATTACGGAATCCGAATCGCCATGCTCGACGCCAATCTCAAGACCCAATTGAAAGCGTATCTGGACAAGATCACGCGCCCGATCGAACTCGTCGCGTCGCTCGACGATGGCGCGAAGTCGCAGGAACTGCTCGCGCTGCTGAACGAGATTGCGTCGCTGACGCCGCGCGTGACCGTCATCGAGCGCCGCGGCGATGCCGAGCGCAAGCCGTCGTTCTCGATCGGCGAACCGGACAAGCCGGCCGGCATCCGTTTCGCGGGCATTCCGATGGGTCATGAATTCACGTCGCTCGTGCTCGCGCTGCTGCAGACGGGCGGCCACCCGATCAAGCTCGACGGCGACGTGATCGAGCAGATCCGCGCGCTCGACGGCGACTACGCGTTCGAGACGTTCTTCTCGCTGTCGTGCCAGAACTGCCCGGAGGTCGTGCAGGCGCTGAACGTGATGTCGCTGATCAATCCGCGCATCCGCCACGTTGCGATCGACGGCGCGCTGTTCCAGGACGAAGTCGACGCGCGCCAGATCATGGCGGTGCCGACGATGTTCCTGAACGGCCAGCCGTTCGGCCAGGGCCGCAGCAGCGTCAAGGAGATCCTCGCGAAGCTCGACAGCGGCGCGAGCGCACGCGCCGCCAGGGCGCTCGACGACAAGCCGGTGTTCGACACGCTGATCGTCGGCGGCGGCCCGGCCGGCGCGGCCGCTGCGATCTACTCCGCGCGCAAGGGGATCGCGACGGGCGTGGTCGCCGAGCGCTTCGGCGGCCAGGTGCTCGACACGATGGCGATCGAGAACTTCGTGTCGGTGCAGGAAACCGAGGGGCCGAAGTTCGCGGCCGCGCTCGAACAGCACGTGAAGCAATACGACGTCGACGTCATGGACGTGCAGCGCGCCGACGCACTGATCCCCGGCGACGTGCACCAGATCCGCCTCGCGAGCGGCGCAGTGCTCAAGGCGAAGACGATCGTACTCGCCACCGGCGCGCGCTGGCGCGAGATCGGCGTGCCGGGCGAGCGCGAGTACCGCAACCGCGGCGTCGCGTACTGCCCGCACTGCGACGGCCCGCTGTTCAAGGGCAAGCGCGTCGCGGTGGTCGGCGGCGGCAATTCAGGCGTCGAGGCGGCGATCGATCTGGCGGGCATCGTCCGCGACGTCACGCTGATCGAATTCGGCGCGCAACTGCGCGCGGACGAAGTGCTGCAGCGCAAGCTGCGCAGCCTGCCGAACGTCACCGTCGTCACCCAGGCAAGGACGACCGAGCTGACCGGCGACGGCAGCCGGCTGAACGGTCTCGTCTACGAGGACCGGCGCACGGGCGACATGAAGCGCATCGACCTCGAAGGCGTGTTCGTGCAGATCGGCCTCGTGCCGAACACCGAATGGCTGAAAGGGACAGTCGAATTATCGAAACACGGCGAGATCGTGGTCGACGCGCGCGGCGCAACCTCGGTGCCCGGCGTGTTCGCCGCGGGCGACGTGACGACGGTGCCGTTCAAGCAGATCGTGATCGCGGTCGGCGAAGGGGCGAAGGCGTCGCTCGGCGCGTTCGATCACCTGATTCGGCAGGAGGTCGCGCCGGTGGACGTGGCGCCGCAGGCCGAAACCGTCGCGGCATGACGGAAGATGTTTCTGCCGGCCCCGCGCGCCGTCATGGGTGCGCGGGCCATTTTCACGATCGTCGCGGATTGGCGGCGGGCAGACGATCGCATGCCGCCCGCTTTCGCACCACGCGGGCAAACGCCCGCGGTGCCGCCGTCACAGCCACTCGAAGCCGCCCTGCTTGCGCCAGCCGTGCATGGTCATCCCGTAGCGGGCCAGCTCGCTTTCGCGCCAGGCTTTCTTCAGCTTGTTCAGCTTCAGCTTGTTCAACTTGCGCGTCAACGTGCTCTGATGCAGCAGGCGGTAATTCTTGCGATTGCCGAGCCCGCTCTTGTCGGCCAGGCCACGCTCCTGCTTCATCGCGGTCTGCGTGATCGAACCGAAGTGATGCAGCCACGCGGCGCCGGTGATCGCGGTGCGAATGCCCGCCTTGTCCAGCTCGTTGAAGAACAGCGTGTCCTCGTAGCCGAGCAGCTTGGGCACGGGCTGGAAGTAGCCGACCTCGAGCCAGACGCTGCGGTGCACGGCGATGCAGACGGCATGGCGCGCGCCCATCCGCAGCGCGTCGCGCATGTTTTCGCTCCAGACAGGCGCCTGCGCGTCGAAATCGTAATCGAGCGGCCCCTCGATCAGCGCCGGCGAAATGGCTTTCAGGCCGTGCCGTTCGGCCGTGCCGATCAGATGCTCGACCCAGTTCGCGGACACGAGCACGTCATTGTTCATCACGATCGTCCATTCGGCCTGCTGGTGCAGCGCGCCCTGGTTCCACGCGATTCCGCAGCCGAGGTTATCGGCATTGTGAATGACCCCGCCCAGCGGAAGGCTGCGAAGATAATCCAGCGTGCCGTCGCTCGATGCGTTGTCGACCGCGACCAGCCGGTCGAGCGGCGTGCCGTGCCTGAGCATGCTCTCCACGCACTTCTGCGTGTACTCGAGCTGGTTGTAGCACGCGAAGGTGATCGAGTACTTATTCTTGTCCATAGCGGGCGATTGATGCGCCACACAGCGCTGCGATGAAAACCGCGGCGAAGCTGGCGGTGAACTTCAGGTTGAACACTTCGGTGCTCATGCTGCTCACGATCTGGCCGATCATGAATACGACCCCCAGCGTGCCGTTCGCGATACGCTCGCGGGAAGGCGAACGCATCGCGCGGCAGAAGACGAGCAGCGGCACGATGAACAGCGCGAGCGTCGCGACGATACCCCAGACGCCCGACCGCACCGCATTCGTCATCACCTCGTTGTGAAAGCCCGCGTGCAGCGCGTAATCCCGCGCGAAAGGCGACGCGAACGACGCGAGGGCCGGCACGTTCAACGCCGATGCGAAACCGTTGTCGCCGAAGCCGCGCAGCGGGTCCGTCGCAACGAGGTGCGCGCCGAGACGCAAGAAGGTGATGCGCAGGCCGACGGAGGTGTCCGGCGCGATGCCGGTCCAGTTGTAGCTCATGTAGTCGAGCAGTGCCTGGTTCGCGCGCGCGTGGATCGTCGGCGACAGATCGTAGCCGGCGACGAGCACCGCGACCACCGCCACGAGGGCTACGATGCCTTCACGCCCAGGCAGCTTGTGACGCCGGGACAGCATGAGGAAAGCGAGCACGATCGGCACGGCGAGCCAGCCGGAACGGCTTCCGGAGCGGATCGACAGGTAAAAGCCGATCGCGGCACCGGCGCACTTGAGTGCGACGAGCGCGTAGCTGTCCTTTCCGAACAGATGGATCGACGCGAGACTCATCAATCCGAGCGTGATCGCGTATTGGCCGAGCGTCAGCGGATCGGCGAAATAGGTGGCCATCCGGCCGTCGCCCCAATAAACCGGGGCTTCGACGAAGCGCAGCAGCAGCAGCGTGAGCACCAGCGTGGCCGGAATCGTGTATTGCAGCCAGCGGGCCACGCTGAACCGGTGCCGGAGGACGAGCAGCAGGACCGGAATGGCGATCACGAATCTCGACGGACTGTCAAACAGCGACCCCGAAAATTTCCCGCGGAAGGCCGAACTCAGCAGGATCGCCGTCACCGGCAGCAGCAGCGTAACGGCGACCCACCTGGCGGCGCGGATCTCCGTCGCCTGGATCGGCTGGCCGGGCCGCCGGAGCAGCAGGCACGCGGCAGCACCGACGCCGCAGACGAATAGCACGACGCTCGCCCACCCTCTGATCGTGACCAGAAACAACGGTGCGGCACAGATTAGCGCGAACACGGCGGCAGGAAACAGATCCGTGCGTACAGCGGGGGCAGGCAGCCTGAAATTGAAGGACATCAGGGGAGGATCGCGCCTCAACAGGCGCTCCGACGAAGGAGAAGGAATGACTCGGCAGGCAACAATGCAGCCGGACGCGGCGATACTCGCCAGCGGTAGACCCCGACTGCACTGGCTGCGCGCGAAATCCTTGCCAATCGTGCCGCATATCACGATAGTCGCAGGGACAACGGTATGACAGACATGGAGTAAGTGATTGTCGAAGCGCGCCTTTCCGCCGCACAGCCGGGACGACGCATGGCGTGCGTGACGTTACTTCAGAAACCACCTTCAGTCAAGATGGCCGGCGCCGCGCATCACTCCGCAAACGGCAGGTCAGTCTGGCCGTCGGCGCGCATGCCGAACGTGTTGAGCGTCATCGCGACGAGCGCGTAGTAGCCGAGCAGGCCGACCAGGTTCACGACGACCTCGTGCCCGAAGCGCGTGACCGCGCGCGCGAACGTCGCGTCGCTGACGCGCCGGGTTTCGTCAAGCTCGCTCGCGAACGCATGGATCAGCGCGTCGTCGTCCGACTCGAACACGGGACGCACGCCCTGCCGGATCGCCTCGGCCGTCGCGGCCGGCAAGCCGGCCTCGAGCGCGATCGGATGGTGGATGTGCCATTCCGCCTGCGAGCGCCAGCGCGCCGCCGTCACGAGGATCGCCAGCTCGGACAGGCGCAGCGGCAAGCCGGTGCGATAGCGGCAGAACGCGCCGAGCCGCTGCGCGTGCTGCGCCAGCTCGGGGCTCGCGATCCAGCCGAGGAACGGGCCGTTCAGGTTGCCGCGCGGACCGCCGAGTATCTCGTCGAGCACGGCGCGCTGCGCCGCCGACGCGGCGGCAGGATCGAAGGGAGGAAGTCTGTCGGTCATGGAGCGTCCCGTCGGGTTCGTCATACGGCGAGCGGCGCGAGTGCCGCGTCGATCGCGTCGGCCAGCCGCGCGACGATCGTGTCGATCTGCTGCGCGGTGCAGATGAACGGCGGCGCGAGCAACACGTGGTCGCCCTGCCGCCCGTCGATCGTACCGCCCATCGGATACACCATCAAACCGCGCTGCATCGCCTCGCGCTTGATCGCCGCGTGCAGTTTCAGCGCCGGATCGAACGCCGCCCGGGTCGCACGGTCGCGCACCAGCTCGACGCCGACGAACAGCCCGCGCCCGCGCACGTCGCCGACGAACGGATGATCCGCGTAACGCTCGCGCAGCAGCCCGCGCAATTGCTCGCCGCGTGCCTTCACGTTGTCGAGCAACCGCTCCTCCTCGATCACGCGCTGCACCTCGAGCGCCGCCGCGCACGCGGTCGCGTGGCCGACATAGGTATGGCCGTGCTGGAAGAAGCCGGAGCCCGCGACGATCGTGTCGTAGATCGCGTGGCTGACGAGAGTCGCGCCGATCGGCTGATACCCTGCGCCGAGCCCCTTCGCGATCGTCAGCAGATCCGGCGCGACGCCGTCCTCCTCGCAGGCGTACAGGTAGCCGGTGCGCCCCATCCCCGACATGACCTCGTCGAGAATCATCAGCACGCCATACTTGTTGCAGACGGCGCGGATCTTGCGCAGGTACGTGCGCACCGGCGGCACCGCGCCGGCGGTCGCGCCGACGACCGTTTCCGCGACGAACGCCGCGACGCTGTCCGCGCCGAGCTCGAGAATCTTCTGTTCGAGCTCGTCGGCGAGGCGCTGCGCGAACGCCTCCTCCGTCTCGTCCGCCCGCTGCTCGCGGTATGCATAGCACGGGCTCACGTGATGCGCTTCGATCAGGATCGGCAGGAACGGCTCGCGCCGCCATGCGTTGCCGCCGATCGCGAGCGCGCCGAGGGTGTTGCCGTGATAGCTCTGCCGGCGCGCGATGAAATGGCGCCGCTGCGGCTCGCCCTTCTCGACGAAATACTGGCGCGCGAGCTTGAGCGCCGCCTCGATCGCCTCCGAGCCGCCGGACACGAAGTAGACGTGTTCGAGCCCCGCCGGCGCCGCCGCGACGAGCCGGTCGGCGAGCGCCTCGGCGGCGTCGGTCGTGAAGAACGACGTGTGCGCGTACGGCAATTGCCGTGCCTGACGCTCGATCGCGTCGGTCACGCGCCGGTTGCCGTGCCCGAGGCACGACACGGCCGCGCCGCCGCACGCATCGATGTAGCGCTTGCCGGTCGAATCGACGATTTCGATGCCGTCGCCCGCGACGGCGACGGGCAGTCTCGCGCGCGGTGCGCGATGGAATACGGTTGTCATGCGTGCCTCATGGATCAGGATGCGTGCGTTGCGCTGTCCGATTAAACAGCAATGCAACATATGTTGTCAACGCACAAACATCAACAACAAAAACGTTCACAACAGGCCGGCGCATCGTGAAAAAACCACGCATCGGGCGAACGACGCATGCGCGGCCGGATGAGGAACGCTGGACGGGCCGGGATTCCGGCGCACCATCCACACATCGCGGAATACGATAATTTCCACCAAATTCTCGACAAATACGTTAATTAAAACTGGCAAATCATCAATACCATAGCGGACACAACTGGATGCGCGCTTTAGGGCGCCATCCCGGGCAGCGGGGGCCGCGATCCGGCCCCGGGGCTGCCCGCCCTTCCGGGCGGCGTGCGTTTCGCCGCCGCGCCTCGAACGACTCACGATACGAACCCACATGCCGCGCCCCATCGTCGCTCACATCCGCCCCGACGCCGTCCGCCACAACCTCGAAATCGCCCGCAAGAATGCCGCCCGCTCCCGTGTCTGGGCGGTCGTGAAAGCCGATGCATACGGCCACGGCATCGAGCGGATCTATCCGGGCCTCGCACCGGCGGACGGCATCGCGCTGCTCGACCTCGATGAAGCGGTGCGCGTGCGCGAGCTGAGCTGGGACAAGCCCGTGCTGCTGCTCGAAGGGATTTTCGAGCCGGCCGACGTCGCGCTGGTCGAGCGCCATCGCCTGACGGTCGCCGTGCATTGCGACGAGCAGCTCGATCTGCTGATCGCCGCGAAGCCGCAACAGCCGATCGACATCCAGCTCAAGATGAACTCCGGCATGAACCGCCTGGGCTACCGGCCCGACGCGTTCCGCGCCGCATGGGAACGCGCGGCGAGCGCGCCTTCGATCGGCAAGATCACGCTGATGATGCACTTCGCGAACGCCGACGACGGCGAGATCGACTGGCAGCTCGACCAGTTCGACGCCGCCACCGACGGGATTCCGGGCGAGCGCACGCTGTCGAATTCGGCCGCGGTGCTGTGGCATCCGCGCGCGCACCGCGACTGGGTGCGGCCCGGCACGATCCTGTACGGCGCGTCGCCGACCGGTGCGTCCCGCCATATCGCGGACGTGCCGCTGCAGGCCGCGATGACGCTGACGAGCAAGATCATCGGCGTGCAGACGCTCGCGCCGCAGGAAACCGTCGGCTACGGGCGCTCGTTCACCGCCGATCGCCCGATGCGGATCGGCGTCGTCGCGTGCGGCTACGCGGACGGCTACCCGCGCCACGCGTCGACCGGCACGCCGATCGCCGTGGACGGCGTGCTGACGCGCGTCGTCGGCCGCGTGTCGATGGACATGCTGACCGTCGACCTCACGCCCTGCCCGAACGCGGGCATCGGCTCGCGCGTCGAGCTGTGGGGCGATCAGGTGCGGGTCGACGACGTCGCCGAAGCGGCCGGCACGATCGGCTACGAGCTGATGTGCGCGCTCGCGCGCCGCGTGCCGGTGGTGGTCGTGCCGCCCGGCGCATCGTCGGTGCAGCCCGCCACGTTGCTGCGCACCGGCACCGGCGGCCGCTGAGCGCGTACCGCGCGCCGCTGCGCGACGGCGTCTGCCGGGCGCGCGGCGCGCATCACGTCCGCCAGCGCGGCGGACGCTTTTCCAGGAATGCGTCGATGCCCTCGGCGGCGTCGGCCTCCATCATGTTGCGCGCCATCACGTCGCCGGCGTACGCGTATGCGTCGTCGAGCGTCATCTCGCGCTGGCGGTGGAACATCGCCTTGCCGTAGCGCACCGCGGCCGGACTCTTCGCGACGATCTCGGCAACCTTGCGCGCGACCGCCGCGTCGAGCGCGTCTTCCGGCACGGCCTCGTTGACGAGCCCCCAATCGACGGCCGTTGCCGCATCGACGAAGCGACCGCTCACGAGCATGTCGAACGCGCGCTTGGCCGACACGTTGCGGCTCAGTGCCACGGCCGGGGTCGAGCAGAACAGCCCGACGTTGATGCCGGACACGGCGAAGCGCGCGATGTCCGCCGCGATCGCCAGATCGCACGCGGCCACCAGCTGACAGCCGGCGGCCGTCGCGACGCCGTGCACGCGCGCGATGACCGGCACCGGCAACGCGCGAATCGCGCGCATCACGTCGCTGCAGCGCGCGAACAGCGTGCGGTAATAGTCGAGAGCGGGGTGGGCGCGCATCTCGCGCAGGTCGTGGCCCGCGCAGAACGCCTTGCCCGCGCCGGCGAGAATGACGCAGCGCACGCGCGGGTCGGCCGCGAGCGTGTCGAAAGCATCGTGCAGCGCCGCCAGCATCGCTTCGGACAGCGCGTTGAACTGCTGCGGGCGGTTCAGGCGCAGCGTGACGACGCCTTCGCGGTCGTCGCGCAGCAGGATGGGTTCCGATGACGCGTGATTCGATTCCATTTGGCTCCTCCAGGATGGCGGCGGCGCAGCGGCGCCATCCTGCCGGCGCGCCACACGCATGTGTCGTTGGTGTTTTGTTCAATCTGACATCCGATCCGGCGTCGCAACCCGGCGATACCGCGCGACCGGGAGCCGACCGGCACGAACTAGCGCCCGAAACGCATCACGGTGCTGGTATTGGCCAGCACATGATCCTTTATCGCCGCATGCAACGCATCGCGTGTCAACCCGGCCGCGAGCGCGTCAGGCGCAAGGTCCAGCGCGTAGATCTGCACGACATAGTGATGGGCGATCTCGCCAACCGGTGGACACGGCCCACGATAAGCTGCCTGCCCGATGACGTTGAGACCCACGCGCGCGCCGGCAGGCGGCTCGCCGCCTGCCGCAAGCGACGTCGTCGACGCGGCAATGCCGTACATCACCCAGTGCACGACACCGAAGCCTTTTGCGCCGTCCGGATCGAAGATTGTAATCACAAAGCTGCGCGTGCCAGCGGGCGCATTGCGCCATTGCAATGCCGGCGACACATTGCCGCCACCACAGTTGTTCTGGCTCCCGGCATGGCGCATGGAGAGCGTGCCGCCGTCGGGCAGCCCCGGTGAAGTCAGTTCGAACGCGTCTGCGGCGTACGCGGTCGCGCCGCGCAGCAACAGGACGCACAGGCTCGCGCCAAGCGCATGCCGGATCGCATGTGCGTTGATTTTCATCGTACGGCTCCTTTCTCGCCGCATGGGTCGCGCGACGCCGACGCTGGAACTCGCCCATTTTGGAACCGTGGGCGAAACGCCCGACGCTGCCGAACGGACGACTTGCGCCAGCATGACCATCGGCGGATAATGCATCGCAATTGCGATGCTTCGAGAGACATCATGAAATCCGCCACCTTTCCATCCATCCGGGTCGAGCCGGAACTGCGCGACGCCGCCGAAAGCGTCCTCGGCGAAGGAGAAACGCTGTCGGGTTTCGTCGAGCAATCGATCCGCGAGGGTATCGAGCGCCGTCGTAACCGAAGCGAATTCATTGCCCGCGGCATCGCATCGCGCGAAGCGGCCCGACACACCGGCGATTATGTGCCTGCGTCCGACGTGCTGGAAAGGCTGGAACGGCGGCTCGACGCCCTTCGCGATACGAGACGGAAACCTCGATGACGTATGAGGTTCGGTTCACGCGTGCGGCGTCGGATGATCTGGAGCGTCTTTATGGCTTCATCGTCGATCGCGACGACGCCGACGTCGAACTCGCCGCCCGCGCGCTTGCGGCCGTCGCCGCCGGGATCGCCACGCTGGAATCGTCGCCGTTCACTTGCCGCAAAGCGCATCCGTCGATGCCGTTTCTACGGGAACTGATCATTCCGTTCGGCGCGTCGGGATATGTCGCGCTGTTCGAGATCGACGACGATCGGACGGTGACGATCCTTGCCGTGCGCCATCAGCGAGAAAGCGATTACCACTGAGCCAACGACTCCCGCCCGCCCGATCGTGATCACACGATGAATGGCGAACCGGCGGCACGGGCGCATGCGCGCATCGCGCGCGCTGCGCCGCGTACCGGCCCGTCGCCGCACCCGGCAGGTCAGCCCGCGAGCTTCTTGAACGCCTCGATCACCGCGTCGCCCTTGAACGGCTTGACGATCCAGCCCTTCACGCCGGCCGCCTTGCCGCGCTCCTTCATCGCCGGACTGCTTTCCGTCGTCAGCATCACGACGTTGACCGCCGTGTTGCCCAGCTCGCTGCGGATCTTCTCGACCATCGTGAGGCCGTCCATGATCGGCATGTTGACGTCGCTGATCACGAGGCGCACGCCCGGCGTCGCCTTGAGCTTCGCAAGCCCGTCCTTGCCGTCGTTCGCCGTCGCGACGTCGAGCCCGTGGTTGCGCAGGAAGCCTGCGACTTCGTCGCGCACCGTGCTGGAATCGTCCACCACCAGAATCTTTGCCATGTCTTTTCGTCCTTCCTTTTTTAAAACAATTCCAGTTCACCCGAGTCGACCATCGGCCCCACGTCCTGCTCCGACTCGGTGAAATCCTCGGGCGACCAGCTCAGGCTGAACACGAATCGCTGGTCGACGCAGACCGACTTGCCCGACTCCGGATCGGTCACCCAGTACTTGAAGCAGAGTTGCGGGTACTCGCCGCCGAACGAGATCGTCTTCTGCTTGTGATTGACGATCAGCGGCACCTGCACCGGATGACGCGCGAGCGCCTCGGCATCGCCGAGATAGCGGTTCTTGAACGCACCCCAGACCAGGTTCGTCAACTCGCCGAGCATGCCGTTCAGCTCGCGGAAATCGGGCGGCGCGCCGTCCGACTCCATCTCGCCGAGCAGGTCGAGCATCGGCTGCTCGCTCGTCTGCAGCAGCATGTAGCCGCGGCACCATGCGCTTTCTAGCGCGATCAGGCTGAACACCTCGCCGAAGATGATCTGGTCGCGGACGATGCAGGGCGTCTCGCAGCGCACCGTCATGCCGGGGAAAAGCGCGTCGAGCCGCGCCTCGGTGATTTCCGCGATGCCGCGCACGAGCGCGTTCGGGTAGTCGAGGCTGAAGATGTATTCGTCGATCATGCGACGCAGCGGCGTCATGTCGTCCGCAACGTAGGTCGCACAGGCGGCGCGGGCCAGCGCATCGGGCAGGCCTTCGCTCGACGGCTCCGAGCCGCGCCGCAGGATGATCGGCAGCTCCGGTCGCAGCGCGTCGATCTGCGTCGCGACGATCGCGCTTTCCTCCACCGAGCCGCCGTAATCCTCGGCGAGCAGGATCGCGCCGAGATCGATGTTCGAGCGCAGCACATTCAACAACCGGTTGCGGCGCACTTTCAGGCCGATCAGGTTGTGGTCGTCGCAAAAGCGCTTGATCGCCTCGACGTGCACCGGACTGTCGTCGAGCACCAGCACCTTGCTGACGGGTTTGCCTTCGGTCATTTCCGGTTCTTCCTCGCGTTCGGATTCGGTCAAAACAGTTCGAGTTCGCCGCCCGATTCCACGGCTGCGGTGTCCTGCGCGTAGAAGTCGACCGGCGCGTTCGCGCAGATGCACAGGGTCGCGCCAAGGCGCACGGCGTCGCCGACCGTCACGTCGAATGCGGCGAGATGATGCGGCGCGAGCGCGTGCATCGCGTCGATGCTCGCGCTGCCCAGCAAGTACGGCGTCGACATGCCCAGGTCGGGGAAATGCTCGATCAGCGCCTGGTTCATCGCGCCGCAGCAGAGGTTCGCGACCTCCATGAACGCATCCTGAATCGACCGCTGCGCGGTGGCGCCGAAGTAGGCGCGCGTCGCGTCGTCGTCGCGGAACCGCAATGCGAGCAGCAGCCGGAAATGCAGCGACGAAATCGTCAGCACCACGGCATGGGCGTCACGCGCGGCCGGCCGCGCATCGCCGGCGGCCGGCACGATCGCGCACGTGCCGCCGTCCAGCACGAGCCGCGTGCGGGCCGCGTTGAAGAAGATGCGCTCGACGCTGTCCTTCGCCTGCGCGCTGATCACGCCTGCACTCCTTGCAGCCGCTCGCGCAGCTGGCCGCTCAGTTGCCCGGTCAGCATCTCGACGGTGCCGAGCGCCGCGGTGATCATCTTGCCGCCCGCCTGAATGTCCTGGAACGTCGCGGCCGTCACCAGGTCGTTCCGGTTCAGGCTGTCGCGGTAGCTGTTCGACAGTTGCTGCGAGCGCGCCGCGAGGGTTCGCACTTCGCTCGCCACGATCGAGAATCCGCGCCCGGCCGCGCCGGCGCGCGCCGCCTCGATCGACGCGTTCAGCGACACGATCGACACGTGTGCGACGATCGAAGACAGCTCGTGGTTCTTCGAGCGCATGTCCTGGTTCTGCGTCGTCAGCGAGATCATCTGCTCGTGCCAGCGCTCGAACGTGCCGGACAGGCCGCGCAGCCGCCCTGCCTCCTGCTCGATCCGCTCGGCCATCGCGAGCAGCGCCGCCTGCTCCGACTGCGCCGCCTGCAGCGCGTCGCGCCGGGCGTCCGCCTCGGCCGACTGGCGGGCGAGCGCGTCGGCGAGCTCGCTTTCCTTCTGCGTCCATGCTTGCGCGTCGGAGGCGTGCGCCGCCTGCGCGCCGCTCGCCTGCGCCTCGGCGTGCGCGAGCGCTTCGCGCAGCGCCGCCATTTCATTTGCCGCCTGCGCAGCCAGCCGCTTGCCGCGCGCGTGGTACGCGAGCGCCGCCCCCAGCCATGCCAGCAGGCCGCCGGCCAGCACGGCCGCGATCGTCCATCCCGTCTGCACGCTCACTCCGTCACGCCGGCTGCTGCCGTGCCCATACGCGTGTCGCCGTCGCCGCGCGTCGCGTCGAAGCCCACGCTGTCCACCGCGAATGCGTCAGGCAGCGACACGACCGTCTGGAATGCGCGATACGATGCGCCGCGCCGGTCGTCCGTGAAGCGCAGCGCGATGTCGCCGCCTTCGCGATTGAGGAAATTACGCACCGCGTCCATGCCGACGCCACGGCCCGACACCTCCGTGACCGCGCTGGCCGTCGAGAAGCCCGGACGGAAGATCAGCTCGGCCACGGCCTCGTCGCTCATCGTCCGCTCGGTGTCTGCATCGATCCAGCCGCGCTCGCGCGCAATGCCGCGAATCCGGTCGAGCGCGAGCCCGCGGCCGTCGTCGGCGAGCGTGATCTGCAGCATGCCGCCGTCGACGCCCGCTTCGATGTCGATCGTGCCGGCCACCGCCTTGCCGTTAGCCTTGCGTTCGTCGGCAGCCTCGATGCCGTGATCGATCGAGTTACGCAGCAGGTGCACGAACACGTTCTTCAACGTGCCGCCGATCTCGCTGCGCACCCGGTAGCCGTTGTCGTCGATCCGCACCTCGGGCACTTCCTTGCCCAGCTCGGTTGCCAGCGACGGCAGCGATTCGAGCACGCCGGCCAGCGCCTCGTCGAGGCTTTCCGTGCCGAGCAGGCTCAGCATGTTGCGCACCGAGTCGCGCGCCGCACGCCAGTCCGCGGCGTTCGCGGGGTCGATCCCGTCGAGTACGCGCAGGCTCTCGCTGATCTGCGCACGCTCGACCATCAGGTAGTCTTCGGCCGGGCTGCCCGCCACTGCGCCGCCGCGGCCGAGCGTGACTTCGTTGATCGTCGCATAGCTGTCCACTGCCTCGCGCACCCGCACGAGATCGTCCATCAGCGCGTTGCGGTCCCATTCGCGCGCGGCATCGGCGTTCTCGTGGCGCAGCGCCTCGTAGGCCTGCTCCGCTTCGTGCACGATGTTCGTCAGGTGCTGCAGGCTGTACGTGCGGGCATTGCCCTTGATCGTATGCATGTTGCGGAACAGCGCCGCGACCGCCGTGCTGTCCGCGCAGTCGTTCTGGCGGATGATGTGCTCGTTCTCGTTGATGAAGCCCTTCGCGCTGTCCACGAAGTGGTGGAACTTGTCCTGGCTGATCGACAGGATCTCGCCGATCATCTCCAGGCGGCGCTGCTGCTCGCCCGCCTGCGCGGTCAGCTCGCGCAGCTCGGTGACGTCACGCACGCACAGCATCAGGCGCACCACGGTGTCGGTATCGTCGGTGATCGCCGACCAGCTCAGGTCGAGCCACTTCTCGCGCCCGTCCGGCATGCGCTTCGCGACTTCGTTGACCAGCAGGTGCGCGTTGAACTCGAAGTTCATGCTGTCCTCGCCAAGGCACGCGAACATCGCCGCCTCGACCTGCGAGCGCGCATCCGAGCCGAGGCTCGAATCGTCGAACACGAGCTCCATCAGCGGACGGGCGGCGATGTTCTTCGTTTCGAAGATGTTCTCCAGATACGCCGAGTATTCCGCGTGCACGACGCCGCCGTTCACCACGGTCAGGATACCCTGCTGCATGTTCTGCAGCATCGCCTGGATGTCCGCGGTCTTCTGCTTCAGCTGCGCGGCGTTTTCCTGGATCTTCTCGATCATGCCGTTGAACGCGACGATCGAGTGGCCGATCTCGTCCATCCGGCCGACCGGCACGCGCCGCGTGAAGTCCTGGCTCGACGCGATCTCGCTCATCATCGTCTGCATCCGGCTCAGCGGGCGCGTGATCTGGCGATACAGCACGAAGCCGAGCGCGGTCAGCAGCACGATCACCGTGCCGGCGACGCCCGCGATCGCGGTCGCCGTCGTCGACAGCATGCCGTTCAGCGCCTGGATCGCGTCGTCCTTCTGGCGGTTCTTCTCGACGCGCAGCGCTTCGACGATCCCTTCCAGTTCGTCGCGATACTGCGCGACGTTCGCGAACAGGTAGGCCTGGGCCATCTCGGTCTTGCCGTCGGCTTTCATCTTCGCGGTGTCGCCGATCGCCGAGAAATAGTTCGTGACGCTCTCTTTCGCCTGCGCGACGAGACCTTCCTGCGCATGGCTCGCGGCCGACCGGGCCTGCACGTCGAGCGCCGCGCGCAGTGCCGCCTGCTTCGCCTTCAGCTCGTCCTGCGCCTGGGCGGCCATGTTGCTGTCGGGCGCGTAGATCAGCGTCATTGTCGCGATCTGGATGTCCTTGACGTCGGACACGAGATCCGCGGATGCGAGTGCGCTGGGCACGATGCCCTGCGTAACCTGCTTAACTTCGGACGCGCTCTTGCGCGTCTGGTAGACGGCGTAGACACCGATCGCCGACAAGGCGAGAAATGTCAGGACGACAAGCAACGTGATGCGATGGCGAATGGTCATGTGTACTGCTCCCCGTAACGATCCGGATTCAACCGCGTGCGCGTTCTATTGAATATGAGTTGGCGCGCGGCGAATTATCGGCGACGGGTTATGACCGTTATATGACTATGGCGGAATCGATTTTTCCAAAAAAAGAGACAGTTTATTCGGGCACGAAAACCCTAAAGTTTTCGGAAACTCTGCCGTTAACTTTCGTCCACCATTCTCGCTGACCCTTGCGACGCAGCGTGAATCGCGTGCCGCGGCCGGGTGTGATGCGCGCTTTTTTTCATTCGCGCATGCATCGGACGATATGTACCACGCCGTAAAACGTTTGCAAATAATTAACGCTTGCATCGCATTCAATTCGAAATGATTTTGCGAATGGCGGCGTGAATGCCGCCAACTTTCATCCGGCGACCGGCTGGCCGCCGGATCGCACGCGCCCGCCCCACCGGACAGCGCGCACGTCGGCACAACCGGCAATTCGCTCCTCCGCACCCTGTCACGCCGCCCTGCCCGATCGCACCCCACCACCACAACCGCACGGGCCATCGCCGCATCCCGCATCCCGCATCCCGCCTCTCGCCTCTCGCCTCTCGCCTCTCGCGTCCCTGACGCATTTTTAAATCCCCACCGACGTCGTGTGTTTACACAAACACTACATACCCCTACAATCGCAACCGCTAACGCGAATCATACTCATTTACATTGTTGCGAGAGATTGCCATTTGTGCCGGCAGTCAACCTCGCAGCCGCACAAACCGATCACCGTCACTTCCTTTTTCTCTATGCCTGCCCAGATCAAGACGCGGCCTCGCGCCCTCGTGTCGGCGCTCTATTGCTCCGTTTTCCTGACGCCGCTCATCGCCGCCGCCGAAACGGCGCCCGACACGCCGGCGCAGACCACCGCACCGAATCCGGCCGCCGCGACGGCCGGCACGCTGCCGACGATCGCGGTCACGTCGTCGGCGCTGTCCGAGATGCAGGTGCGCCGCTCGCCGTCATACAAGTTCACGGCGCCGCTGATCGACACGCCCCGCTCGATCACGGTGATTCCCGAGCAGCTGATCAAGGAAAAGGCCGTCACCACGTTCGCCGACGCGCTGCGCTCGGTGCCCGGCATCACGTTCCTCGGCGGCGATGCCGCAGCCAACCCGTCGGCCGACCGCCCGGTGATCCGCGGCTTCGAATCGCGCAACTCGATCTTCGTCGACGGCATGCGCGACTCCGGCCTGCAGAACCGCGAGACGTTCGCGGTCGAGCAGATCAGCGTGATCAAGGGCCCGGATTCCGTCTACGCGGGACGCGGCTCGGTCGGCGGCAGCATCGACATCGTCACGAAGACCCCGCAGAACGACAATTTCGTCAACGGCAGCATCGGGCTCGGCACCGACAGCTACCGGCGCGCGACCCTCGACGCAAACCACAAGCTGAACGACGCGACCGCCGTGCGCCTGAACGTGATGGGCCACAATGCGGACCAGGCGGGCCGCACCGACGTCTACAGCAAGCGCTGGGGCGTCGCGCCGTCGATCGCGTTCGGCATGAACACGCCGACCACGGTCACGATCAGCTACTACCATCTGAACAGCTACGACATGCCGGACTTCAGCGCGCCGTTCCGGTCGACCGGCGGCACGCCGGTGCCGACCGACCGCGGCCAGTTCTTCGGGCTGAACACGCGCGACTACCGCTACGGCCAGACCGACACCGGCGAGGTGCGCGTCGAGCATCGCTTCAACGACGACTGGAAACTGAAGAACACGACGATGTTCGGCCGCTCGACGCTCGACTACGTCGCGACCAATCCGCAGATCCTGGCCTCGAACCCGAACCTGCTGAGCCTGCAGGCGAAGAGCGGCAAGTACGCGACCAACGGCGTGTCGAACCAGACCGAGATCACCGGCCGCGCCAGCCTGTTCGGCATGCAGCACACGATGACGGCAGGCGTGGAATTCAGCCTGGAGCAGAACCGTTACGAGGGCTATTACGTGTCCGACGCGGCGGGCAACAACATCCGCACGGGCGGGCCGTGCACGGTCGCCTACAACTGCACGACGCTGTCGGGCGGCTGGAACCCGAACAACCCGTGGACCGGCAACATCGTGCTGAACGGCGACAAGAGCTTCCCCGGCCCGGCGACGAACACGCGAACCACCACCGCGTCTGCGTATCTGTTCGACACGGTGAAGCTGTCCGAGCACTGGCAGTTCAACGCCGGGCTGCGCTTCGACCGCTACGACATCTCCGCACAGCAGTCCGGCGCGGCTGACCTGTCGAACACGTCGAACCTGTTCAGCTACCAGTTCGGCCTCGTGTTCAAGCCGGTCAGCAACGTGAGCTTCTATACCTCGTACGGCACGTCGTCGAACCCGCCGGGCGCAAACGGCGGCCTCGGCGGCGGCACCGACCAGATCACCGCGACGAACCAGGACCTGTCGCCGGAACGCACGCGCAACATCGAGATCGGCGCGAAGTGGGACGTGCTCGACGAGAAGCTGTCGCTGACATCGGCGCTGTTCCAGACCGAGAAGACCAACGCGCGCGTGAGCGACGGCCTCGGCCACACGATCAACGCGGGCACCCAGCGCGTGCGCGGCGTCGAACTGGGCTTCGCGGGCAACGTGACGAACAAGTGGCACGTGTTCGGCGGCTACTCGTACCTGAACGCGGTGACGACCGACGCCGGCCCGGGCAGCCCCGGCGCGTCTGGCCTGCCGATGGTGATGGTGCCGAAGCACAACTTCACGCTGTGGACGAGCTACGACGTCATGCCGAAGCTGACGATCGGCGCGGGCGCCACCGTGATGAGCAAGATCTATGCATCGGTGTCGCCTACCGTGTCGAAGTGGACGCCGGGCTATGCGCGCTTCGACGCGGCCGCGACCTGGCGCGTGAACAAGACGATGGACCTGCAATTGAACGTGCAGAACCTCTTCAACAAGGAGTATTACTCGAGCGCGTACCCGATCTACGCGACCTGGGCACCGGGCCGCTCGGCGATGGTCACGCTCAACTTCTACCAGTGACGCCCGCGCCTTCCGGAGGCCGTCCGGCCACATCCCGGACGGTATCCGGCGGCGCGATTCCCGGCGATGCCCGGCGTGCGTGCCGCGCGACGCTCACGCCTCACGCCTCACGCCTCACGCCTCACGCCTCACGCCTCACGCTTCAGGCTTCAGGCTTCAGGCTTCACGCCTCCAGCGCAAGCGTCGCGAACGTCGCGAGCCAGTGCTCGCCCATGTAGTCGCCCGCGACGTGCGCGAGCGCACTGTCGAGATGGCGGTCGGCCGCATCGCGCAGCAATGCGCGCCGGATGTCGTTCTCCGGCAGCGCGCCCGCGAGCGCGCGCTGGCACCATGCGCGGCTCAGGTTCAACCCGTCGAGGTGCGCGATCTTGCCGTCGCTGCGGTCGCTCACCGTGACCAGCGCGAACAGCGTCGCCGGCTCGCCGCGCGCGAGATCGGGCAGGAACCGCGCGAACCAGCCGTCGAACGCGTCCGGCGGCAGCACGCGCCGCATCAGTTCCGCCTCCATCAGCGCGGGCGACAGGAACTCGTCGCCGGACGGCTCCCAGGCCTGGCACGCGGCGTCGTTCAGGTGCCAGCGCGCCGCCGTCTCGACGATCAGCGCGGCGAGCCGCTCGCGCCCCGTCTGGCGCGCGAAATCGAGTGCGAGCGCCAGCGCGAACGCGGTATTGAAATGCGTGCCGACGCGCACCGGATAGGTCGCTTTCGGCAGGAATCCCTCGAAGCGCTCGACGATCGCGCCGGTAAGCGGCGCCAGCACCTCGGCCCAGCGGGCGGCCTGCGGCAGCGGCAGGCGTTCGAGCTGCGCGGCAAGCGCCAGCAGCCACGCCCAGCCATACGGCCGCTCGAAGCCGAGGTTGTGCGGCAGATCCAGATATGCGCACTCGCCTGCGACGTTCGCGCCGGTGAAGTGTGCGTCGGCGACGGCGACGATGCGCGCGGCTTCGGGCAAATCGGGAAAGCGCTCGAGCAGATGCAGCACGAGCCAGTAGCCATGCACGCACGAATGCCAGTCGTAGCTGCCGTAGAAGATCGGGTGCAGCGCGCGCGGCCCCTGCACGTCCCGCGGGCCGGCGAGCGCATGGGCGAGCTTGTTCGGATACTCGCGCGTCAGGTGCGCGAGCGCGAGCGTCGCGAATCTCGACGCAATCGCGGGCGTGAGTCGAGCGGTCATGGGCATCTCGTCGGTGGCGGAACACGAAACATCACATTATCAAAAAGCCGATCTTTCACGTTTCCCGGGTACGCGCCCAACGGCACGCCGAGGCGGCGATCCCCGTTTTATCCGACGAAACCGCCCCGCGCGCACGCCGGAAACGGCCCCGCACCGATCGTCGATGCCGTGCGCCGGCAGGCGCCGCCCACGCGCCGCCGGAAACGCGCGCCCCCGCCCGGCCGCGCGGGCGCTCCGCATGGCGAACGCCGCGCCCGGCAACTACACTGGAACAGGATCCGGACTATTCGGGAGATCCGCCATGATCGACGTTTACGAGACCATCGGCACCCGCGCGCTCTCCGCTCATCTGACGAAGGACGGCATGGTGACCGTGAAGGAACAGCGCCACGAAGTCGGGCGCGTGACGCTGGCGACGGCCTATGCCGCGCTTGTCGAGGATGTGGAGGAGGAAGAAGACCTGCGGGACGCGACGGTCGAAGGCATGATGCGCGCGCTGCTGCACGGGTACGTGCGAAGCCACTGACGCACAATCACGCGCGGGCGCAACGCTCGCGCGACGCGGCGCCCCGCCGCCGCGACGGCATTGCTGCCGGGTATCGGCACGCCCTGCGCGGGCGCGGCGACGCGTCGGCGCGCGCCAGGGCCTGTTCACGCTGACAACAGGTTCCTCGTGGATTTCTGGGGATGTCGCGTACAGAGCCACACCGGTCCTTGGCATATTTAAGAGCCGAATGGCAGATTCCAAGGTACAGCGGTCGCCGCATGCCATTCTTATACCGCGCCTGACGCAGAACCGGATTCATTGCACACGAGCACGATCTTGCCTGTCACGCCCCCCTCGCCGAGCAGCTCCTGCGCGCGTCGCGCCTCTGCAAGGGGGATGAGCTGCGCGATTAGGGGCTTGATCTTCCTCTGTTGCAGAAGACCAAGCAGGGCAATCAAATCTTGTCGAAACAATGCCGGTTTCAGCCGTTTTAGCCACTGGATGCTATAGGGAATCACCCGTTTCCTGCCCGGCAATAGCCAGCCGCCAGCAATGTACAACCCGAAAATGGCGATCGCGCGAAAGCGATGGCGACCGCCTGGACCTGGACGCCCTGAAGCCAATCTACCCCCACGTAGAGAGGATGTTAGCCCGTATGCGACTACTGTCCCTCCAGGGCGGAGAGCCTTGCGGGAACGCCAAATATGGGTACCACCGATCCCTTCAAAGACGACGTCTACGCCGTCCCTTGTGAGGCGCTGAATTTCTTTCACGAAGTCGAACTTTCGGTAATCAATTGGGATACCGCCAAGTTCTGAAACGGCCGACGCCCCATGCGATGAACAAGTACCGTACATCTCCAGTCCGGCGAGGCGCCCAAGTTGCAACAGTGCCGTGCCGACCCCACCTGCAGCGCCGTGGATCAAGACGCGCTGGCCCGGTCTGACCTTTGCGGAACGATGCAGCATCTGGTACGCCGTGACATAGTTCAGCACGAGGCTGACAGCCTCAGCAGCGTCCAATCCAGGTGATACCGGAACCAGTTCACCTTGCGGCAGGCACACGTACTGCGCGTACGCACCACTGATCGGCAGCGCGGCTATCATCTGGCCGGGTTCCACTCCAGAGACGCCGCGGCCGAGCCGATCCACCATGCCAACCAGATCCCAACCCGGCGTGAAAGGTAGTCGTGGCGTTTCGGGATGAACGCCCTCGCGCATCATCAGGTCGGGCAAGCTGACACCTGCAACCAGCACTTTCACCCGCACCTCACCATCCTTAGGCTCGGGGCACTCCTCCTCAACCACCCTGAGTGCGTCGGGACCACCGTAGTGAGTCACGATGATACGTGTGTGTCTCATAGGCACCTTCCCGGCTTACCGAGTTATCGATCTCGCGAGCGCCAAGAGGAAGTCAAGACGACTTGGCAGCAGAAACTCTCAAACTACCCGCCTACCTCCTCGCCAACTTGATGCACGTCAATCTCTTCAAGAGAACAACTTCGTGGCGGTCTTGCCCCGCCCACAATAGGTTCCTCAGATGCCGACCGGTGATTCGAATGCCTTGAGCCTCGAACGGCAAACGACAATTATTCAGGAACCCGATTGTTTTGCGGATTTGCAAAGTCTTCGTGATCTGGACCAGTTCGGTCATCAGCTACACGAATAGTGGTTTCGCGAATCTGCAGAGCGACGTGCCACAGTCTGGTGTTGATCTCGCCGCTGTCGGTCGCCTACCGATCTCGCTAACGCCAACCGGCATCCGATCTCCTCAAATCCAGATCACGAACGTCAAGTTGACGCAGCAGCGTATCGCGCAGCGCTCCGAGCGTCGGATGTCTGCAAGCGACGATGCGAAGGGGATCGTCGCCAAATGAACGGCCGTTCCACGTCGAATCGGCCGCCCAGATGTCATAGTCGCGGTGAAAACGAACGACGCTTATCGCCCGAACCCGGTCCGATCCGGCACCGACAAGGCGATCCGCTGCCGGCGGAGATCGCATTCGGCGCAAGTCGACCCAATGCGGCCAGTCGCGTTGCTCCAAATCAGCCGTTCCGCCGATATGCTGTTCCTCGCATCCCCGACACGGGTTGCGGCTACTGACTTGGTGATGAGATTATTTTGCGCCCATACATGTCTTGGCCCGTCAATTTGTTCGCTTCGCTCAGCACATTTTCAAGCGTGGCATACGCGGGACCGACGTCCATCTTCCGTACCGCCAGGTCCATGCAATTCGACCTTAGCTGCGCAGTCAAATCGTGTAGCGCCGCAATTACTTCATAGTCACACGGAGACTCTTCCAACGCCATGCGACCAATCAAAAACGCCTCGTGATACGCCGCGGCACGAAGCTTCTCCCGTATGCGATCTGAGTTTGAACTCAAGATAATCTTCCCCCCGTCGGTGCGAATTTAGCGATTCTCCGCGATCTTGAGCTCGATGTTGACCGACCGTTCCTGGCCGGTGACAGACTCCGAAACTGATCCAGGCTCATAAGGAGTTCATGTTCGTGTCAGCTCGAACGATAGCTGACTGCACCCGTACTCGTTTCCCCCTTCGTCGGTCATAAATTCAGTATAGCTTTGAGTACCTCGTCGTGTTCGAAATAGTAGTCGTGCGCGAAGCCAAGAGAAGCTTCGATTTCCGTGTATCCCAGGTTGATGCCCGCATGCGAGCGCTTCCGTTCCGCTTCGAACGGCACCTTGCTGCACAACGAATCGGTCAAGGCGTAAAAATCAATCCAATTTTCGACCAATGTCGAGGCCACGCACTGCCGGATCCGTTTCTCATACGCTGGTTCGCGGGACATGACAAACTCCAAGGGACTACCTGCGGTGACGAACTTAAATGCCCGAAGCAGCGACGCAGGGTCTGGTTCAGCCATGATCCACGCGATTGCATCGACCGCGACGACGCTGCCGAAACTGTGCGCGAGCAACGTGATGCTTTGGTAGTTTGCAAACTGCGGACCGATCTCCCGAAAGGCGTTGATGACACGCCGACGGACCCGGTCACAAAACCCTTCGCGATTCTTGAGATAGCAAAATGCCGCGTACGACGCGTCGATGTTCGATGTTACGAAACCGGTTGCGAGAAGGCCGGTGGCACCCACCCAAAGCCAACCAATCGGGCTTTCGGTATGCGTTGGCAGGAACAAGGAGAGAAGTTGCGTGAAGTGAAGAATGGCGAGTAGTGTCAGAACATACCAAACGAACAGGAAACACGTTCCAACGCAGAAGGCTCGCTGAAGTGGCCTGGACGTTTTCGGTATTGCCTTCCATTGCTTGAGGCTGAGCCAATACCGGACAAGAGAGTACCCCAGGAACGGAATCCAAGATTTTTCAAGCGGTGGCCGAAGATCATTCCAGAAGATTTCGACTACATCAACCAGCTTCTGCTGACCGTTGCAGAGTCGTATGTCGAACTGCGCGCGGCCGCTGCTGTCGCTTCGGCGACGAAACGACTGGACTGATTCGCGGTGCGTTTCCAGGAAGCCCTCAATGCCGTCCGACAGACGGGTTGCGTAGCGCTCACGTTCGCTTCTGGCCATGCCCGGGACAAGCATGACAAGCTCATGTACCGTTTCCATTTCAGCACCTCATGTGCATCAAGCGCGTTATGACGAACACTTAGGGGATCTGGCTGGCCTTCATGCGGTCCGAGCGAGCGAGGCCGGAGCGTGCCGCTGCCACCGAGAATAATAGACGGTCGAGACGAACTGGTGGCGGGGGCCGCCCCATTCCGGACGCTGCACCAGGCACCATTTCAACGACAGATTTCAGTGCGGTCGCGATGGAACTCAAGAATCTCGGCCGGCTGCGTGACCGGATGACAGTTCGAAACGACGGATAGACATTACACTCACGCGGACACTCGGATGTCGTCTGCTTACAGACGATAGATGGTGGATGTTCGGCTAGGGAACTTCGTACCGATCCCGTCGGCGCTAACGTTGCAGAGAGGATCAGTCAGGCGCGGACTTCGTCCTGCCCGACCTGCCGAGTGTCGTCGAGGGAAGTTCGCCAAATTGGCGCAAATAATCTTGCGCGAATCTAGCAAAATGAAAGAACCCCCAGTGCATGGCGATGGCCGTCACCGTCGCGTTTGTACCGCGCGCCGCTTTCAGGGCTCGCCGCGCGCAATTGAGCCGTCGCATCCTCAAGTATGCAAGCGGCGCGACACCATGAATCTGCAAGAAGCAGCGCTGAAGGGAAGCACGGCTGACTCCCAGCCCCTGACACAAAGTCATTACTGTCAACGGCTCTTCGGGTCTGCTTTCAATCAATGCTTGCGCGGCTTGGGTGATTCGATACGCACTACCCAACGGCATCTGAGAGGATCTGGCAGTCGAGTTGGAAACGATGCGGAGAGTGCGCTCCAGCACGACCTTTTCCAGGTATTCGTGATTCAATGCCTCAAGCTGGCTTGGATCAGACGAATGTCGCAGCGACATCAAGGTCTCGAGCATGTCGTTCAGATCACTGGAATCAATGCCATCGAACATCAGCGCTTGGTACCCGTCTCCCGCCAAGTCGTAACCCAAGGTGTCGGCTGCTTGTAATAACCGGTCCTGGCGGATCCGAAAATAGGCGATCTCGCTTGGCGGCAAAAGCACTTCGTACTCGTTGTTTGCCGGCAGGTAGGCGACAGTCCCTTGGGAAAGAGCATCGAGATCGCATCGTGCCCGACCTGAGACCGAACGGACGAAGCTCACCGAGCAGTAATCGGGCGGGAAATGCAGCCGCTTCAGCACAGTGCGATTCTGTTGTTCAGCAGCCACGAGTGTGTCTTGAAAACTCAGTTGCTGAAACCGACCGGCAAACGCGCCTCTATCAACCTGATCGTACTCGGTTGGCATCCATCGACGCTGAACGCCTGCGGCGTCCTCGGCGTCGGTCGTCGCAAGGTCCAGCCATGAGAGCCCGCCATCGATATCCGCCGCGTGCTCGTCCGACGCGCCTTGGGCAGCCACCTTCACTGATCGGTCTGGCAGATCCATGCACAAGCTCCCATGCGTGACTAATTTCGGATAGCCGAGGGGCACACAACCAAGTAACTTGCTTTTGCGTCACCGATTATAAGAAAAAGACAGAGTCTTCAAAATGAGCTTTTCAGGCCAAAAAATTTTGGGAACTAACAGATGGAGCTGGTACATTCTCCGCCGCGCTGCTCGTGGCAATGTTCCGTGACCACGCGAACGAGCGAGTTCGTACGTGTCAATATAGCGCTGTTCAATGGCTTTGCGCTGACAAAGATTGCAGCGCTTATCGAGATCTTCCAGAAGGCAAACGCACTCATCGCATCGCAGCGATCGGGCCGCGCACACTATGACGTCTCGCTGCTTTCGGCTGCGGGCGGCCGCATCGCAAGCTCGTCGTCGGTGTTTGTCTGGACGGAAAGCGTCGAGTCGCACCGAAGTACGAATGACAGGCACCTGCTGTTCATTGCCGGTGGCGCGGGCGTGCAGCAGGCGTGCCGCGACTTGCGACTTGTCGATTGGCTGCGCTGTAGGCACCCCTTCAGCGAGATTGTTCATCCCATCGCAGAAGGACAACTGCTTTTGGACGCGGCAGGGCTTCCCAGCCGCTATCACGCGCTTCTATATGGCAGCAACGACGCGCACGAACGTTATCCGGCACTACCGCTTGACGAAGCGCCTGCTGCCGTACGCACGGCACTGCGCATCGTCGAAGATGATCTTGGACCCGAACTGGCGCGGCAAGTCGCAGAATCGATTACGCCGCAAAGCGAGACGCCCCTCAGCTCGTCCATGACGCGCGGCGCGACGCCTCAGGTCAGCGAGAAGATTATGGCGTCGGCGCGCTGGCTGGAGGCAAACGTCGATCGTCCCATCTCTATCGACGACGCCGCGCAGGTCGCAGCGATGAGCGAGCGCAACTTCCTGCGACGCTTCAAGAGCGAAATCGGCATGACACCCTCCGACTATCTGCTTCGCGCGCGCCTGAACTTAAGCTGTCGGATGCTCGTCGAATCACGCTTGCCGATCGACAAAATCGCCAGGCGCTGCGGGATCGGCAGCGGCGGTCAGTTAGCCAAACTGTTCAGAAAATATCTGGCGACAACACCCACCGACTACCGGATGCGCGAGGAGGCGCCTCCGGGCAGCATCCTGATGCTTGCGCGGCGCGGCTCGACAAAGCAATCCGGGACAGTATCCGAGCGGTAGCCACCGCCATTCCTGTCGACTCAGCCGCTGGCCGTTGGAACGGCAGCTATGGCCGATGACTCGCCGGATCAACTTGCAGAGTGGATGTCTCCTATCCGGGCGTAGCCGACGTTCGAATGTCCGACCGACGGCGCTGACTAACGTCTGTTGTTGTCCGACCGCCAACGGTCTGCGCCGCGTTCCCCGGTAACCCTCGATGAACCGAATAACAGGCCCTACCGGTCACCCAGCCGCCGCGCGTACGCGTCCGGCTCCAGCGGCTGGCTGAACAGAAAGCCTTGCTGCTTGTCGCAGCCGATTTCCCGCAGAAACGACGCCTGCGCCTCGGTCTCGACACCTTCGGCCGTGACTTTCATCCCGAGCGAATGCGCCATCGCGACGACCGCCTGCGTGATCGCGACCGAATCGCGGTGATCCGGCACGCCGGCGACGAACGAGCGGTCGACCTTCAGGTTGTGCAGCGGGAAGCGCTTCAGGTACGACAGCGACGAATAGCCGGTGCCGAAGTCGTCGACGGAGATGCGGACCTTCATGTCCGTCAGCGCCTTGAGCATCGGCATCACCGTGTCGCTGTCGTTCATCAGCAGCCCCTCGGTGATTTCCAGTTCGAGCGCGGACGGATCGAGTCCCGCTTGCGCGAGACTGCGGCTCACGCACTCGACGAGCCCGTCGTGGAACTGGCGCGGCGACAGGTTGACGGCCATCACGAGATCGGGCGCGATCGTGCGGCGCCATTCGGCGGCCTGCCTGCATGCCGTTTCGAGTACCCACTGGCCGATCGCGACGATGAGCCCGGTATCCTCGGCGACCGGAACGAATTCCGCCGGCGACAACGGCCCGAGCTCCCGGCTCGTCCAGCGCAACAGCGCCTCCGCGCCGACCGTGCGGCCGCTGCGGCCGTCGACGACCGGCTGATACGCAAGCCTGAGATCGCGCGCGACGATCGCGCGCCGCAGCGATTGCTCGATCGCGAAGCGGCGCTGCAGCCGCTGGTTCAGTTGCTCGGTGAAGAACGTGAAGTTGTTGCGCCCGCGCTGCTTCGCGTCGTACATCGCGGAATCGGCGTTGCGCATCAGCGTCGCGGCGTCGCGGCCGTCGCGCGGCGACAGGCTGATGCCGACCGACACGCCGAGGTAATACTCGTTGTTGGCCGCCTCGAACGGCTTGCCGATCGCGTCGATGACCTGCCGGGCGAGCGCAGCCAGCACTTCCGTGTCGTCGCACGCGTTGACCATGATGACGAACTCGTCGCCGCCGACGCGCGCGAGCGCATGCCGATCGCCGACGCAGCACGCGAGCCGCGTCGCCACGCTGCGCAGCAGTGCGTCCCCCGCGTCGTGGCCGGCCGTGTCGTTGACCTTCTTGAAACCGTCGAGATCGATGAAGAGGATCGCGACGCGGGCAGGCTCACCGCCGGTCTCGAACGCCTCGCGCATCCGTTCGCCGAGCCACGCCCGGTTGTAAAGGCCGGTCAGCGCGTCGCGCGTCGCCAGATAGCGAAGCTGCCGCTGCGCTTCGCGCACCGGCCCGACATCGTTGAACGAGACCAGCGCGGACTGGGCTTCGACCTCCCCCGGCTTGACGATCGGCACCGCGTTGCCGCTGACCCAGATCACGTCGCCGTCGGTCAGCCCGAGGCCGACCGAATAGCCGAGCCGCGGCTTGCCGCTCGCGATCACGCTGCGGCTCGGCCACTCGGCGGGCGACAGCGGCGCGCCGTCCTCCCGCAGGATTCGCGTCAGCACGGTCGAGATGCCGTGGCCGACGAGGCAGTCCTTCGCGTGCAGCATCCGCTGCGCGCTCGGGTTGCTCGCGAGCACGATTCCGTCGCGGGAGACGACGAGGATCCCTTCGTTCAGGTTGTTGACGACGAGCCGGTGATGCTCCTCGCTGCGCGCCAGTTGCCGGGCCATCCGGTCCTGCTGAACCGCAAGCCCCGCGCTGTTGCCGATGTCGCGCAACAGCGCTTCTTCCTCGTCGCTGGGGCGGCGCGGCGTGCGGTAATAGACAGCGAACGCGCCCAGCACGCGGCCGGCGTCGTCGAGAAACGGAACGGACCAGCACGAACGCAGGCCGAGCGGCAGCGCGACCTGGCGGTAGGCGGCCCATAGCGGATCCGTCGCGATATCTTCGACCGTGACCATGCGGCGCTCGAACATCGCGGTGCCGCAAGAGCCCGCGGCCGGCCCGATCGGCACGCCGTCGATCGCGGCGCCGTAGTGCGCGGGCAACGACGGTGCCGCGCCGAGGCGGATGTGCTTGCGGTCGTCGTCGAGCAACACGATCGTGCACGACGCGCCTTCGCCCAACAGCGCCTCGGCCCGCCGGCACACTTCCATCAGCAGCTCCGGCAGCGGCGTGTTGCGCGTGATCAGGCGCAGCACAGTCTGCTCCGACGCAAGCACCTCAGCGGCGAGACCCAGACTGTAGCGGGGACTTTGCGGTTCAGTGTTCAAGGGGAAGCCTGCCGTTCGTTCTCGTTCAAATCTGCTGCGCCCAACTCGTTATCGGCACGTCAAGCGCTCGCGTACACCCGGGTTTACGCTAACACAAAACAGTGACAAATCAGGCGCCGCACCTGAACGGCTGCGGCAATCCATCAAACACCGGCCCGCCCGGCTCAATGCAGCGGAACGGTCACGCCTGCCGCGCCCTCCTCCTGCGCGCCCTGCGCCGGCCGGCACTTGACGACCGCATGCAGCGCGAGCGCCGCCACGAGCGCGGGCAGCGCAAGCAGGCTGAACACATCGCCGACATGCCAGCCCAGCCCCATCAGCAACGCGCCGACGAATGCGCCGGCCACGCCGCCGATCCGCCCGACACCCAGCATCCACGCGACCCCGGTCGCACGCCCCTGGGTCGGATACAGGCTCGCCGCGTAGGCGGACATCGACGTCACCGCGCTCGTGACCACGGTGCCGCACAGGAAGATCAGCGTGCCGAGCCACGCCGCGTGACCGAGCGTGCGCCCGACCACCAGCACCAGCGCGCCGGCCAGCAGGTACGCGCAGACGATCGTGCGATTCGCGTTGAAGCGGTCCATCAGCCAGCCGGCGCACAGATTGCCGACCACGCCGCCGAGCGGAAACAGCGACGTCATCAACGCGCCGTGCCCGGCGTCGAAGCCCGCATCGCGAAACAGCGTCGGCATCCAGTTGGTCAGCAGGTAGTAAATCAGCAAGCCCATGAAATACGCGGCCCACAGCAACACCGTGCGCGCCCGGTAGCCGGACGACAGCACGAGCGCGAGCGCCGATCGGCCGACGGACGGGTCGGCGTGCGGGCGCGCCGCGGCGAACGCGACATCGTCGAACGAGCGGCCCGGCGCGATGCGCGCGAGGATGCGGGCGATGCGCGCGTGGCGGCCGGGGCGCACCGCGAGGAACTGGGCGGACTCCGGCAGGAATGCGACGAGGAACACGGCCAGCACGATCGGCCCGATTCCGCCCGCGCTCAGCACGCTTGGCCAGCCGAAGTGCGGAATCAGCCACGCGGATGCGACGCCGCCGGCCGCGAGCCCGCATGAGAAGCCGCAGAACATCGCATTGACGACGATGCCCCGCACGCGCGCCGGCGCGTATTCGGACATCAGGGTGACGGCGTTGGGCATCGCGGCGCCAAGCCCCAGGCCGGTCAGCACACGGTACGCGGTCAGCTCGCCGATGGTCTGCGCGTGCGCGGACACGAGGCTCCATACGCCGAAGCACGCGACGGACAGCACCAGCACGGTCTTGCGGCCGAGCCGGTCCGCACACGGGCCGGCGGCCAGCGCGCCGACGCCGAGCCCGGCGAGCGCCGCGCTCATCACCGGGCCGAGCGCGCTGCGCGCAATGCCCCAGTCATGCACGAGCGACGGCGCGATGAAGCCGATCGCCGCCGTGTCGTAGCCGTCGGCGGCGACGACGAGAAAGCACAGGACCAGGATCAGCCACTGACAGGGGGAAAAGCGCTCGCCGTCGATGAACGACTGGACGTCGAGCGTACGGGCAGGTTGATTCATGTTGCGTCTCCTTGTTGTCCGGGCGCGCGCGCGCCGGTGTCTCCATGTCTTGTATCGCGGTGCGCCGGGCGAGCATTGCCGATCCCGCGCATCGCCTCGTTGCACTGTGCGCGAGTGGCGCGGGGCTCACCCCCTCCCGGAGGACGACCCGTCCGTCGCACGCACCGCCCACATGATCAGTTATCCTTATTTGCCTGACGGAATGCCTGTCGGCCCCTCTGGCGAAGATGGCGCGGCATCGCGGCGTCGTGCGACTCAGGCCACCCCGTTCGGCAAAAAAAGTATAGAGGCGCGACAGCCGCGCCGATTGGACAAACGCATCAAGCAGCAGGACAATTTGTACAGAGGAGGGCAAACCACATGAGGAGAATCCCTAATTACGACCTGTATGGCGAATCGGCGCGTCCGCCTTGGTATGACGCGTTCAACTTCGAGTGGATACCGGAGCGCAGCCGTCCGAACGACTGGCATATCGCCGCTCACCGGCACGATGCGCTATTGCAGATTTTGTACATTCGCGACGGAACCGGGCATGTCGTGATCGAAAGCGTGAAGCACGCGTTCGACCCGCCCTGCATCGTGCTGCTGCCGGCGCAGACCGTCCATGCGTTCGAGTTCATGCCGGAGATCGACGGCCTCGTCATCACGGTCGCGCAGCGCGCGCTCGAAGCGCTCGTCAAGGCGGCCGCGCCCGGCATCCTGCCGATCCTGCAGCACGCGGCGGTGATTCCCGTCAGGGAGCCGGACGCGAGCGTGTCGATGCTGATGCCGCTCTTCGAATTGCTGGAGCACGAATTCCGCGGCGCCGCGCGCGGCCGCGCCGCCGCCGGGATGGCGCTCCTGGTTGCGCTGTTCGTGCAGATCGCGCGCCTGAGCGACGTCGCCGCATCGCCGTCGCACGGCGGCACCGATCGCCGCGGCGCGCTGTTGCGGCGCTTTCGCGAATTGATCGCCGCGCACTTCCGCGAGCATCGGCCGGTCGAGTTCTACGCGGGCCGGCTCGGCGTCACGGCGCCCTATCTTGCGCGGATGTGCCGGGAAGCACTCGGCCTCTCGCCGACGGCGATCGTCAACGAACACGTGATTCGCGAGGCCCAGCGCGATCTCGTCTATTCGAATCTGAGCGTCAAGCAGATCGCGCACGAAATGGGCTTCGAGGACAGCGCCTATTTCAGCCGCTATTTCCGCAAGCAAACCGGCCTCACGCCGGGCGAGTTCCGCGAATCGGCTCACCACGACCTGATGCTCGCGCGCTGAGACGGCTGCACGCGGCGAACGCCGTCGCCGCCGCTTGCACACGCCAACGCCAACGCATGCCGGCCGCTCGCCCCCTGCCGCGCGCTTACAGGCGGGCGACAGCCGCCTGCCCTGCGTCGCCCACGAGCCGCAGCACGCCCGACTCGCCGGCCAGCAGCGCGCGGTTTTCCTCGGCGGCGGCGCGCAAGTAGTCCCACAGCGCCTGGACGCGCCGCAGCTTGCGCAAGTCCTCGCGGCAATAGAGCCAGAAGCAGCGCGTCAACCCGACTTCATCGGGCAGCACCGGCACGAGCGCCGGTTGCTGCGCGGCGATGAAGCAAGGCAGGATCGCCAGCCCGCCGCCCTGCAGCGTCGCGAAATACTGCGCGATCACGCTCGTCGTGCGCAGCCCCGCCGTCGCGCCGGGCACGGTGCGTTCGAGATAGAGCAGCTCGTTGCTGAACGCCAGGTCGTCCACGTAGCTGATGAACGCGTGGCGGGCCAGGTCGTCCTTGCCGCCGATGGGCGGATGGCTCGCCAGATACTCGCGCGTCGCATACAGCCGCAGCTGGTAGTCGCACAGCTTGGTGAACACGTAAGGGCCGCGATCGGGGCGCTCGATCGTGACGGCCAGATCGGCCTCGCGCTTGGTCAGGCTGACGAAGTGCGGCACCGGCAGCAGATCCACGGTGACGTGAGGATGCGCGGCGCGAAAGCGGGTCAGTTGCGGCGCGAGGAAGAAGCAGCCGAAACCCTCGGTCGAGCCGATCCGCACGTGGCCGGACAACGCATGCCCGGTGTTCGCGACCTGGTCGCAGGCCGACTGCACGGTGGTCTCCATCGCATCGGCATAGGCGACCAGCCGCTGCCCTTCGGCCGTGAGCGTGAAGCCGCCGGAGCGGGACTTGTCGAACAGCAGCGTGCCCATCGCCTCCTCCAGCGCGCGAATGCGGCGGGCCACGGTGGTGTAGTCCACGCCGAGCCGCTTGGCGGCGCCGCTCGCGCGCTGCGTGCGCGCCACCTCCAGGAAGAAACGCAGGTCGTCCCAGTTGAGATGGGCCGGGGCCGGGTCGGAATGAATGGGCATCGGAGAGGCGGGCTTGGGGTGTCAGGGGAGCGAACGGGGCGCGAACGGGGCGCGATATGCATTTTTGCATATCCAACCGGATTCTTTGTCGCTACATCGCAGTTGCATGCATAACTATACTCGACCGCAACCTGCAGCCTCGAAGCGGCGGGACAGACAAAGGAGACACCATGCAAACGCCATCCACCCTCGATGAGCACGTCGCCGCCGGGCGGCCGGTGCGCACCGCGAAGGACCATCTGCTGGCCGGCTGGGCCAGCATGACCGGCACGACGATCGAGTGGTACGACTTCTTCCTGTACGGCACCGCCGCCGCGCTCGTGTTCAACCGCATCTTCTTCCCGTCGCTCGATCCCGTCGTCGGCACGCTGGCCGCCTTCGGCACGTTCGCGGTGGGCTTCATCGGACGACCGATGGGCGGCATCGTGTTCGGCCACTTCGGCGACCGCATCGGCCGCAAGTCGATGCTGATGATCACGCTGCTGCTGATGGGTGTGCCGAGCATGATCATCGGGCTGATCCCGTCGTACGACCGGATCGGCTACTGGTCCACGGCGATCCTCGTCGCGATGCGCTTCCTGCAGGGGATGGCGGTCGGCGGCGAATGGGGCGGCGCGGTGCTGATGGCCGTCGAACACGCGCCGAAGGGCCGCAAGGGCCTGTTCGGCAGCCTGCCGCAGACCGGCGTCGGCCTGGGGCTGATCCTGTCGTCGCTCGCGATGACCGCCGTGGCGGCAATGCCGGAGGCCGACATGCTGTCGTGGGGCTGGCGCATTCCGTTCCTCGCGAGCATCGCGCTCGTGGGCCTCGGCTGGTTCATCCGCCTGAAGGTGCCGGAGTCGCCCGACTTCCAGAAGATGAAGACCCAGGGCAAGGCCGTGAACGCGCCGGTGCTGACGGCCATCCGCAATCATCCGCGCGAGGTGCTGACCATCATCGGCGCGCGCGCCGCCGAGAACACCTGGTTCTACATGGTGGTCACGTTCTCGCTGGCCTATGCGACCAACAGCCTGCACATCCCGAAGGCCGACGTGCTGCACGCCGTCACCGCAGGCGCGGCGCTGTCGCTCGTGACGATGCCGCTGTGCGGCCACCTGAGCGACCTGGTCGGCCAGCGCCGCATGTTCGCGTGCGGCCTCGTGCTGATGTGCGCGTTCGCGGCGCCGTTCTTCGCGATGCTCGGCACGCTGCACGCGTCGCTCGTGTGGTGGGCGATCGTGCTCGGCCTCGGCGTCGTGTTCCCGATCCTGTATGCGCCCGAATCGCTGCTGTTCGCGAGACAGTTCCCGGCGGAGATCCGCTACAGCGGCATCTCGCTGTCGGTGCAGCTCGCCGGCATCCTCGGCGGCGGCTTTGCGCCGATGATCGCGACCTCGCTGCTCGCCGCCGGCCACGGCAACCCGCACTACGTGGTCGCCTATCTGGTCGGGCTCGGCGTATTCGCGCTGCTCTGCACGCTGCTGATGCGAAGCCCGCGCGACTGACCGTCCGTTTTTCCCTTTGTCCGCCGGGCGGCGCGTTCGCGCCTGCCGCGGCCTCCCCTTGTCGTCGATTTCCCGTTACGGAGACTTTCCATGAATGCTGCCGTTCCCCACGCCGCCGTCAACCTCGCCACCGCCAAGCTGCTGATCGACGGCCAGTTCGTCGATTCGCAGACCCAGGAATGGGGCAACGTCGTCAATCCCGCCACGCAGGAAGTGATCGGCCGTGTGCCGTACGCGACCCTCGACGAAATCGATGCCGCGATCGCGTCGGCCCGGCGCGCGTTCGACACCTGGCGCGTCACGCCGATCGGCACGCGCATGCGCATCATGCTGAAGTTCCAGGATCTGGTGCGCCGCAACCTCGAACGCATCGCCCGCACGCTCACCGCCGAGCAGGGCAAGACGCTGCCCGACGCGCAAGGCGACATCTTCCGCGGCCTCGAAGTCGTCGAGCACGCGTGCTCGGTCGGCACGCTGCAGCTCGGCGAATTCGCGGAAAACGTCGCCGGCGGCGTCGACACCTATACGCTGCGCCAGCCGATCGGCGTGTGCGCGGGCATCACGCCGTTCAACTTCCCGGGCATGATCCCGCTGTGGATGTTCCCGATGGCGATCGTCTGCGGCAACACCTTCGTGCTGAAGCCGTCGGAACAGGACCCGCTGTCCACCATGCAGCTCGTCGAGCTGGCCATCGAGGCGGGCGTGCCGCCGGGCGTGCTGAACGTCGTGCACGGCGGCAAGACCGCGGTGGACCGGCTGTGCACGCATCCGGACGTGAAGGCGATCTCGTTCGTCGGCTCGACCCGCGTCGGCACGCACGTCTACAACCTCGGCAGCGAGCACGGCAAGCGGGTGCAGTCGATGATGGGCGCGAAGAACCACGCAGTCGTGCTGCCGGACGCCCATCGCGGCCAGACGATCAACGCGCTGGTGGGCGCCGGCTTCGGCGCCGCAGGCCAGCGCTGCATGGCGACCTCGGTCGTCGTGCTGGTCGGCGAGACCCGCGAATGGCTGCCGGAACTGGTCGAAAAGGCGAAACTGCTCAAGGTCAGCGCCGGCCATGAGCCGGGCACCGACGTCGGCCCGGTGATCTCGCCGGCGGCCCGCGCGCGCATCACCGGCCTGATCGACGAAGGCGTGAAGGCCGGCGCGACGCTGCTGCTCGACGGCCGCGACGTGAAGGTGCCCGGCTACGAGAACGGCAACTTCGTCGGCCCGACGATCTTCTCCGGCGTGACGACCGACATGTCGATCTACACCGACGAAATCTTCGGCCCGGTGGTGGTGGTGCTGGAAGTCGACACGCTCGACGACGCGATCGCGCTGGTCAACAAGAACCCGATGGGCAACGGCGTGGGCCTCTTCACGCAAAGCGGCGCGGCCGCCCGCAAGTTCCAGAGCGAGATCGACGTCGGCCAGGTCGGCATCAACATCCCGATCCCGGTGCCGGTGCCCTACTTCAGCTTCACCGGCTCGCGCGGCTCGAAGCTCGGCGATCTCGGCCCGTACGGCAAGCAGGTCGTGCAGTTCTACACGCAGACGAAGACGGTGACCGCGCGCTGGTTCGACGACGCGCCGGCCGGCGGCGTGAACACGACGATCGCACTGCGCTGACACAGGGAGCGACACATGGAAATCGCATTCATCGGGCTCGGCAACATGGGCGGCCCCATGGCCGCCAACCTGCTCAAGGCCGGCCACGCGCTGACGGTGTTCGATCTCGACCGCGGCGCGGTGGAGGCCGCCGTGCACGCCGGCGCGGCCACCGCCGCGTCGCCGCGCGAAGCCGCGGCCGGCGCCCGCGTCGTCATCACGATGCTGCCTGCCGCGCAGCACGTCCGAAGCGTCTATCTGGATGCGGACGGCGTGCTGGCCGGCGCGCGCCCCGGCACGACGCTGATCGACTGCAGCACGATCGATCCCGCCACGGCGCGCGCCGTGGCCGACGCCGCCGCGCGCCAGGACTGCCCGTTCGCCGACGCACCCGTCTCCGGCGGCACCGGCGGCGCGCAGGCCGGCACGCTGACGTTCATGGTCGGCGCCGGCGACGACGTGTTCGAGCGCATCCGTCCCGTGCTGCTGGACATGGGCAAGAACGTCGTGCACTGCGGCGCGCTCGGCACCGGGCAGGTCGCCAAGATCTGCAACAACCTGCTGCTCGGCATCTCGATGATGGGCGTGTCCGAGGCGATGGCGCTCGGCGTGTCGCTCGGGATCGATCCTGCCGTGCTGGCGGGCATCATCAACACGTCGACGGGGCGCTGCTGGAGCTCGGATACCTACAACCCGTATCCGGGCGTGCTGCCCGCGGCCCCGGCCGCGCGCGGCTATGCGGGCGGCTTCGCCGCGAACCTGATGCTGAAGGATCTGGGACTCGCGACGGAAGCGGCGCGGCACGCGCGGCAGCCGCTGTGGATGGGCGCGCTCGCGCAGCAGCTGTATCAGTCGATGAGCCAGCAGGGGCTCGGCACGCTCGACTTCTCGGCTTGCGTGAAGCTGTACGAGGCGCGCACGCCGGCCGCGTGACGCTGCACGAAGGCGCAACGGCCGTCTTCATGCCGCATGCCGACCCGAGATGTGCACGGGCCGGCATGCGGCCCCGCTTCCGGCGGCGGCGCGCGGCCGCCGGATTCCGCGATGCGCGCACCCGACCTTCGGACAACGCATCACGCCCCCCCGTCGCTCCTTCAGAACACCGGATGGCACTCGAACGAAAGTTCGGCTTGCCCGACGACGCCGCGCGCGGCGTTCAGCGATTCCTGCTTGACGCTGGCGCGCATGCCGCGCTGCGCGCAGTAATCGTTCGCCTCGTCGACCGCCTTCTGGTGCGCGCCGGCCCACGTCAGCAGGATGCCTCGCGAATGCGTCGTCACGGTATAGACGTTCGGCTGCGCGGTGGCGGCGACGTCCGTCGCGCTCGCGCATGCGGCCAGCAACAGCGTGCCGGCCACCATCGGCACGCCACGCAACAATGTTAGGAGAATGGACTTCGACATGTTTGAAGATCGCTCGCCGGGCAGACTCGCGGCGTACAGGACAGCCGAAAGTATGCCCTGCCCTTCCCCGCAGATCATGTCGCGAGTGCCAAACAAACTGTTTCCCAAACGTTAATGATGGCGCTGGACGACGCCGGCCGCCACGCGATCGCACCCCAAATAAAAGGTTCATCGAGGATTACCGGGGAACGCGGCGCAGACCGTCCGCGTTCGGCCGATTTGTGATGCTGGCAATTGGGTCTTCGATGGCTGCTCGCAGTAGTAGAACTGCCATTCGCATAGCAGCGCGCGGCAGATCGCAATCGCAGTCGACTCCGTCCTACCGCGCGCCAGCTCGCCGTTACCAAGCAAAAAGCGACCGGTCGTCGGCGGGCACACCGACCGGTCGCTTTAGACTTTAGACGAAGGGATCTGCGGGCGGGGCGAGCGTTGTCGAGGTCATTCAATGACCGTGACGTTCCTCAGCACGAACCGGCACCTGCTTCGATTGCCGGCTCAGCAACCACGTCACCACTGCTGACACGGCCAGCGTCGCCCCGACTACGTATAGACCGGCGGCGTAGCCTCCTGTCAGATCCTTCAGCCAGCCTATCGCGAAAGGACCAACGAAGCCGCCAAGATTGCCAACGGAATTGATCATCGCAATGCCCGCTGCCGCGCCGGCACCCGAGAGGAACATGCTCGGCATTGCCCATAGCGGTGCTTTGGCGGCGCTGATCCCGATGTTCACGATCACGAGCGCCAGGATGATCATCAGCGCGCTGCTGGCTCCGCCTGCGAAAAAGAATCCGAGGCAGGCCACTACACAGGGAATCACCACGTGCCACGTCCGTTCTTCCGTGCGGTCCGAATGCTTCGCCCACAGGATCATTGCGATGACGGCGAGAACACTGGGTATGCCCGCAATGAGCCCGGTCTCGAACGAGCCGAACCCATACTGCCGGATGATCAGCGGCGCCCACAGACCAAGGGTGTAGAGGCCGGCTGAGGTGCCAAAGTAGATCAGTGCCAGTGCGAGCACTCGGGGATCTCGTAATGCACTGAGTGCGCCGGCCGTGTGGCCCGCATGCGACTGCTTTGCGTCCGCTTCCATCTTCAGCTTCGCGATCAGCCATTCACGTTCGTCGGTCTGGAGCCATTGCGCCTTCGAGGGCGTGTCGGTCAGGTACTTCAGCACCACAAATCCGAGGATGATCGCGGGCACCGCTTCGAGAATGTAGAGCATCTGCCAGTCGTGCAATCCCCACATCGGCGGGAGTTTCATGATTGCGCCCGAAATCGGCGAGCCGATAGCGGTGGAAATCGGCGCTGCGGCCATGAACCACGCTGCAGCGACTGCGCGTTGCCGGCTCGGGAACCACAAGCTGAGGTAAAGAATGATGCCGGGAAAGAAGCCAGCTTCCGCGACACCGAGAACGAAGCGCAGCACGTAAAAGCTGGTCGGGCCGACGACGAACGCAGAGGCCGCCGACACGATGCCCCACGACACCATCACCCGTGCGATCCATTTGCGTGCGCCCACTTTGTGAAGAATCAGGTTCGAGGGCACTTCAAAAAGAAAGTAGCCGATGAAAAAGAGGCCGCCCCCGAGGCCAAACGCGGCCGGAGAAAGCCCGATGGCCTTGTTCATCGTCATCGCAGCAAATCCGACGTTGACGCGGTCGAGAAAGCTGACGAAATACAGCAACATCACAAACGGGATAATCCGCAGCATCAGCTTGCGGGAAACCCGGGCTTCGAGATCGGAAATCATCTTGTCTCCTCCTTGGAGGGGCGAGCAGTGCTCTATGGGAAGGTCCGGTGTGACCGGTATCTCGTCCGTTGTCCGTCTGCGCGGCTCTTCTTACCGGACTATTGAAGCCAGCGCCCTGGCACCGCCGTAAGACGCGCTACTGCCTAATTCAGCCTCGATCAACAGGAGCCGGTTGTACTTGGCAGCACGGTCGGAGCGGCACAGGGAACCTGTCTTGATCTGGGTCGCTGCGGTGCATACGCTGAGATCGGCAATCGTCGTGTCCTCCGTTTCGCCTGACCGGTGCGAGATCACCGACGAGTAACCAGCCTTCTGGGCCGCCGAAACGGCCGCCAGTGTTTCGGTCAGCGTGCCGATCTGGTTGGGCTTGATCAGAATTGAATTCGCGATCTTTCGCTCGATGCCCTCGGCAAGAATTGCCGTGTTCGTCACAAAGAGATCATCGCCGACGAGTTGAATGCGATCGCCCAGGCGCTCGGTCAGAAGTTTCCAGCCGTCCCAGTCGTTCTCGGCCATGCCATCTTCGATCGAGACGATCGGGTAGCTATCGACGAGCCTCGCGAGGTACTCGACGAAGCCGTGTGAATGGAAATGCCGGCCTTCCGACGCGAGTTCGTATTTCCCGTTTACGAAGAACTCCGAGCTCGCCGTGTCCAGCCCCAGAGCGATGTCGCTGCCGGGTTTGTAGCCAGCCAGTTCGATGGCGAGCATGATCGTGTCGAGGGCAGCCTGATTCGACGCAAGGTCGGGCGCGAAGCCGCCTTCGTCACCGACTGCCGTCGATAGATGCTTTTGCTGCAGCACGCTCTTCAGCGCATGGAAGACTTCGACGCCCCAGCGCAGCGCCTCCGAAAAACTCGGCGCACCTACAGGCAGGATCATGAACTCCTGTAGGTCAACGCTGTTATCCGCATGCGCGCCACCGTTGATGATGTTCATCATCGGCAGAGGCAAGCGCGGTGCGCCCGTGGTCGCCAGATACCGATACAACGGCACGCCAGAAGACGCCGCGCCGGCTTTTGCCGCAGCAAGCGACACGGCGAGAATGGCGTTCGCGCCAAGCCGTGCCTTGGTCGGTGTTCCGTCCAGCTGGATCATGCGCTCGTCGATCGCCGCCTGGTCAGTTCCGCTAAGGCCTAACAGGGACTGACGAAGTTCTCCGTTGACGTGACTGACCGCCAGGCGTACCCCCTTGCCACCGTATCGCTTCGTGTCGCCGTCGCGCAGTTCGAGTGCTTCACGCGCTCCGGTCGATGCGCCAGAAGGCGAGATCGCAAAGCCCGTCGCGCCGTCGTCGAGTGTGACCTGCGCCGCGACGGTTGGATTGCCCCGGGAATCGAGCAGCTCGAAGCCCTGAATATCCTTGATGCGTGCCATTCGATGCCTCACTGGATTTGCGCGATGCGCAGAAGATTGGTTGTGCCGGGCGTGCCAAACGGCATGCCTGCAGAGATGACGACCGTCTGTCCTGTTGCGCCGAATCCTTCCTCCCGTGCGGTTTCGCAGGCTAGTTCACTGACTTCAAGCGCGTCGACGATCTCCTTGCACACGACAGGATGCACGCCCCAAACGAGCGCCAGGCGACGTGCCGTCCCCATTTGGGGTGTCATGCCGATAATCGGCCCGCACGGCCGTTCACGCGCCATCCGCAGGGCTGAGTAACCGGAGCTGGTGTAAGCAACGGTTGCGGCCGCGTTCAGCAGGCCGGTGACGTGTCGCATCGCATAGCCGATCGCATCCGACGTGTTGGCACGAGGCGCGGCATGCGATGCAGCGATGACTTCCCTGTAGTAAGGGTCGCATTCGGTCTGCGAGATGATGAGGTCCATCATTCGTACGGCTTCGACAGGGTATTTGCCGCTTGCCGATTCGGCCGACAGCATCACTGCGTCGGAGCCATCGTAGATGGCGGTCGCCACATCGGACGCTTCAGCCCGCGTGGGCACGGGTGCGGTGACCATCGACTCCAGCATCTGCGTGGCGACGATCACTGGCTTGCCGGCCTTACGACATGCGCGAACAATGCGCTTCTGGATCGCGGGCACCTGCTCCGCCGGCATTTCAACGCCCAGGTCACCGCGCGCGACCATCACGGCATCCGCCTCGTCGACAATCGCATCGAGGCTACTGATCGCTGCCGGTTTTTCCAGCTTGGCGACGATCCCTACCCGGTCGCCAACGATTTTGCGAACTTCCAGAATGTCTTCGACGCGCTGCACGAACGAAAGCGCCAACCAGTCGATGCCCAGCGTGAGGCCGAACTCCAGATCGCGGCGGTCCTTCTCTGTCATCGCCGAGAGCGGGAGCACCACATCCGGAACGTTGACACCCTTGCGCTCGGACAGCGGCCCGCCGACGATGACGGTCGTTTCGGCAAAGTCGGGCCCGCACCGTTCGACGCGCAGCTGGACGCGGCCATCATCGAGCAACAGGTTGGTCTGTTCCTTGAGCGCTGCAAAGATTTCAGGGTGTGGAAGCGCCACGCGGGTCAGATCGCCGGGCGTCTTCGCGTTAAGGTCAAGCCGGAACGCGGCGCCTTTCTCCAGGAAAATCGGACCATCCGTAAATGTACCGATCCGCAGCTTTGGACCTTGAAGATCGAGGAGCACGCCAATCGGTCGGCCCACGTTCTTCTCAATAGACCGGATAACTTCAAGGCGACGCTGATGGTCGTCGTGCGTGCCATGGCTGAAGTTCAGCCGAAAGACATCGGCTCCCGCCTTGAACAGCGATTCGATGGTTTCGTGACTTGTGCTCGCGGGACCCAGCGTAGCGACAATTTTGGCATTTCGGGTGCGGCGCATCTTGATCAACTCCCTGAAAGATCGCCGCGCTGAGCGGCGATGAAGATGGCACGAAAATCATTGACGTTGGTCAGCGTCGGCCCAGTGATGACCGAGTCGCCAAGTGCCTGAAAAAAGCCGTGGGCGTCGTTGTTCTCGAGGCGCTCGGATGCGCGGATGCCTTGATCGCGCGCCCGCTCCAACGTATCTGGGCGTAGTAGTGCGCCTGCGATTTCTTCCTGGCCATCGACGCCATCCGTGTCGCCTGCTATCGCGAATACACCAGGTTCTCCATTCAGCGCGACGCCGAGCGATAGAAGAAACTCGACGTTTCGACCGCCTCGACCGTCACCGCGAATCGTGACGGTCGTCTCGCCTCCGGACAGCAGGACGCAGGGCGCCGGAAAAGGTTGATCACGCCGGCTTACCTGCTTTGCGATGCCCGCCATCACCGTGCCAACGTCGCGTGCCTCACCTTCGATTGCGTCGCCGAGAATGTGCACGTCAATTCCCGCCTCGAGTGACTTCGTCGCCGCCGCTTCGAGCGCGAGTTGCGGCGTTGCAATCAGGTGTGTCTCGATGTCGGGCAAACGTGGATCGCCCGGTTTCAAGGTCTCCGTCAGGCTGTCCTCGAGCAAGGCGATCGCGACGGGTGACGCGCATATTTCATAGCGACGCAAAATGGCAAGCGCATCTGCGCACGTCGTGCTGTCGGGGACGGTTGGGCCGGATGCGATATCGTTTGCAGCATCGGCAGGAACGTCCGAGATGATCAGGTTGACCACGCGAGCCGGGTAGCAAGCTGCCGCGAGGCGGCCGCCCTTGATCGCAGACAGGTGCCGGCGTACGCAATTCATCTCGGAGATCGTTGCCCCACTCGCGAGCAACGCCTGATTGATTTCTTGTTTGTCCTGCAGCGAGAGCCCCTTGGCGGGCAGCGGCAAGAGCGAAGATCCTCCGCCCGAAATGAGACAGATGACCAAGTCGTCGGCGGTCAATCCCGAGACGAGCTGCATCAGGCGCACGGCTGCTTCCAGGCCTTTCTCATCGGGGACGGGATGCGCGGCCTCGACGATCTCGATTCGTTCGCACGCTACCGCATATCCGTAGCGCGTGACGACGAGCCCTTCGAGGGGACCGGTCCAGTGATCTTCGACTGCTTTTGCCATTGCAGCCGAGGCTTTTCCTGCGCCGACGACGATGGTCCGCCCACGCGGCGGCTGGGGAAGGAAGTCAGGTACGCGCAACGCCGGTTGTGCGCTCGCGATAGCGGCGCTGAACATGTCCCGCAAGAGGCGATCAACGTCCAGCTTGTTGACCGTTCCTTCGGTTGAAGATGGACCGGAATTTGAGGAGGGTTTCATTGCTGCTCTCGCGCAGCGGCCGGCACGGCCGCAACAGAAGCGAAATGCGCCAGGGTGAAGGAAGTGAACATCTTGTCTCCTGCCTTTCTTCAGCGCGTCGGGACGAGGCGACCCGGGCCGCGAACTGTCACGGCCACATGCCCGGATCGTGCCTGTCAGGGGGGCTCGCTCACGGAGAGCCCGCCATCAGGCGGGCGCAGCCTATGAGACGTTGACTCGCGTCGCGCTTACGCTGCGTTGGCGACTTTCTTTTCCAGCAAGGCGCACACGGCAGCTGTGACTTGAGCCGTGGTCGCGGTGCCGCCGAGGTCGCGCGTGTGAAGAGATTTGTCCGCCGTCACGGCTTCCACGGCCTGCATCACACGCCTGGCAGCCTCGAATTCGCCAACATGATCAAGCAGCATCACGACCGACCAGAAGGTGCCGACGGGATTGGCCAGCCCTTTACCCATGATGTCGAATGCGGAGCCGTGGATCGGCTCGAACATCGACGGATAGCGGCGTTCAGGATCGATATTGCCGGTCGGCGCGATGCCCAGGCTGCCGGCGAGGGCAGCGGCCAGATCGCTGAGAATGTCGGCATGCAGGTTGGTCGCGACAATCGTATCGAGCGTTTCGGGACGGTTGACCATGCGCGCCGTCGATGCGTCCACCAGTTCCTTGTCCCATTTGACGTCCGGAAATTCCTTCGAAATTTCGCCGGCGATCTCGTCCCACATCACCATCGCGTGGCGTTGCGCGTTGCTCTTCGTGATGACGGTCAGGAGCTTGCGCGGACGAGACTGCGCGAGGCGGAACGCGAAGCGCATGATCCGCTCGACGCCGGCGCGCGTCAGGATTGATACGTCCGTGGCCGCTTCGATCGGATGCCCCTGGTGGACACGACCGCCTACGCCCGAATATTCGCCCTCGGAGTTCTCGCGCACGATCACCCAGTTAAGGTCTTCCTGCTTGCAGCGCTTGAGCGGCGCGTCGATGCCCGGCAGGATGCGGGTCGGCCGCACGTTCGCGTATTGATCGAGGCCCTGGCAAATCTTCAGGCGCAGACCCCACAGGGTGATGTGATCGGGAATGTCGGGGTCGCCCGCCGAACCGAACAGGATTGCATCCTTATCGCGAATCGCGTCCAGACCATCCTCCGGCATCATGACGCCGTGTTTGCGGTAATAGTCGCCGCCCCAGTCGAAGTTTTCGAACTCGAATGCGAACGACTCATCGGACTTCGCGAGGGCTTCAAGCACTTGCTGACCGGCGGGCACGACCTCCTTGCCGATGCCGTCGCCCGGAATTGTTGCGATGCGATAGGTCTTCATGTCTCCGTCCTTCATGTGTGGGGTGTGACGGAACTTTACCCGCATCCAGACTCCCAAACCGGTGCTAGACTTAAACCATTATTAACCTGAATTCACAAGTTGAGGCGATGCGCGATACCGTACAACCCGCCGATCTGAGTTTTTTCTCGACGCTCGCAGCGTCTGGCAGCCTGAGCGCGGCGGCACGCGAATTGGGGCTGACGCCGGCTGCCGTCAGCAAGCGCTTGACGCAAATGGAAAGCCGCGCAGGTGTGGCGCTCATCAACCGGACCACCCGAAGGATGATGCTCACGCCCGAGGGTCAGCTTTATCTCGAACACGCGCGCCGGATACTCGACGAAATAGATGAACTGTCAGAGCTACTGGGAACAGCAAAGAAGACTCCGAAGGGATTGCTGCGTGTGAACGCGACGCTCGGCTTCGGACGCAGTCATGTTGCGCCAGCGATCTCCCGGTTTGTCGCCAAGTATCCGCAAGTATCAGTCCAGCTCCAGTTGTCGGTTACGCCGCCGCCCCTGACCGACGATGCATTCGACGTCTGCATCCGCTTCGGCGAGCCGCCCGATACGCGGGTGGTCGCGAGGCTTCTCGCGGCGAACCGGCGGTTGCTCTGCGCAGCACCTTCGTATATAGCATCGCGGGGCATGCCGATGACCGCTCATGACCTGACGCGGCACAACTGCATCGGAATCCGACAGGGTGATGAGGCTTATGGGGTCTGGCGTCTTACGTCGGGCAGAGGGGCGTCCCGCAAGACGGAGGCCGTGCGGATCAACGGCACACTGACAACGAACGACGGCGAAATCGCGGTCAAATGGGCGCTCGATGGGCACGGCATCTTGATGCGAGCCGAATGGGACATCAAACAGTATCTGGCAGATGGGTCTCTCGTGCTCGTGCTTCCCGATCACGAGACGCCGAACGCCGATATCTTCGCTGTGTATTCCCAGCGACACCAGATGTCCAATCGCATTCGTGCGTTTGTCGACTTTATTGCGCTCGATCTCGAACGCGAGGTGGGCGAGCACACGCATTGACCTCGCACGGTGACTGTGCGTAGCTATGCTAATTGAACTCCGCCGGCCATTCGACGTTTGACCTCGGGCCGCTCACGACTAGCACCGCAATGGCTGGTTTCCATCCAAGCCGGGACATTCGGGAAATGCTGGCAAGGGGCCGTTTCGGGTCGGGTGCAACCGCCCACATCGGGCGGCAATCGGCCTGCTGCCGGAACGGCTACCAGCCAGGAGGCGACGTTGCGCATCACCCGACCCCGGTCCTTCATTTGTCCGGCGTACCTCATGAAGCCGACGAACAAGACTCGGGGCATCGAACTGGCCATCGGATACGTGTCGCGCGAGGCCATATGAGCAACACTCGTCACGCCATAAGCCTGCGCAAATAGCGTACCGAGTTATCGCTCCGAGCGGGAAGCGCCGAGTGAGATGGAATCAGCGCGAATCAAGCCGATCCAGAATCGCCAGCGCCTGACTGGCGTCACCACGCATGGCCAAGGCTTTGAAGCGCATTTCCACATCGGCGGCCGTGATGGCTTGGATGCCAAGTTCTTCGATCAGCTTGTTGACGCTCAGCTTGCGCGTACGAGCCAACGTTTTCAGGCGTTCGGCGGTGTCATCCGGAAGACGAATGGTAAGGGTGCTCATGGAAATCGCTCCAGGAATCGTGCCGGCGTCAGGATGGCGAGCGCATCCCATCGCAATTCTCCGCGGCCGACATCACGGATATTGTGTGTGACAATCGCCTGCGCTCCAGCCGCCACGGCAAGTTCGATCAGGTGGTTGTCCGCTTCGTCCGGCAGGTTGGGCCGCCACCCGTAATACAGGGTGACCCAGCGTCCGGCACGCGCCAGTGCCGCGAGGATTTGCAGTCGCTCGTCGGCCGTGGTCAGGTCTGGCCAGATAGGTCGCCCCGGCAAGTCTTCATATTCCAGCCACCGGGCATTGCCGAACACCGGCACGTGCCGCCCCTGCAGTATGCGCCGCAGCACCTCCCGGGAAGCACCGCCGTCCGAGCGCAGCGCAGAAACAAAGACGTACGCTCGAAACGTGTTCTGCGATCTGCCGCGCCCGGTTGTTTTCATCGCTGTGCTTGCAGTGCGGCAAAATGAGTGTCCTGTCGCCCGTGCGGCCCCGATGAGTGACGCACTCGAAGGCGTGAACCTCCCGATCATGGTGCCTGTGCACGGGCCAAACGTCGGCGCCAGGCGGCGTGTTGCACCGTCCGGATTCGAGGCACCTGCCCGGGTGCGGCCCGTGCGATGATGTGCCATGACCAACATGAGAGATGGAATGACGACTACATTCGACGAGGCGACAACGGCGGCGATCGCCGCGTTTGCCCAATTGGATTTCTACACGGCTGTGCAAGCGATGCGCGCCGAGGCCGATTACGACCGCGAACGAGACCAGTGGATCTCGCGCTATATCGACGAGCACGGCGGCGGCGCGGACGATGCAGCATACGATGCCTTGCACGCGCAGGCCCAGGCAACCCCGGAATACGCGCAGTTCGTCGATGCGGTTCGCCGGGAAATCCTGGAATACTTCGGCGTGGCCGACAATCAACTGGACTGGATGGTCCTGCTGCGCAATGACGACAGCGATGAGCTTTGGGCGGAAGTCAACCGGCGGCGGAGCGCGCTGGGAACCGGTGAAGTGCGCGGAGATCTCTGACCATTGCTTGCCATTGGGGTCTCAAGTCGTGCTGGGTGCGGGGCTAGAGTCAGGTCAGTCACGTGATGCGCCGGGCTCTCAGTCGCTGCAACCGATCCGCTAAGGGAGGACAAGCTTTCGGATCTTCGGAACGAGTGACCGTTGTGCTCTCCCACTCAATACCAGCGTCGTCGAAAGCCTCAACAACACCATCAAGGTCATCAAGCGCAGCGCTTACGGATACCGCGACGAGGAATACTTCTTCCTCGAAATCCGCGCAGCCTTCCCCGGTAATCCGCGATCAACCAAATAAAACAACCCGATCGGCGCAACGCCCATCGGGTTGTTTCGGTCATACCGATCCGCTCGTTCGAGCCCGTGCCGGGCGCCTTCGTCTCGCCCGCGGGCCGCTGGGCGCGATCAGCCGGCGACGGCCGCCTCGCCGACGGTGCGCATCGTGTGCGTGTCCCGGTAGCGCACATGCCACGCCAGCGCTTCTTCGAGGACGTGCGGCGTCTGTCCGCCGTAGCGGCTCGCGCGCGTCACGTAGTCGCGCAACGCATCGCGATAGCGCGGGTCGGCGCAATGATTGATGACCTGCTGCGCGCGCTCGCGCGGCGCGAGGCCACGCAGGTCGGCCAGCCCGTGCTCCGACACGATGACGTCGACGTCGTGCTCGGTATGGTCGACGTGCGAGACCATCGGCACGATGCTGGAAATGTCGCCGTCCTTCGCGATGGACTTGGTGACGAACACCGACAGGTACGCATTGCGCGCGAAGTCGCCCGACCCGCCGATGCCGTTCATCATGTGCGTGCCGCCGACGTGCGTCGAGTTCACGTTGCCGTAGATGTCGCATTCGAGCGCGGTGTTGATCGCGATCACGCCCAGGCGGCGAATCACCTCGGGATGGTTGCTGATCTCCTGCGGCCGCAGCACGAGGCGCGACTTGTAGCGCTCGAGATCGGCGAGGAACCCCTGCTGCTTCGCGCTCGACAGCGCCACCGCCGACCCGGACGCGAAGCTCAGGCGGCCCGCGTCGAGCAGCTCGATCGTGCTGTCCTGAAGGATCTCGGAATACATCCGGATGTCGGTGAACGGCGAATCGCACATCCCGTGCAGGACCGCGTTCGAGATCGTGCCGACGCCGGCCTGCAGCGGCTGCAGCGACGGCGCGAGACGGCCCGCGCGCACTTCGTGCAGCAGGAAGGTGTTGAGATGGTCGGCGATCAGCTGCGTCTGCTCGTCGGGCGGCAGCAGATTCGCGGGGCTGTCGTCGGTCTGGGTGAACACGATCGCCACGATCTTCTCCGGGTCCACCGGAATGAACGGCAGGCCGATGCGCTGCTCGGCGGCGATCAGCGGAATCGGCTGGCGGTACGGGCGATCGATCGGCTGATACACGTCGTGCAGGCCTTCCAGCGCCGCCGGCATGTTGAGGTTGATCTCGACGATGACCTTCTTTGCCATCGACACGAAGCTCGCCGAGTTGCCGACCGACGTGGTCGGGACGATGCCGCCGCATTCGGTGATCGCGGTTGCCTCGATCAGCGCGACGTCCACCGGCGCCACGTGGTGCGACCGCAGTTGCTCGACCGTTTCCGACAGATGCTGGTCGAGGTACATCACCTCGCCCGCGTTGATCTTGCGGCGCAACGCGGCATCCGACTGGAACGGCATCCGGCGCGCCGTCACGTTGGCTGCCGCGAGCGTCTTGTCGATGTCGTGTCCGAGCGACGCGCCGGTGATCAGCGTGATGCGCACCGCCTCGTCGGCCGCGCGCCGCGCCAGCGCGAACGGCACGCTCTTGCAGTCGCCCGCATAGCCGAACCCGCTCATGCCGACGGTCATGCCGTCCTTGATCAACGTCGCGGCCTCGTCGGCCATCATCACCTTGCCGCGCAACCGTGCGCAGCGAATCCGTTCTGTCTGCATTCCGTCTCCTCTTTGCATGCCGTCCCCGCGTCCGCGCGCATGTCGAATCCGGGCCAGCACGACAGATCGGCCGTTCCGGATGCGCGGAGCAGATGTCGACATTCAGTTTAATCTCGCGACCGTCATTCTCTGAATGACTTAAAATCATGCATTCAAGTCGGTTTTTTCATGCATTGAGGAACCTCGATCCATGGCGATAGACATCCGCGCGCTGCGCTACTTCGTCGAGACGGTGCGCTTGAACAGCTTCACGCAGGCTGCCGCGGCGCTGTTCGTCACGCAGTCGACGATCAGCAAGATGGTGCGCCAGCTCGAAGACCAGGTCGGCCAGCCGCTGCTGATCCGCGAGGGCCGCCAGGTCCGGCTGACCGACGTCGGCCGGATCGTCTTCGCGCGCGGGCAGGAGGCGCTCGACGTCGTGCACCGCTTGCAGGTGGAAGTCGCGGACGTGGTGTCGCTCGGGCGCGGCCAGTTGACGGTCGGCATCCCGCCGATGGGCAACCTGTTTCTGTCCGATGCGGTCAGGACGTTCCGCGAGCGGTTTCCCGATCTGGAATTGAGTCTCGCCGAGCATGGCGGGCAGTTGACCGAGCAGATGGTCGCGGCCGGCGAGCTGGAAGTCGGCGCGACGATCCTGCTGCCGGGGGAGCGCGAGGCGGAGGTGAACAGCCGCACGTTCGCGAGTTATCCGATCTGGGCGGTCGGCCCGCTGCATGCGGGCTGGGGCGGGCACAAGACAGTCAAGCTGTCGGCGTTGCGCGACGAGCCATTGATTCTGCTGAAGGATGAATTCGCGCTGACCCATCAGATGCGGATGGCCTTTCGCGACGCGGGCATCGAGCCGCGCATCACCGCGCAAAGCGGGCATTGGGATTTTCTGGCGGCGATGGCCAGCGCCGGGCTCGGCACGACGTTCCTGCCCGAGCCGTTTCTCGCGCGGCTCGACCTCGCGACGCTGTCGGTCGCGCGCCTGAGCGCGCCGGCGATGAACTGGACGCTCGTGCACATCTGGCACCGGCACCGCTATCTGTCGCACGCGGCGCGTGCGTGGCTGTCCATCTGCGGCGTGGACGTCGATCGTGCGGGTTAGGGCCCGTTCACGCTAATCACGGGCTTGCGAACGTGCGTTGCCGGCTGCCCCCAAGGGGACCCCGCAGGCGTGTGCACGGAGGGAGGCGCGCCGTTTGGCCGCGCCAAACAAGCGACGCCCGGCGCCGCAATGCGGCCGGTAAACGGCAGACGCCGCGGCGCGCAGCGCGCGTCGCGGCACGCGCTGCGCCGCCCCCGCCAGACTGGCGACGACGACACAACGCTGCGTATCCATCGATACGCGGGGGCACGCGCGCAGCGAATCCACCGCGACGCGCGCTCGATGCGAGGCGCCAACCGCCTCGCGGCGCTCACTCGTAGCGGTACACGCCGCGGCCGGTCTTGCGCCCCAGATGCCCCGCCGCGACGAGTTCCCGCAGCAACGGGCACGCGCGGTACTTCGGATCGCCGAAGTCCTTCAGGAACACGTCCATCACCGACAGGCAGACGTCGAGCCCGACCAGGTCGGCCAGCGCGAGCGGGCCGATCGGGTGATTCGCGCCGAGGCGCATGCCTTCGTCGATCTCCTCGGCGGTCGCCACGCCTTCCGCCAGCGTGAAGAACGCCTCGTTGATCATCGGGATCAGGATGCGGTTGACGACGAAGCCCGGCGAGTTCTTCGCGGCGACGGGCGTCTTGCCGAGGCGCTCCGTCAGCGCGCGCACTGCGTCGACCACTGCGTCGCTCGTCTGCACGCCGCGGATCACCTCGACCAGCGCCATCAGCGGCACCGGATTGAAGAAGTGCATGCCGATGAAGCGCTCCGGCTTGCGGAGCGTCGCCGCCAGCGCCGTGATCGAGATCGACGACGTGTTCGACGCGATGATCGTCTCGTCCTTCACGACCGACTCGATCTGCCGGACGATGCGCGTCTTGAGCTCGACGTTTTCCGTCGCCGCCTCGATCACCATGTCGACTTCCGCCAGCTTCTGGTAGTCGGTCGACGTCGCGATGCGCGTCAACGCGGCGTCGCGCACGGATGCGTCGAGCTTGCCCTTCTCGACGAGACGCGCGAGGCTCGACGTGAGCTTCGCCACGCCGCGCTCGAGCGCTTCGTCGGTCACGTCGACCAACGTGACCTTCACGCCTGCCACGGCGGCGACCTGGGCGATACCGTTGCCCATCGTGCCAGCGCCGATAACGCCAATCGATTCAATTGCCATCATGCTCTCCTCACTGTGAAGCCTTCGATATCCGGCCGTATCATATCGCTTGATCGGCCGGCGCTTCAGCCAAGTTCTTTTGCCAGCTCCGGCGCGACCGTGAACAGGTCGCCCACCAGACCGTAATCCGCCACGCTGAAGATCGGCGCTTCCGGGTCCTTGTTGATCGCGACGATCACCTTCGAATCCTTCATCCCGGCCAGATGCTGGATCGCACCCGAGATGCCCACCGCGATGTACAGCTGCGGCGCGACGATCTTGCCGGTCTGGCCGACCTGGTAGTCGTTCGGCACGTAGCCCGCGTCGACCGCCGCGCGCGATGCGCCCAGCGCCGCCTGCAGCTTGTCCGCCAGCGGCTCCAGCACCTTCGTGTAGTTTTCGCCGCTGCCGAGACCCCGGCCGCCCGACACGATGATCTTCGCGCTCGTCAGTTCCGGACGGTCCAGCTTCGTCACCTCGCGGCTGACGAACTGCGACACGCCCGCGTCCGCCGCCGCCTCGATCTTCTCGACCGCTGCGTTGCCGCCTTCCGCCGCCACCGGGTCGAAGCCCGTCGAACGCACCGTGATCACCTTGACCGGATCGCTCGACTGCACCGTCGCGATCGCGTTGCCCGCGTAGATCGGGCGCTCGAACGTGTCCGCGCTGTCGACGGCCGTGATGTCCGAGATCTGCGCGACATCCAGCTTCGCCGCCAGGCGCGGCGCGATGTTCTTGCCGTACGCGGTCGCCGGCGCGAGGATGTGCGAGTAGTCCTTCGCGATGTTCAGCGCCGTCGCCTCGACGTTCTCCGCCAGGCCTGCGGCCAGCTGCGGCGCGTCGGCCAGCAGCACCTTGCTCACGCCCGCGATCTTCGCTGCCGCGTCGGCCGCCGCTTGCGCGTTATGACCCGCGACCAGCACGTGAATGTCGCCGCCGACGAATTTGCCAACCTCGGCCGCCGCCGCCACCGTGTTCAGCGTCGCCGCCTTGATCGACGCGTTGTCGTGTTCCGCAATTACCAGAATCGTCATCTCTTTCCGCTCCCCTTACAGCACCTTGGCTTCGGTCTTCAGTTTCTCGACCAGCGTCTTCACGTCCGGCACCATCACGCCCGCCGCGCGCTTCGGCGGCTCCACCACCTTCAGCGTCTTCAGGCGCGGCGCGACGTTCACGCCCAGCTCTTCCGGCTTCACGGTCTCCAGCGGCTTCTTCTTCGCCTTCATGATGTTCGGCAGCGTCACGTAGCGCGGCTCGTTCAGGCGCAGGTCCGTCGTCACCACCGCCGGCAGCGTCAGCGACAGCGTTTCCGCGCCGCCGTCGACTTCACGCGCGACCGTTGCCTTGCCGTCGGCGACCGTCACCTTCGACGCGAACGTCGCTTGCGGCAGGCCTGCCAGCGCGGCCAGCATCTGGCCCGTCTGGTTCGAGTCGTCGTCGATCGCCTGCTTGCCGAGGATCACCAGTTGCGGCTGCTCCTTGTCGACCAGCGCCTTCAGGATCTTCGCGACCGCCAGCGGCTCGACGCCGTCGTTCGACTCGACCAGGATCGCGCGGTCCGCGCCAATCGCCAGCGCGGTGCGCAGCGTTTCCTGCGCCTGCGCGACACCGACCGACACCGCGATCACTTCGGTCGCCACGCCCGCTTCCTTCAGGCGCACCGCCTCTTCCACCGCGATCTCGTCGAACGGGTTCATCGACATCTTCACGTTCGCAATGTCGACACCCGT
>NZ_JGVW01000061.1 GCF_000687455.2 Burkholderia sp. lig30
GAAGCCCGAAGCCCGAAGCCGCGGTTGCGCCGGCATCGCTCCGGCGCGTCAGGCCGCCAGCATCTCCTTCGCGTGCTTGCGGGTCGTTGCGGTGATTTCGAGGCCGCCCAGCATCCGCGCGACTTCCTCGATGCGGCTCGCCCTGTCGAGCGGAACGACCGTCGACACGGTGCCGCCGTCGCCATCCCCGCTCTTCGCGACCTGGAAGTGCTGGTCGCCGCGCGCGGCCACCTGCGGCAGGTGGGTCACGCACAGCACCTGCCGGTCGCGTCCCAGCTGGTGCAGCAGGCGGCCGACCACTTCGGCGACGCCGCCGCCGATGCCGGTGTCGACTTCGTCGAAGATCAGCGTCGGCGTCGGGCTCGCGGCGCTCGCGATTACCGCGAGCGCGAGGCTGATCCGCGCCAGCTCGCCGCCGGACGCGACCTTCGCGAGCGGCCGCAGCGGCACGCCGGCGTGCCCGGCGACGCGGAATTCGATCTGCTCGAGCCCGTGCGGGCCGCCGTCGGCGAGCGGCACCAGCGCGACCTCGAAGCGGCCGCCGGCCATCGACAGCTCCTGCATGCCCGTGGTGACGGCCGCGCCGAGCGCGTCGGCGGCCTGCGCGCGGGCCGCCGACAGCCGTTTCGCGTCGGCGACGTAGGCTTCCCGCGCGGTGGCCTGCGCGGCCTCGAGCGCGCCGAGATCGGCGGCCGCGTCGAGCGCGGCCAGCTGCGCGCGCCGCGCCGCATGCTCGTCGTGCAGCGTCTCGGGCGGCAGGCGGAACTTGCGGGCGGTCGAGTGCAGCGCGTCGAGGCGGGATTCGACCTGCGCGAGACGCTCCGGATCGAGGTCGAGGCGCTGCGCGTAATGCGACAGCGAGTAGACGGTTTCCTGAAGCTGGATTTCCGCCGGCTCCAGCGATGCGAGCGCGTCGTTCAGCGCGGGATCGTAGTCGGCGAGGCTGCGCAGCTTCGAGACAATCGCGCCGAGTTGCGCGAGCATCGCGTCGTCGGCCTCGGACAGCGCGTTGAGCGCGCCGCGCACACCGTCGATCAGGTTCGCCGAATGCGACAGGCGCTTGTGCTCGCCGCTGATCTCGTCCCATTCGCCGGGCTGCGGCGCGAGCTTGTCCAGCTCCGCGAGCTGCCACGCGAGCTTTTCCCGCTCGAGCTGCAGCTCGCGCTCGTGCGCGCGCGCGGCCTCGATCGCCTGCGTCGCGTCGCGCCAGACGCGCCATGCGCGCCCGACGTTCGCGGCGTCGGCCGACAGCCCGGCATGGGTGTCGAACAGCTCGCGCTGCGCGTCGGGCCGCATCAGCAGCTGGTGCGCGTGCTGGCCATGGATGTCGACGAGCATCTCGCCGAGTTCGCGCAACTGCGCGAGCGTCGCGCTGGTGCCGTTGATGAACGCGCGCGAGCGGCCGTTCGCGTCGATCACGCGACGCAGCATTACGGTGTCGTCGGCGTCGAACGCGTGTTCGTCGAGCCAGCGCGCGACCCGGTCGTGCGGCGTGAACTCGGCGGTGATGTCGGCGCGGCCGCAGCCGGCGCGCACGACGCTCGCGTCGGCGCGCTCGCCGAGCGCGAGCGCGAGCGCGTCGATCAGGATCGACTTGCCGGCGCCGGTTTCGCCGGAAAAGACGGTAAAGCCGCTGTCGAATTCGAGATCGAGCGCGGCGACAATGACGAAGTCGCGAATCGAGAGATGGCGGAGCATGATGTCGGGCGGAAAGGGCGTCAGGACTCCGTGTCGTCGTCTTCGTTCGACGGATGTTCGTTCCAGTGCAGCTTCTTGCGCAGCGTCGCGTAATAGCTGTAGCCGACCGGGTGCAGGAACGGGACCGTGTGCTTCGAGCGGCGCACCTCGATCGTGTCGTTCAGCTCGAGCGCGGTGAACGACTGCATGTCGAAGTTCACGTTGACGTCGCGCCCGGCGATGATCTGGATGGCGATCTTCGAGTCGTCCGGCAGCACGATCGGCCGGTTCGACAGCGCGTGCGGCGCGATCGGCACGAGCACGATGCCCTGCAGCTGCGGGTGCAGGATCGGCCCGGACGACGACAGCGCGTAGGCGGTCGAGCCGGTCGGCGTCGCGACGATCAGGCCGTCCGAACGCTGGTTGTACATGAACCGGCCGTCGACCGACGCGCGCAGCTCGACCATCCCGGAGAAGCCGCTGCGGTTCACCACCACGTCGTTGAACGCGAGCGCGTGATAGATCGGCTCGCCGTCGCGCACGATCCGGGCTTCCAGCAGCGAGCGTTCCTCGCGCTCGAACTTGCCCGTGAGGATCACCGGCACGAGCGTCTGCATGTCGGCCGCCGCGATGTCGGTGACGAAGCCGAGCCGCCCGTGGTTGATCCCGATGAGCGGGGTCTTGTACGGGGCGAGCTGGCGGCCGATGCCGAGCATCGTGCCGTCGCCGCCCAGCACGACCGCCACGTCGGCGCGCGCCCCGATTTCCGCCGGGGTGAGCGCCGGGTAGCCGGCAATGCCGATTTCGCGCGCGGTGTCGGCTTCGAATACCACGTCGAAGCCGCGCTTCGCGACGCACTCGGCCAGCGTGGCGAGCGGCTCGGCAATGCCGGGCGTATTGCTCCGGCCGACGAGCGCGACAGTATGGAACTGATTACCGGTTTTCATGCCGGCATTACACCATAGCTCGATGACGAAAAGAACCGCTCCCCGTCACCGGGGCGGCGGGCGGCGCGCACAGCCGCCGCCGGCGGGGCCACTCGCGGCGGTCGCGCGGTTGCGCTAAAATTTTCCTCCATGCTAGACCCGCGCGCACGAACCCTTCTGAAAACCCTGATCGAACGGTATATCGCCGACGGTCAGCCGGTCGGATCCCGCACGTTGTCTCGTTATTCCGGGCTGGAGCTGAGCCCGGCGACGATTCGCAACGTGATGTCCGACCTGGAGGAGCTCGGCCTCGTGTCGAGCCCGCATACGTCGGCCGGCCGCGTGCCGACGCCGCGCGGCTACCGGCTGTTCGTCGACACGATGCTGACCGTCGAGGCGCCGATCGACGCCGACGCGGTCGTCCGCCAGGTGCAGAGCACGCTGCAGGCGGGCGAGCCGCAGCAGAAAGTCGTCGCGGCCGCGGCGAGCGTGCTGTCGAACCTGTCGCAGTTCGCGGGCGTCGTGCAGACGCCGCGCCGCAGCCACGTGTTCAAGCAGATCGAGTTCATGCGCCTGTCGGACAAGCGCATCCTGCTCATCATCGTCACCCCCGAGGGCGACGTGCAGAACCGGATGATCGCGACCCAGCGCGACTACACCCCGTCGCAGCTGACCGAGGCGTCCAACTACATCAACGCGCATTTCGCCGGCCTGTCGTTCGACGAGGTGCGCCGCCGCCTGCGCGAGGAAATCGACGAGCTGCGCGGCGACATGACCGCGCTGATGCACGCGGCCGTGACCGCGAGCACCGAGGAGCCGGCCACCGAGGACACCGTGCTGATTTCCGGCGAGCGCAACCTGCTCGAAGTGGCGGACCTGTCGTCCGACATGGCGCGGCTGCGCAAGCTGTTCGACGTGTTCGACCAAAAGACCAGCCTCCTGCAATTGCTCGACGTGTCGAGCCACGCCCAGGGCGTGCAGATTTTCATTGGCGGCGAATCGACGCTCGTGCCGATCGAGGAGATGAGCGTCGTCACCGCGCCCTACGAGGTCAACGGCAAGATCGTCGGCACGCTCGGCGTGATCGGCCCGACCCGGATGGCGTACAACCGCGTGATCCCGATCGTCGACATCACCGCGCGGCTGCTGTCGCTCGCGCTCAGCCAGCAATAACCTGCGCCGACCCCGCCATCGTGCCGCCGCGCGGCGCGCGCCGCAATCGGCCGAACGGCCAGCGCAAGCCCGTTATCAGCGTGAACAGGCCCGGGTCCCGGCGCACAGGGCGGCCCGCTATAATTGAAAGCCGTCCGGTTTCGTGTCCGACACGTCTTGCCTATGCGCTACGATCCTGAGCCGCCTTCGAACGTCGCGGCCGCCCACCGCATCGCGGTGCTGCTGATCAACCTCGGCACGCCCGACGCGCCGACGCCGCGCGCGGTCCGGCGCTATCTTGCCGAATTCCTGTCCGACCCCCGGGTCGTCGAGATCCCGCGGGCGCTCTGGCAGATCCTGCTGCGCGCGGTGATCCTGCCGCTGCGCGGCCGCGCATCCGCGAAGAAATACGCCGCCGTCTGGACGCCCGAGGGCTCGCCGCTGCGCGTCCACACCGAGCGCCAGGTCGAAGGCGTCCGGCACCTGCTCGCATCGAACGGCTACCAGGTGCTGGTCGACTACGCGATGCGCTACGGCAGCCCGGGTATCGCGCAGGTGCTCGCGCAGCTCAAGCGCGTCGGCGTGGAGCGGGTGCTGCTGATGCCGATGTATCCGCAATACTCGGCATCGACCACGGCGACCGCGTTCGACGCCGCGTTCGCGGCGCTCGCGCGGATGCGCAACCAGCCGGAAATCCGCACCGTCCGCCACTACGCCGATCATCCCGCCTATATCCACGCGCTTGCCGAGCAGGTGCGTCAGCACTGGGCGGTGCATGGCAGGCCGGATTTCGCGGCGGGCGACAAGCTGGTGCTGAGCTTCCACGGCGTGCCGAGGCGCACGCTCGACCTCGGCGATCCGTATCACGAGCAGTGCCAGCAGACGGCCGCGCTGCTGATGGCGGCGCTCGGGCTGTCGACGATCGAATGCCGCGTCACGTTCCAGTCGCGTTTCGGCAAGGCGGAGTGGCTGCAGCCCTACACCGAGCCGACGCTGCGCGAACTGGGCGCGGCCGGCGTGCGGCGCGCGGATGTGTTCTGCCCCGGATTCACCGCCGACTGCCTCGAGACGATCGAGGAGATCGGCATGGAAGTGCGCGACGCTTTCCTCGCGGGCGGCGGCCAGGTGTTCCACCGCATTCCGTGCCTGAATGGCGCGCACGCGTGGATCGGCGCGCTCGGCGAGATCGCCGCGGAGAATTTGCAGGGCTGGCCGGTCAAGGCGGCGCAGTCCGAGACGGTATCCTGACACGATGAACTACAAGATTTCCACCGAGCCCGGCGCACGGCTGCGCATCGACAAGTGGCTATGGGCCGCGCGGTTCTTCAAGACGCGCTCGCTCGCGGCCGACGCGGTCGACAAGGGCCGGGTGCGGATCGGCGGCGCGCCGGTCAAGCCGGCCAAGGAAGTGCGGGTCGGCGACGAGGTCGAGATTGCGATCGAAAGCGTCGTCTGGCACATTGCCGTGCTGGGCGTGTGCGACGTGCGCGGGCCGGCGAGCGTCGCGCAGACGCTTTACGCCGAGACGGAAGAAGGGCGGGCGAAGCGGCTCGCCGAGCAGGACCGGCGGCGCGCGTTCCGCGAGCCGGCGGCCGAGCTGCACGGCCGGCCCACGAAGCGCGATCGCCGCGTCATCGACAGATTTTCTGGTGGGGACTGAACAGCTGGTCGAACGTCGCCCGTGCGCTTCCGTATTCGGTCGTGCGGTCGGTGACCGCTCCGGAAAGGCAGATGGTGGTGGTGCCCGCGATGAGTACCAGCGCGACCACCGATATGGCAAAGGTCAGTTTCACGGTACTCCCCTCGAGAAGACGGGTGAAAATGGTGCCAGGTGGATGTCGGACATCGGCGGGATCAGGGTATACGTGATTCGCCGATGCCTGCGTGCAGTGTAGTTCAGCCCTCGGGGGCGGGCTAGTGCCGGTCCCGTAAGGGTTGTTACAGGGCGTTTCGGCGGTCCGGCGATCCGGCGGCCTGGCGATCCGGTGGCTGCGCGCGGTGCGCCGCCGGATCGTGCGGTTGTTTCGCGATGCGGGCGAATGCGCGGAAAAACCCTCTTGAAGTCACACTTTTCGCCCTTATCTGCACCGACAATGTGCGGCACCGGCGGGCATTCGTCCGACGGTTGCCGATTTGGCTTTAACTTCTAAATCGACTTTCAGCGACATGGAAAACACGCAAGAGAACCCGGCTACCCAATCGGCCGACGAGACCGGCCGCGGCACGCAGGACGCCGCTCCGGCAGTCGACACCGCCGCGGCTGCGCTCGCCGAGGCTCAAGCCAAGGTCGCCGAGCTGCAGGAGAGCTTCCTGCGGGCGAAGGCCGAGACCGAGAACGTGCGCCGCCGTGCGCAGGACGATGTCGCGAAGGCGCACAAGTTCGCGATCGAGAGCTTCGCCGAGCACCTGCTGCCGGTGCTGGACAGCCTGGAAGCGGCCGTCGGCGACACGTCCGGCGATCTGGCGAAGGTCCGCGAGGGTGTCGAGCTGACGCTGCGCCAGCTGCACAGCGCGCTTGAGAAGGGCCGCGTGAACGCGCTCAACCCGGTCGGCGAGAAGTTCGATCCGCATCAGCATCAGGCGATCTCGATGGTGCCGGCCGATCAGGAGCCGAACACCGTCGTCGCGGTGCTGCAAAAGGGCTACACGATCGCCGACCGCGTGTTGCGTCCGGCGCTCGTCACGGTCGCCCAGCCGAAGTAAGCCAGCCGATCGCCACCGCAAGCGCCGATCCGGTCGTGTCCGGCGCCCCGAAGGGCGTCCCCGTTCCGCTGGACGTACCGTCCGGGCATCGGAGGGACTGTTCGGCATGGCGGCGCTTGCCGCCGGCGCGTCCGGCGCCGGCCCGGCGACCGGCCGGCATCGTCCACGGCGGTTCCGGGCTGCGGCGCCGGCCGGCCGCCGGGCGGTCGTGCCGGCAGCGGACGGCGATTGAAAAAATTTAATGGCCGCATTGCTTGTCGGGTCTTGAAAACGGTGCAGCCGGACCTATTTCGAGATCAGAGTTGAATTCGGCGCGCGAAACCGTCGCAAAAAGCCGGTTTTCGCGCAGCAATCAAGGATTTCTGGAGATTAGGAAAAATGGGAAAGATCATCGGTATTGACCTCGGCACCACGAACTCGTGCGTCGCCATCATGGAAGGCAATCAGGTCAAGGTCATCGAGAACTCGGAAGGCGCGCGCACCACGCCGTCGATCATTGCCTACATGGACGACAACGAGGTGCTCGTCGGCGCGCCGGCGAAGCGTCAATCGGTGACCAACCCGAAAAACACGCTCTTCGCGGTCAAGCGCCTGATCGGCCGCCGCTTCGAAGAGAAGGAAGTGCAGAAGGACATCGGCCTGATGCCGTACACGATCACCAAGGCGGACAACGGCGACGCATGGGTCGAAGCCCACGGCGAGAAGCTGGCGCCGCCGCAAGTGTCGGCTGAAGTGCTGCGCAAGATGAAGAAGACGGCCGAAGACTATCTCGGCGAGCCGGTCACGGAAGCCGTGATCACGGTGCCGGCGTACTTCAACGACAGCCAGCGCCAGGCGACCAAGGACGCGGGCCGCATCGCGGGCCTCGAAGTCAAGCGGATCATCAACGAGCCGACCGCGGCCGCGCTCGCGTTCGGCCTCGACAAGGCTGAAAAGGGCGACCGCAAGATCGCGGTGTACGACCTCGGCGGCGGCACGTTCGACGTGTCGATCATCGAGATCGCGGACGTCGACGGCGAAATGCAGTTCGAAGTGCTGTCGACCAACGGCGACACGTTCCTCGGCGGTGAGGACTTCGACCAGCGCATCATCGATTACATCATCGGCGAGTTCAAGAAGGAGCAGGGCGTCGACCTGGCGAAGGACGTGCTCGCGCTGCAGCGCCTGAAGGAAGCCGCTGAAAAGGCGAAGATCGAGCTGTCGTCGAGCCAGCAGACCGAAATCAACCTGCCGTACATCACGGCGGACGCGTCGGGCCCGAAGCACTTGAACCTGAAGATCACCCGCGCGAAGCTGGAAGCGCTGGTCGAGGATCTGGTCGAGCGTACGATCGAGCCGTGCCGCATCGCAATCAAGGATGCCGGCGTCAAGGTGTCGGACATCGACGACGTGATCCTGGTCGGCGGCCAGACCCGCATGCCGAAGGTCCTGGAGAAGGTGAAGGAGTTCTTCGGCAAGGACCCGCGTCGTGACGTGAACCCGGACGAAGCCGTCGCCGTCGGCGCGGCGATCCAGGGCCAGGTGCTGTCGGGCGACCGCAAGGACGTGCTGCTGCTCGACGTGACCCCGCTGTCGCTCGGCATCGAGACGCTCGGCGGCGTGATGACGAAGATGATCAACAAGAACACGACGATCCCGACGAAGCACGCGCAGGTGTATTCGACGGCGGACGACAACCAGGGCGCCGTGACGATCAAGGTGTTCCAGGGCGAACGCGAAATGGCGGCGGGCAACAAGCTGCTGGGCGAGTTCAACCTCGAAGGCATCCCGCCGGCACCGCGCGGCACGCCGCAGATCGAAGTGACCTTCGACATCGACGCGAACGGCATCCTGCACGTCGGCGCGAAGGACAAGGCGACCGGCAAGGAAAACAAGATCACGATCAAGGCGAACTCGGGCCTGTCCGAAGCCGAAATCGACCAGATGATCAAGGACGCGGAAGCGAACGCGGCGGAAGACCACAAGCTGCGTGAGCTGGCCGATTCGCGCAACCAGGGCGACGCGCTGGTCCACAGCACGAAGAAGGCGCTCGCCGAGTACGGCGACAAGCTGGACGCGGGCGAGAAGGAGAAGATCGAGGCTGCGCTGAAGTCGCTCGAGGACGTCCTGAAGGACACCTCGGCCGACAAGGCCGCGATCGACGCGAAGGTCGAGGAAGTCAGCACGGCGTCGCAGAAGCTCGGCGAGAAGATGTACGCCGACATGCAGGCGCAGGCTGGCGCGGCTGGCGCGGCAGGTGCGGCCGGCGCGGCGGGTGCAGCGGAAGGCGCGGCGCATGCCGGCGGCGCGCAACAGGCTGCCGACGACGTCGTCGACGCAGAGTTCAAGGAAGTCAAGAAGGACTGAGCCGGGTCGCAACCGCACCGCACGCCGCGCGCGACACGCGCGTGGCGCGGCTGACACGGTCCGTCATTCCTTCCGGATGGCCGGATCGATCCTACGCCTGGCGGGCCTCGCGGCCCTCCGGGCACATTTGTTTTTTGGCGGGTGCTGCATGCGCGTCGGCGGACGGGCGTCGCAGCGCCAGACGAGTCGCGAGACTTTACTGCAAGCGAAAGGAGCCGCCGCGTGCGTGATGCGCGGACGGTATGAATCGATATGGCGAAACGGGATTACTACGAGGTTCTGGGCGTCGCGAAGAATGCGAGCGACGACGAAATCAAAAAGGCATATCGCAAGCTTGCGATGAAGTATCACCCTGACCGCAATCCGGACAACAAGGATGCGGAAGAGCATTTCAAGGAAGTGAAGGAAGCCTACGAAATGCTGTCGGACACGCAGAAGCGGGCCGCGTACGACCAGTACGGCCATGCGGGCGTCGATCCGAACATGGGCGGTGCTGGCGCACAGGGCTTCGGCGGGTTTGCCGATGCGTTCGGCGACATTTTCGGCGACATCTTCGGCCAGGCGGCCGGCGGCCGTGGCGGCCGAGCGGGCCCGCAGGTGTATCGCGGTGCCGACCTGCGCTACAGCATGGAGATTACGCTCGAGCAGGCCGCGCACGGCTACGACACGCAGATCCGCGTGCCGAGCTGGGTGTCGTGCGAGATCTGCCACGGCTCCGGCGCGAAGCCGGGCACCAAGCCCGAGACCTGCCCGACCTGCCATGGCCAGGGCACGGTGCGCATGTCGCAGGGCTTTTTCAGCATCCAGCAGACCTGCCCGAAGTGTCACGGCAGCGGCACCCACATCCCGGAGCCGTGCGGGCACTGCCACGGCTCGGGCAAGGTGAAGGAAACCAAGACGCTCGAAGTGAAGATTCCCGCGGGGATCGACGACGGCATGCGGATCCGCTCTGCCGGCAACGGCGAGCCGGGCATCAACGGCGGGCCGTCGGGCGACCTGTACGTCGAGATCCACATCAAGCCGCATTCGGTGTTCGAGCGCGACGGCGACGATCTGCATTGCCAGATGCCGATTCCGTTCACGACGGCGGCGCTCGGCGGCGAGATCGAAGTGCCGACGCTCGCGGGCCGCGCGACCTTCCCGGTGCCCGAGGGCACGCAGTCGGGCAAGACGTTCCGTCTGCGCGGCAAGGGCATCAAGGGGCTGCGCGCGAGCATCGCGGGCGATCTGTACGTGCATGTCCAGGTCGAGACGCCCGTGAAGCTCACCGAGCAGCAGCGCGATCTGCTCAAGCAGTTCGAGAAGTCGCTGTCGGAAGGCGGCGGGCGCCACAGCCCGCAGAGCAAGGGCTGGTTCGACCGCGTGAAGAGCTTCTTCGAGTGAGTGGTCGAGTATGACTGAAGGCAGCGAGAGCGCGCCGTTCGCGCTCTTGGACGATTGCGACTCGACCGCGTCCGCGCGGTCGAGCCGCTTGTACAGCGGGTTCGTGCGGGAGCGGGGGTGCACCGATCCCGCGCAACTCGATGCGGTCGACGCGGCGCTCGCGCAGGATCTGCGCGACGGCCTGCATGCGGTCGTCGTCGGCGATTACGAATTCGGACGCAACCTGCAATGGGCGCAGCCGGGCGAAGCCCCGCTGCGCTTTTTGCTGTTCGAGCGTTGCGAGCGGCTGTCGCGCGACGAGGTCGACGCGTGGCTCGCGCGGCATGACGGCGGTGCGCCGGTGCCGTCGGTCGCAGGTGTGTCGCAAGTGCGCAAGAGCGTGACGCGCGACGCGTTCGACGCGGCGATCGCGGCGGTGCACGACGCGTTGCGCGCCGGCGATTCGTATCAGATCAACTACACCTACCGGCTCCATTTCGATACGTTCGGCACGCCGCTCGCGCTGTACAGGCGCCTGCGCGCGCGTCAGCCGGTGCGTTACGGCGCGCTGATCGCGCTGCCCGGCGGACGGTGGGTCGTGTCGTGCTCGCCGGAGCTGTTCGTCGAGAAGCAGGGCGACGTGCTGCGTGCGCGGCCGATGAAGGGCACCGCGCCGCGTTCGGCCGACCCGGTGCGCGATGCCGAGGCGGCGGCGTTCCTCGCCGGCGATGCGAAGAATCGCGCCGAGAACGTGATGATCGTGGACCTGCTGCGCAACGATCTGTCGCGGATCGCGCGCACCGGCACCGTCAAGGTTCCCGCGCTGTTCTCGGTCGAGCCGTATGCGTCGGTCTGGCAGATGACGTCGACCGTCGAGGCCGGATGGCGGGACGGGACGACGTTCGCGGGGATGCTGCGCGCGCTGTTCCCGTGCGGCTCGATCACGGGCGCGCCGAAGCACCGGACGATGCAGCTGATCGACGCGATCGAGACCACGCCGCGCGGCCTTTACACCGGCACGATCGGCTGGCTCGATGCGCCGAAGGAAGACTCCCGTCCCGCGGGAAGTCCTTTGGGCGCATCGGCAGACGTGCCGCGCGAGCCGGCGGCCGCGTGCGGCGATTTCTGCCTGTCGGTGGCGATCCGCACGCTGACGCTGGATGCGGCCGGCGCGAGCGTGCGCCGCACGGGCACGATGGGCGTCGGCGCGGGGATCGTGCTCGACAGCGTCGCCGCCGACGAATATGCGGAGTGCGAATTGAAGGCGCGTTTCCTGACCGGGGCCGACCCCGGCTTCCAGCTGTTCGAAACCACCTGCGCGTCGCGCGCGGGCGGCATCGCTCATTTCGATCGCCATCTCGCGCGCCTGCAGCGCAGCGCCGACACGTTCGGGTTCGCTTTCGATCCGGCGGCGTGTCGTGCGCAGGCCGCCGCGCGCTGTGCGGTGCTCGATGGCGACGGTCCGTACCGGATGAAGCTCGCGCTCGCGAAGGACGGCACGCTCGAGATCGTCGCGGCGCCGCTCGCGCCGTTGCCGGCGGGGCCGGTCGGCGTGCTGCTCGCGCCGGAGCACGGCTTTGCGCCGACGCATTCCGGCGACGCGCTGCTGCTGCACAAGACCACGCGCCGCGCCGACTACGATCGCGCGTGGCAGGCGGCCGAGGCGCTCGGCTGCTTCGACATGCTGTTCTTCAACGAGCGCGGCGAACTGACGGAGGGCGGCCGCTCGAACGTGTTCGTCAAGCTCGACGGCCAGTGGGTGACCCCGCCGCTGTCGTGCGGCGTGCTGCCGGGCGTGATGCGCGGCGTGCTGCTCGACGATCCGGCGTTCGGCGCGCAGGAGCGCGTCGTGACGCGCGACGCGCTTTCGCGCGCGCAGGCACTGGTGCTGACGAACGCATTGCGCGGCCGTCTCGATGCGGTGCTCAGCCACGCGCCGCACTGATCGCGTCCGGCCATGAAAAAAGCGCGGCGTCCCGGCAACGGGCGCCGCGCTTTTTTTCATCGCGCGAGGACGGCGCGCGGCTACGCGCGCACCGGATCAGAACGCGTGTTCAGGGCCGGGGAACGTACCGTCCTTGACCGCGCGTACATAGGCCTCGACGGCCGCCTGGATGTTCGGCTGACCGTGCATGAAATCCTTCACGAAGCGGGGCCGCTTGCCGGGGAAGATCCCGAGCATGTCGTGCAGCACCAGCACCTGGCCCGAGCAATCCGAGCCGGCGCCGATACCGATCGTCGGGATCTGCAGCATCTGCGTGACCTCGGACGCGACGAGCGTCGGCACGGCTTCGAGCACGACGAGCTGCGCGCCGGCCGCCTCGATCGCACGCGCGTCGCGCAACAGTTGCGCGGCGCCTGCTTCTGTCTTGCCCTGCACCTTGAAGCCGCCGAACGCATGCACCGACTGCGGCGTCAGGCCGACGTGCGCGCACACGGGCACCGAGCGCTCGACGAGGAAGCGCACCGTGTCGGCGAGCCATTCGCCGCCTTCGAGCTTGACCATCTGCGCGCCGGCGCGCATCAGCCTGACGGAGCTGGCGAATGCGTCGGCCGGGGTGCCGTACGTGCCGAACGGCAGGTCCGCGACGATCAGCGCGCGCGGCTGCGCGCGCGCAACGCAGGCGGTGTGATACGCGATGTCGTCGAGCGTGACGGGCAGCGTGGTCGTCTGGCCTTGCAGCACGTTGCCGAGCGAATCGCCGATCAACAGCGCGTCGACGCCCGCGCGGTCGAGCAGCGACGCGAAGCTCGCGTCGTAGCAGGTCAGCATCGCAATCTTCTCGCCGCTGTCGCGCATCGTCTGCAGCTTGGGCACCGTCACGGCAGGCCGACTCGATTCCTGGAGATAGGTCATGAGAAATCCGGTTCGATGTATGAGGACATGGGCGGGGTGCTCAGCGCACCGTCTCGCCCTTGGCGAAGAATTCCTTGCGGCCGCGCATCGTCTCGATGTGTTCGACGAGCAGCGCGAGGTCTTCGGGAGATTCCTGCGGATTCAGGTGTTCCGCGGCGACCGTCAGCACCGGCGTGCGGTCGTAGTGATAGAAGAATTCGTTGTACGCGTCGCACAGCGCACGCAGGTACGCGTCGCCGATCTGCTGCTCCATCGGCAGGCCGCGCTTCTGGATCCGCGCGAACAGCACTTCGGGGCTCGCCTGAAGATACACGACGAGATCGGGCGCTGGCGCACCGGGGGCGTCGACATGCGCGGCGAGCGTGCGATACAGCTGCCACTCGTCGTCCGGCAGGTTCAGCCGGGCGAAGATATCCGTCTTCTGCGGCATGAAGTCGGCGACGACCGGCCTGCCCGTCTCCAGCGCGCCGACCAGTTCGCGCGTCTGCTGCGCGCGCTGCAGTGCGAACGACAGCTGGGTGGGCAGCGCATAGCGTGCGCTGTCGCGATAGAAGCGTTCGAGAAACGGGTTGTCCTGCGGGCGCTCGAGCAGCGGCTGCATCGACCAGCGCTCGGCGAGCAGCCCGGCGAGCGTCGTCTTGCCGGCGCCGATCGGGCCTTCGATCACGAGATAACGGTGCGGCGCGCGCAGGTCCGGCGCGGTGACGGTCAAGGGTGTCTGGTTCATCGGCAACGGGTCTTGTCGGCGGCTGCGGTGTCGGCGAGCACCTTCTGCATCAGGCACTGGCAGCTCTGCACTTTTTCGATGCGCTGGCTCGCGACCGCGGCGAGAAACGCGTCGGCACGGCCGCGCGCCGGAATGTCGAGCGCCGGGTCGATCTCGACCAGCGGCACGAGCGCGAATGCGCGGTCGGTCAGGCGCGGATGCGGCACGATCAGGTCGGGCTCCTCGATCGAATCGCTGCCGAACAGCAGGATGTCGAGGTCGAGCGTGCGGGGCGCATTGCGGTACGGGCGCTCGCGCCCGAAGTGATGCTCGATCTGCTGGCAGAGCGCGAGCAGCTCGCGCGCGGCGAGTGTCGTGTCGACCTTGACGACGCAGTTGTAGTAGTCGTCGCCGTCCGCATCGACCGGCGCCGTGCGGTACAGGCTCGACTTGCCGAGTACCGAGATGGCGCGCTGCTGTGCGAGGCACACCACCGCGTCCTTCAAGGTCTGGCGTGCATCGCCGAGATTCGCCCCCAGCCCGAGATAAGCAACCGTCATGGCATCACTTCCTGCGTCGTTCGCCCGCGCGTCAGTCTTCCGCGCCGGACGGGCCGCCCGACGCATCCGTTGCGTCCGTCGCGCCGTCGTCCGACTTGCGATTGCGCGCGCCGCCGCGACGGCGGCGCTTGCGGGGCGACTTGTCCTTGCTGCCGCCCTGGTTGAGCAGCGTCTCGCGCGCGGCCGCGTCGCCGTCGATGAAATCCGTCCACCACTGCGCGACTTCCGCGTCCAGCTCGCCGGATTCGCAGCGCAACAGGAGGAAATCATACCCCGCCCTGAATCTCGGGTGTTCCAGCAGGCGCAGCGCGCTGCGGCCCGAGCGCTTATCGAGGCGCAGCTGCAGCCCCCAGATCTCGCGCATGTCGGCCGAGTAGCGCTTGTGGATCGCCAGCTTCTCGGTCTGCATGTCGAGCACGTCGTCCATCGCGCGATGTAGTGCCGGCACCGGGAATTCGCCGTCGGCCGAGTATTGCTCGAACCGCTGGCGCATGTCGTGCCACAGCAGCGTCGCGAACAGGAAGCCCGGCGACACCGGCTTGCCGGCGCGCACGCGCGCGTCGGTGTTGTTCAGCGCGAGGGTGATGAACTTCTCGCCCTGCGGCTGTTCCAGCACGACGTCGAGCAGCGGCAGCAGGCCGTGATGCAGGCCTTCCTTGCGCAGCTGCTTCAGGCACGCGAGCGCATGGCCCGACAGCAGCAGCTTCAGCATTTCGTCGAACAGGCGCGCGGCGGGCACGTTGTTGATCAGGTCGGCCAGATCCTGGATCGGCTCGCGGGTGTGCTGCTCGATCTCGAATTCGAGCTTCGCCGCGAAGCGCACGACCCGCAGCATCCGCACCGGGTCTTCGCGGTAGCGGGTGGCCGGGTCGCCGATCATCCGCAACAGGCGCGCGCGCATGTCGGCCATCCCGTCGTGATAGTCGAGCACCGTCTGCGTGGCCGGGTCGTAGTACATCGCGTTGATCGTGAAGTCGCGGCGCGCGGCGTCCTCGTGCTGTTCGCCCCACACGTTGTCGCGCAGCACGCGGCCGCTCGCGTCGACCGCATGGGTGCGGCGATCGAGCTCGTCGCGCTTCAGGCGCCGCGCGGGCATCGCGCCCTGGGCGTCCGCGCCTTGCGGACTCCCTGCGGGAGCGTCCTTCGGGGCGTCGACCAGCGCGCGGAACGTCGACACCTCGATCAGCTCCTGGCCGAACTGCACGTGGACGATCTGGAAGCGGCGGCCGATCAGGCGCGCACGGCGGAACAGGCGCTGCACTTCGGTCGGCGTCGCGTCGGTCGCGACGTCGAAGTCCTTCGGCGCGATCCCGAGCAGCAGGTCGCGCACGGCACCGCCGACGATGAACGCGCGATAGCCGGCCTGCTGCAGCGTGTCGGTCACGCGCACGGCGTTCCTCGAGATCAGCGCGGGATCGATGCGGTGCACGTTCGCGGGCACGACGGTCGGCTCGTGGTTGCGTGCTTTTTTCGCGGCGGCGCCACGCGCGCCCTTCGTGCGGGGCGCGGCGGGCCGTGCCTCCCCTGCGGGAGCGTCATGCGGGGCGCCGGCGGCTTCGGTGAGCGGCTGCGGGGCAGTTTCCTGGCCGAGCAGCTTGCGGATGAATTTTTTGATCACGACGTTCAGAAGAGATCGAGGATGCGCCAGCCGCGGTCGCTGGCATAGGCGCGCAGCGTATCGTCGGGATTGGTCGCAATCGGGTCGGAGACTTTATCGAGCAGCGGGATGTCGTTGTGCGAGTCGCTGTAGAAATAACTGCGGGGGAAATCCTCCCAGTGCTTGCCGAGCGATGCGAGCCACGCTTCGGTGCGCACGATCTTGCCTTCGCGGTAGCTCGGGGTGCCGGTTGGCCGGCCGGTATACGGCGAATCCGGGTGGCCGTCGGTCGTCTCGACCTGGCACGCGATCAGCGTATCGACGCCGAACGCGGTCGCGATCGGCCGCGTGATGAATTCGTTGGTCGCGGTGACGATGCAGCACACGTCGCCCGCGTCGAGATGCTGGCGTACCAGCTCGAGCGCGGCGGGCAGCATCGCTGGCCGGATCACCTCGTGCATGAACTGCGCGTGCCACTCGGCGAGCTGCGCGCGCGAATATTTCGCGAGCGGCGTGAGCATCGCCGTCAGGTACGCGTGGATGTCGAGCTTGCCCGCCTTGTAGTCGGCGAAGAACTGATCGTTCTGACGCGAGAAGCTGTCTGCGTCGACGATGCCGAGCTTCACCATGAAGCGGCCCCATTCGTGGTCGCTATCGGTCGGGATCAGCGTGTGATCGAGGTCAAAGAGTGCCAGATTAGTCATGGAGCGCATTTTACTCGAAGCGGTTCGAACCGGCGGCCGCCGGCCATCCGCTGGCCGCGAGGCGCGCGAGCAGCGCGCGCACGAGCGGCAGCGTGACGCCGCGCTTCTGCTCGAGCGAGAAGCGGTCGAGCGCGTCGAGCAGCGCCATCAGGCTCGGCATGTCGCGGCGGAAATGGGTGAGCAGGTAGGCGGGCACGTCGTCGGCCAGCGCGACGCCGCGCTCCTTCGCCGCCTGCCGCAGCACCGCGGCCTTGGCGTCGTCGGGCACCGGCGCGAGATGGAACACGAGGCCCCAGCCGAGGCGCGTGCGCAGATCCTCGCGCACGTCGAGCGCGCGCGGCGCGGCGGGGCCGGCGACGACCAGCGCGCTCGACGGATGCGCGCGCACCTCGTTGAACAGGTTGAACAGCGCGACCTGCTGGGTCGGGTTCAGGCGGTCGCAATCGTCGACCGCATAGATCGACAGGCGCGGGTCGAACGTGAACGCGCCAAGCCCGCTTTGCGGGCCCACGTAGCGCGCGCAGCCGGGCGGCGCTTCATGCACGAGCGCCTGCAGCAGATGGCTGCGGCCGCTGCCCGCTTCGCCCCACACGTAGAACGTGCGGTCGGCGACCGGACCTTCGGCGAGCGCGCCGTCCAGCGCGCGCAGGCGCGCGACGAGCTCCGTGTTCGCGCCGACGAAGAAGTTGTCGAACGTCGAGGGCGGCGGGGTGCCGAGATCGAGCGTCAGTTGACGGGAGGCAGTCACAATGCAGATCGGTTGGGGTGAGGCGTCCCGGGTACGATTCCCGCGCTGGGGGAGCGCGCCGCGACGGCCGTGCGCGCGGCGGCGCGCCGTGCCGGGCGCGGCTCGCGTTGCGAAGAAAACGACGACGTGTTGGACAAGATGCGATCCCTGACGATTCGATGCGGGGAATTCCGGCCACGCGGCCGGCTTCGGGTAAAATCGCATTTTACCGACCTTCTCGCATTCCCCCATGAATCCTCCGAAAACCGCTCCTGACGCCCAGGGTCTCTCCTACCGTGACGCGGGCGTCGACATCGACGCGGGCGACGCCCTCGTGGACAAGATCAAGCCCTTTGCGAAGAAAACCCTGCGCGACGGCGTGCTCGGCGGCATCGGCGGGTTCGGCGCGCTGTTCGAGGTGCCGAAGAAGTACCGCGAGCCGGTGCTCGTGTCGGGCACGGACGGCGTCGGCACCAAGCTGAAGCTCGCCTTTCATCTGAACAAACACGACACGGTCGGCCAGGATCTCGTCGCGATGAGCGTCAACGACATCCTCGTGCAGGGCGCCGAGCCGCTGTTCTTCCTCGACTATTTCGCGTGCGGCAAGCTCGACGTCGAGACGGCCGCGACCGTCGTCAAGGGCATCGCGACGGGCTGCGAGCTGGCGGGCTGCGCGCTGATCGGCGGCGAGACCGCCGAAATGCCGGGCATGTACCCGGACGGCGAGTACGATCTCGCGGGCTTCGCGGTCGGCGCGGTCGAGAAGAGCAAGATCATCGACGGCAGCACGATTGCCGAGGGCGACGTGGTGCTGGGCCTTGCGTCGAGCGGCATCCACTCGAACGGCTTCTCGCTCGTGCGCAAGATCATTGAGCGCGCGAATCCGGATCTGTCCGCCGATTTCCACGGCCGCTCGCTGGCTGACACGCTGATGGCGCCGACCCGCATCTACGTGAAGCCGCTGCTCGCGATGATGGAGAAGATCGCGGTGAAGGGCATGGCGCACATCACCGGCGGCGGCCTGGTCGAGAACATCCCGCGCGTGCTGCGCGAAGGCCTGACCGCCGAGCTGGACAAGAACGCATGGCCGCTGCCGCCGCTGTTCCAGTGGCTGCAGGAGCACGGCGGCGTCGCCGATGCGGAAATGCACCGCGTGTTCAACTGCGGGATCGGCATGGCCGTGATCGTCGCGGCGGCGGATGCCGACGAGGCGCTGCGCCAGCTGACCGACGCGGGCGAGCAGGTGTGGAAGATCGGCACCGTGCGCGCAAGCCGCGAAGGCGAAGCGCAGACCGTCGTGGTCTGAGCGGGCCTCCGGTCTCGCCGCGGCGCGTGACGCGCGCCGCATGCAAAAAAGCCTGGCAAGGGATTGCCGGGCTTTTTTTTTGCGCTGTGCCCCATCCTGAAACGGGTTGACACTTTTTCGACGAATCGAAGAGGTGCCAAGTGGAGCAAGGGATGCCCAGTCCCGAAGCCCGCGGACAGTTGCGGATCACCGAGGCGCCCGACGCACCGCATCAGGCTGACCATCGATTGGTATTGAAGGGCCGCGCGCGGGACTCAGCCAGCGGGCGCGTCGAGCACGCGCTCCAGAGCGGCCACCGCGCGCGGGGTCGAATCCGCCGCCACGCAGTCGACGACGATCCGCTCCGGCATTGCCCGCAGCCACGTCAGTTGCCGCTTGCACAGCTGGCGCGTCGCGAACACGCCCTTGTCGCGCATCGTCCGGTAGTCGGTCAGGCCGTCGAGATACTCCCACGCCTGCCGGTAGCCGACGCAGCGCATCGACGGCAGGCCGAGGTGCAGATCCTCGCGACGGCGCAGCCGCTCGACTTCGTCGATGAAGCCCGCTTCCAGCATCGCGTCGAAACGCTGCGCGATCCGTTCGTGCAGCACCGCGCGGTCGGACGGCTCGAGTGCGACCGGCACGAAGCGGTAGCGGGCCGCGGCGTCGTCGGCGCGAGGCGGCGCCGCGAGCAGCGCCGACATCGGCTGGCCGCTCAGCATGAAGATTTCGAGCGCGCGCTGGATGCGTTGCGCGTCGTTCGGTGCGAGCCGCGCGGCCGTCGCCGGATCGACCTGCGCGAGCCGCGCGTGGAGTGCCGGCCAGCCCTCGCGTGCGGCGTCGGCGTCGAGTTCGGCGCGCACCGCCGGGTCGGCGGCCGGGAGGTCGTTCAGGCCCTGCGTCAGCGCCTTGTAGTACAGCATCGTGCCGCCCGCGAGGAGCGGCGTGCGGCCGCGCGCGGCGATCTCGCCGATCAGGCGCAACGCGTCCGCCCGGAATTCGGCGGCCGAATACGAATCGGCCGGGTCGATGATGTCGATCAGGTGGTGTGGCACGCGCGCGCGCTCGTCGCGGGTCGGCTTCGCGGTGCCGATGTCCATGTCGCGGTACACGAGCGCCGAATCGACGCTGACGATCTCGATCGGCCGGCGTTCGGCCAGCGACAGCGCGGCGGCGGTCTTGCCCGACGCGGTGGGGCCGAGCAGGCACGGGATCGGGGTGGGGCGCAGATTGTCGGACACGCTCATTGCCCGCGCATGAACAGGCGGTCGAGATCGCCGAGGGTCAACTGGTACCACGTCGGCCGGCCGTGATTGCACTGGTCCGCGCGCTCGGTCGCTTCCATCTGGCGCAGCAGCGCGTTCATCTCGTCGAGCGTCAGGCGCCGGTTCGCGCGCACTGCGTGATGGCAGGCAAGCGTGCCGAGCAGCTCGTGCTGGCGCTCGGTCAGTACCCGCGAGCCGCTGAACGCGTGCAGGTCGGCGAGCACCGCGCGTGCGAGCGCCTGCAGGTCGGCATCCTTCAGCAGCGCGGGCACCGCGCGGATCGCGAGCGAGGTCGGCGACAGCACCGCGAGATCGAAGCCGAGCGATTCGAGCGTCTCGCGCTCCTCCTCGACGGTGCCGATCTCGACCGGCGTCGCGGTCATCGACACCGGTAGCAGGAGCGCCTGCACCGCGATCGTGTGGTCGGCGAGCGCGCGCTTGAACTGCTCGTACAGGATGCGTTCGTGCGCGGCGTGCATGTCGACGATCACGAGGCCCTGCGCGTTCTGCGCGAGCACGTAGATGCCGTGGATCTGGCCAAGCGCGAAGCCGAGCGGCTGCTCGTCGTGCGCGCCGTGCACGTCGAGCGCGCCCGGCCGGGCGGCGAAAGCCGGCGGCGGCGCATCGCTCGCGAAGGCCGGCGCGTCCGCGGCGTCGCGCGCTTCGTGCGAGCCAGGCGAGACCGACGTCGTGCCGGCCGGCGCGCCCGCGCCGCTGTCCTTGCGGCCGAACAGCGCGTCATAGAGCGCGAGCGGCTGCGCGACGGGCAGCGTGCCTTGCGTCATCCGTGCCTGGCGCAGCCAGGTGCTGCCCGGCGCCGGGGCCGGCATGGACGCCGCGCCGCTCGCGGCCTGGCCGAGCGGCGTGCCTTGGAACGACGCCGGGCCCGGCACGGGCGCGATGGCCGCCGCGTGCCCGCCGGCCGTGGTGCCGGGCGACGCGCCCGCGTGGCGGGCCAGCGCGCGCTGCACCGCATGGAACACGAACTGGTGGATCGAGCGCGAGTCGCGGAAGCGCACCTCGATCTTCGACGGATGGACGTTCACGTCGACCGCCTCGGGCGGCAGGTCGAGGAACAGCACGTACGACGGGTAGCGGTCGCCGTGCAGCACGTCCTCGTACGCGGCGCGCACCGCGTGCGTGAGCAGCTTGTCGCGCACGAAGCGCCCGTTGACGAAGAAATACTGCTGGTCGGCGCGGCCCCGGCTGGCGGTCGGCAGGCCGGCGCAGCCGTAGACGGCGAGCGGCCCGGCGCGCTCGTCGAGCGGCAGGTGCGCGGTCGAGAACGCGTCGCCGAGGATCTTCGTGACGCGCTGCACCGGCTCGGTCGCGTTCCAGTGCTCGACAGCACGGCCGTTGTGCAGCACCGAGATCGCGACGTCCGGCCGCGCGAGCGCCGCGCGGCGGACCATCTCCAGGCAATGGCCGAACTCGGTCTGCTCGCTCTTCAGGAACTTGCGGCGCGCCGGCGTATTGAAATACAGCTCGCGCACCTCGATCGTCGTGCCGGTCGCGCCGGCGGCGGGGGCGAGCACGCCCGTCTGCGCGTCGATGCGCGTTGCGTGCGCCGCGTCGGCCGTGCGGCTCGTGATGAACATCTCGGCGACCGACGCGATCGACGCGAGCGCCTCGCCGCGGAACCCGAGCGTCGCGACCGCTTCCAGTTCCTCGAGCGAGCGGATCTTGCTCGTCGCGTGGCGCATCAGCGCGAGCGGCAGCTCGCCGGGCGGGATGCCGCAGCCGTCGTCGGTGATCGCGATGCGCTTGACACCGCCTTCGTCCAGCACGACGCGCAGCGTGCGCGCGCCGGCGTCGAGCGCGTTTTCCAGCAGCTCCTTGACGACCGACGCCGGGCGTTCGACGACTTCGCCGGCGGCGATCTGGCTGATCAACTGGTCGGGCAGCGGCTGGATGGCGCGCAGCGGGCGCGGGGCGGGAGCGGACGCGGCGCCCTCGGCCGTTTCAGTGAATTCGGACATGGCGGAATTATAGCGAGGCGGGCGGATCGCCCGCGCGCGTCGCGCGACGCGATCCGGCCTCCATTTCACGGAGCCTTAAGGGACTTTCGGTATCATGACGCCGTGCACCGCCCGGCCCGGCGGCGCTTCCGGCCTCTCTCGCGAACAAGGAAATCATTTGGACACGCTGCTGCATTTCGTCAATCTCGTCCTTCACATCGACGCATTCCTGGGCACCTTCATTCGCCAGTACGGCGCGTGGGTCTATCTGGTGCTGTTCCTGATCGTGTTCTGCGAAACCGGGCTCGTCGTGTTTCCGTTCCTGCCGGGCGATTCGCTGCTGTTCATCGGCGGCGCGTTCGCGGCGAGCGGGGAAATGGCGCTGCCCGCACTGATCGCGCTGCTGCTCGTCGCGGCGGTCGGCGGCAACACGGTGAACTACCTGATCGGGCGCGCGATCGGTCCGAAGGTCTTCAATACGCACATCCCGGTCCTCGAACGTTTCCTCGATCGCGCCGCGCTGCAGAAGACCCATAACTTCTACGACAGGCACGGCGGCAAGACGATCGTGCTCGCGCGCTTCATCCCGGTCGTGCGGACCTTCGCGCCGTTCGTCGCGGGCGCGTCGTCGATGCGCGCGGCACGCTTCCAGTTCTTCAACGTGGTCGGCGCGCTGATCTGGGTGCTGCTGCTCGTGCTGGCCGGTTACTTCTTCGGCAACATTCCGTTCATCCGCAAGTATCTGAACGTGATCGTGCTGGTGGGGATCGGCGCGGCCGTGGTGCCGGTCGCGCTCGGCGCGCTGTGGAAGCTCGCGCGCGGCAAGCGCCACTCGGGCGACGCGCAGAAGACGGGCGGGCGCTGATCGGCGCGGCGCGCCGCCGAAGCGAACAAGCGTGGCCGGGTGCCACGCTTTTTTTGCGCCTGCCGCCGGCGTGGCGGGCGTTCAGGCGCTGCGGTGCGCGACCGGCGTCTCGGGCGTCGGGTATTGCGCGGCGCGGAACGTGTCGAGGATCACGCGGTTCGCGTCGCAGTACACCTGCCAGTAGTTCGCCGGCTGCGTGAACGGGCGCACGAACAGCAGCGGCCCTTCCGGCGTGAACGACAGCACGCCGACGTCCGGCGCCGGATTCGTCATCACGTTCGGGATCGCCTGCACCGCGTCCCGCAGGCGCTCGATCGCGTCGGCCGCGTCGACGCCGTTCGCGATCTTCGCGGTCAGGTCGATCCGGCGGTACGGGGTCGCGCTGTAGTTCGAGATGTTGTCGGAGAAGATCTTGTTGTTGCCGACGAGCGTGACGACGTTGTCCGGCGTGACGATCGTCGTGCCGAACAGGCCGAGCTCCTGCACCGTGCCGGTCACGCCGCCCGCGTTGATGAAGTCGCCGACCTTGAACGGCCGCAGCACCTGCATGAACACGCCGGCCGCGAAATGCGCGAGCAGTCCGCCCCAGGCGGTGCCGACCGCCAGGCCGAGGCCGGCGAGCAGGGCCGCGAACGACGTGGTCTGCACGCCGAACAGTTGCAGGATCGCGAGGATCAGCAGGATCGTCAGCAGCACGCTGACGACCGAGGTCAGGTAGTTGGCGAGCGTCGAGTCGACCTTGCCGGTGCGCTGCACGATCTTGCCGAGGAGCCGTGTGGCCACGCGGATCGCCCAGCGGCCGAGGACCCACAGCGCGATCGCGGCGAGCAGGTTCAGGCCGAAGTCGAGGCCGCGGGTCATCAGGAATTGCTGGGCGGTGGCGAGGTTCAGCATGGGTTCTCCGGGGCGACGTGAAGAAGGCCGGTGGCCGCGATTGATCCGACTTTTATAACCGACCTGCGGTGCTGAGGCAACCGGCTGTGCGGCGGTTCCGGACGCGCCGCACGCGGCGGCGGGCTACTTCGCGTGCCGCAGCGGCGAGAACGCGTACTGCGCGACGTCCGCGCCGCGCACGACGATCGCGGTGCTTTCGGGGATCTCCTCCCACTCGCCGGGCAGGTCGACGAGCGGCTCCGACACCACCATGAACGCGTCGTCGCCGACTTCGGCGATGCGCGGATCGTGCGGATACAGTTCGTGCAGGTGACGGAACGACGTGCTGTGGTAGAGCGAGCGCGATCGCCGTTCGCTCGAATAGCGCACCGCGACGATCTGCTCGCCGTCCGTGACGCACACGGTCATGTTGAGCGGCGCGTCGACGCCGTGCCGCGCGGCAAGATCCTCGACGAGGCCGGCCATGCGCTCGAGTGCGGGCAGCGGCGCATGCTCGAGACCGAACGTCAGCGCGACGCGGAACATCAGCTCCGAATCCGTGGAACCCTCGAGTGTTGCGAACAGCGCCGGATCGATCGCCATCGTCAGGTCGCGGCGCAGCTTGTGGTAGTCGCGGATCAGGCCGTTGTGCGCGAACAGCCAGCGCCCGTGGCGAAACGGGTGGCAGTTGGTTTCCTGCACCGGCGTCTCGGTCGATGCGCGGATGTGCGCGACGAACAGCGGCGAGCGGATCGCACTCGCGGCCTCGCGCAGATTGGGGTCGTTCCACGCCGGGTGCACCGAGCGGTAGCGAAACGGGATTTCGTCGGGGCGGCCGTACCAGCCGATGCCGAAGCCGTCGCCGTTGGTCGTGGTGGCGCCCATGCGCGAATGCAGACTCTGGTCGATCAGCGAATGCTTCGCGCGGAACAGGACGGTCTCGAGCTGGATGGGGTTGCCGGTATAGGCGAGCCAGCGGCACATGAGGCGCTCCTTCGCGATGAATCGTACGGGCATGGTAGCCGACCTGGCGCGCCGCGGGCGCCATACGCGTGCGCCGGGCGCCGGGCGTCGGACCCCGGGCGCGGGACGACTGCACTCCGGCCCGTCAGACGGGCCGGAGGCCGGGGCGCGATCGCGGGCGTGCCGCGGGTCAGTCGCCCAATGCGTCCATCACGCGCGCGGAATACACGAGCGCCGCGCCCGCATTCAGCGCGATCGCCACGCCGAGCGCCTCCGCCACTTCGTCCTTCGTCGCGCCATGCCGGACGGCTTCGGCCGTGTGCACCGCGATGCAGCCATCGCAGCGCGTCGTCACGGCCACGGCGAGCGCGATCAGCTCGCGCGTCTTGGCGTCGAGGTGGCCGGTCTTCTTGCCGGCGGCGGACAGCGTCTGATAGCCGGCCAGCGTGTCCGGCGAGCGCTTGCCCAGCTCGCCCACGCGCGTCATCAGTTCCTTCCGGTATTCGTCCCAGTTCAGCATGGCAGATCCTTTCTGAAGGTTGGGAGATCGGGCCAATGCCGCGATCTCGGGGAGATGCACGGCTATTCTGCGCGTTCTTGCCGAGGGTTTCGATGCGCGAGGATGCCGGTGTTCGGCGCGAGCGTCTGCTGGATGCGCCGGGTCGACGGCTGTTGCGCGGCCGCTGGCGGCGCGCGCGGCAGGCGGCCCGGGCCTGCGCGCCGGTGGCGCAGCCGCGCGCAGCGGCGGTGCGCGGTGCACCGGCTTGGTGTGCGCGGCCCGCGCAAACCGGCGTGTTGGTGCCGGAATGCCCCGCATTTTCCACTTTGTGAAACCGGCCCGATGTTTGCTCACACTTCTGATGAATGCCTGATTCATCTTTCAAAGTAGGAGACTTACCGCATGTCCAATCCGCAAGCCATCGTCGACTTGACCCATGAAGTAAAGAAACTGGCCACCGGCAAGATCGGCGACATCAACGACATCAATCGCGAGACGACCTTTCTCGCGTTGAACGCGCTGATCGAGGCGGCCCGCGCGGGCGACGCCGGCAAGGGCTTCGCGGTCGTCGCCAATCAGGTGAAGCACGTGTCGAAGCGCATCGCCGACATCACGCACGTGCTCAACAAGGAGCTCGCCGGTTCGCTCGCGCGCCTCACCGAGCTCGGCGACAGCATGATCGACCGGATGCGCGCGCACGAAGGGCAGCGCTGCTGCGACCTCGCGCTGAACATGATCGACATCATCGACCGCAACCTGTACGAGCGCTCGTGCGACGTGCGCTGGTGGGCGACCGATTCCGCAGTGGTCGACTGCGTCGCGAGCGAGTCCCCGGAGGCGAGCGCGCACGCGTCCGGCCGGCTGTCGGTGATTCTCGACAGCTACACCGTGTACAAGGATCTGTGGGTCGTGAACGCCGACGGTGTCGTCGTCGCGAGCGGACGCGAGGCGACCTATCCGGTGCAGGGCCGGCAGGTCGGCGACGCGAGCTGGTTCAAGGCCGCGATGAAGACCGCTTCCGGCGCGGAGTACGTGGCGTCGGACATCGAGATGCTGCCGTGGCTCAAGCACGAGCACGTCGCGACCTATTCGACGGCGATCCGCGAGGGCGGCCGCGCGAACGGCCGCGTGCTCGGTGCGCTGGTGATCTTTTTCGACTGGGCGCCGCAGGCCGAAACGGTCGTCAGGGGCGTGCGCCTGAGCGAAGCGGAGTGGGCGCGCACGCGCTGCATGATCGTCGATTCGTCGTTCCGCGTGATCGCGAGTTCGGACGGCAAGGGCGTGCTGCAGGAGCAGTTTCGCCTGCACACCGACGGCAAGTCCGCGGGGTTCTATCGCGCGAGCGACGGCACGACGGTGTCGTTCGCGGCGACGCCGGGCTATGAAACCTACCAGGGGCTCGGCTGGTACGGCGTGATCTGCCAGCGGCCGGCGAAGGGCTGACCGCCGCGGCCGGCGCGTGTCGCGGCGCGCGCTGCCGCGCCCGGCGCGAGATAGCGCCGTCAGTCGACGGCGAGTGCGACGCCGCCGGCGCGATGTGCGCGGCGGGCGGGCGTGCCCCGGCCGGGAATGCCCGCCGCCCGACCCGATCGGCGCTTGTCAGGATTTGTTCATTCTGACGTTGAACGACCACGCGGAATTGACCGTGTACGTGACGAGCAGCACGATCGCGCTCGACGCCACCTGGGCCAACAGGTAGTTGAGCTGCACTGCGTCGACCATGAACGTCATCGCCAGCCAGTTGGCCGCGACGCCCATGATCGCGACCGTGAAGAACTTGGGCGCGACGCTCGCATGGCGGCCGTCGCTGTTGAACGTGAACCGGTAATTCAGCACGTAATTGACGAGCGCCCCGGCAATGGCGCCGGCCGTCGACGCGCTCACCGTGCCGACGCCCCCCAGCCGGACGAGGCACAGCAGCACCGCGTATTGAACCGCGGTGCCGGATGCGCCGACTGCGGCGTACAGCGCGAATCTACGCAGCTTCATGTGGGCCGCGCTTGTGCTCGTAGACGCTTCGGACGATATAGACCGGCCGGCGCTTGGACTCCAGATAGATCCGGCCGATGTATTCGCCGACCACGCCGATGCCGACGAGCTGCATGCCGCCGAGAAACAGGATCGCCGTCAGGATCGACGCATAGCCGGGAACGTCCCGGCCGTGGATGATCGTCTTGGCGACCAGGAACGAGCCATACAGGAACGCGAAAAACGCGGTAGCGCCGCCGATGTAGGTCCACACGCGCAGCGGCCACGTGCTGAAGCTCGTGATGCCCTCGATCGCGAAATTCCACAGTTTCCATCCGGAGAACTTGGTTTTGCCGGCCGCGCGCGGCTGCCGGGTGTATTCGACGACCGCCGTGCGTCCGCCGACCCACGAGAACAGCCCTTTCATGAAACGGCGATTCTCGGGCAGCTGCTTGAGCGCATCGACGGTGGCGCGGGACATCAGCCGGAAGTCGCCTGCGTTGTCGGGAATCCGGACGTCCGCGATCGCGTTGTGAAAGCGGTAGAACAGCGACGCGGTGCTGCGCTTCGCATAACTGTCGGAGGTTCTTTCGGCGCGCTTCGCGATCACGACGTCGAAACCCTCGCGCCATTTCTCGACGAGCTTCGCGATCGTTTCCGGCGGGTCCTGCAGATCCGCGTCGAACGGAACGACGGCGTCGCCCGTCGCGTAATCGAGGCCCGCGGTCAGCGCGGCTTCCTTGCCGAAGTTTCTCGACAGGTCGACGACCCTGACCCGCGCGTCGTCGGTCGAGTGCTTCAGCAACTTGTCGAGCGTGAGGTCCTGGCTGCCGTCGTTGACGCACACGATCTCGAAGTCGCAACCGGGGATGGTTGCGAGGGTCGAGCGGATCTCGGTGAAGAATCGGTCGATCACTTCCTCTTCGTTGTAAAACGGCACGACGAGCGATATGACGTCGACTCTTTTCGGGGCGTCAGGCTTCATTTCAGTTTTCTGGCCTAAGGCGGGATGCGGAAGGTTCCGCGATCCGTGAATTGGCGAACGGCGTATCGTAGCATCGCGCGGCCGGCGCGAACGTGCGCGCCCTGCTGCTGCGCGGCGAGGAACGGGACCCGGATGGCCCGCGCATCTCGATGCCTGTCGGATCGCATCGGATTTCGGCGGCCGGACGCAAAAAAGCCTCCGCTTGGGAGGCTTTAATGGCAACTATCAAAAGATAGATGGTAGGGTGGGAGGGACTCGAACCCTCGACTCTCTGATTAAAAGTCAGATACTCTAACCAACTGAGTTACCACCCCACGTCCTCAAAAACTGCTCGAGAACCGGGAAACGACGGCTTCAAACTGTAGCCTGTGTGTATCCCAGTGAACTTTTTTAAAAGTCCGCTGCTCTACAACTGAGCTGACGACCCGAAGAGGCAAAATTATATAAGCGGGTTACGAACCTGTCAACAAGCCGCCGCAAATATTTACTTGATCGTTTCCAGCTTGCCCTGCGCCGCCTGCGCCGCGCTCGATCCGGCGAACTGCGAAACGACCTGTTCGAAGGTTCTCTTCGCCGCCGCCTTCTGGCCTTGCTCGAGCTGGTTCGTGCCGATCGCGACCATCGCGTCGCCCGCGCGCGGATGCTGCGGGTAGCTCTTCGCCAGGCCCTGCCAGGTCGCCGTGGAGCCCTTGTAATCGCGCAGCGCGTACTGCGCGTTGCCGAGCCAGTATTGCGCGCTCGGCTGGTAAGGACTCTGCGGGTACTTCCCGATGAAGCTGCGGAACGACGCGGCAGCCGCCTTGAAGTTGCCGTCACGGAATTGCTGCTGCGCTGTATTGAACGCATCCGTCTCGCCCGGCTGCACGGTGCCTTCCACGCCGTCGACCGTCTTCTGCTGCGGCTCGAACTTCTTGAGCCGCGTGTCGAGATCGGAGTAGTACTCCTTCTGCTGGCGTTCGAGCGTCGTGAGCCGGTTCGTCAGATCCTCGTTCTCGCCGCGCAGCGTCGCGACCTGCTGGTTCAGCTGATCGAGGCGGGCGGATTGATCGAGAATCGTGCGCTGCGCCGCCGCGAGCTGGCCCGACAGGTTGTCGGACTTGCTGCGCAGGTCGAGCACGGCGCGACGGGCTTCGTTGTCGTCGAACATGCCCGCGTGCGCGGGCACGGCCGACAGCGCCACGCCCGCCATGCAGAGGGCTGCGGCCACGCGCAGCCAGGAAACACGGTGCGTCATACAGCGGCTCTTCCGTTACGTTGCTTTACTGTTGGTACACGAGGTCGCCGCGGCGGTTCTGCGCCCACGATGCCTCGTCGTGACCCGTCGCCACCGGCTTTTCCTTGCCGAGGCTCACGCTTTCCATCTGCGAATCGCCGACGCCGAGCAGCGACATCGCGCGGCGGACCGCTTCCGCACGCTTCTGGCCGAGTGCCAGGTTGTATTCGCTCGTGCCGCGTTCGTCGGTGTTGCCCTGGATCAGCACGTGGCGTTGCGGATGGCTCTTCAGGTACTGCGCGTGTTGCTGCAGCAGCGGCTGGTAGTCATCCTTCACCGAGTAGCTGTCGAAATCGAAGTACACGCTGCGCTTCGCGAGCGGGCTGTTCGGGTCGTTCAGCGGGTCGACATTCACTTGCGCAACGTTGTCGGCGCTCGGCTGCGTGCTGATCGCGCCCGCGTTGGCCTTCTCGTCGAGTTTCACGCCCGACTTACATGCGGCCAGCGCGCCGACCATCATCACGGCCAGGGCCAGGCGGACTTTCTTCGACATCATGGTAACTCTCCTTGTGGTCATTGCATGAACGGTCCCCACGACGGCTCACGGACGGAGCCGCCCTGGACGGACAGAATCTGCGGCGGCGCGCTGCCGTCCGACGGAACGGCAGCCAGGACGTTGCGTCCGTTCGCCTGCGTAGCGTACAGAACGTACTGGCCGTTTGCAGCGAAGCTCGGCGATTCGTCGCGGTTCGTGTTCGTGATCGCGTTCGCCGCGCCGGTCTGCAGGTCCTGGACGTACAGCTTGAATCCCCCGCCGGTGCGGGAGATGTACGCGAGCAGCTTGCCGTCCGGGCTTACGCGCGGGCTCGTGTTGTAGCTGCCGGTGAACGTCACGCGCTGCGCCGTGCCGGCGCTCTCGCCTTGCGCGGGCATCCGGTAGATCTGCGGCGCGCCGCCGCGGTCGCTCGTGAAGTAGATCCAGCGTCCGTCGGGTGAGTAGAACGGCTCGGTGTCGATCGTGCTGCTTTGCGTCAGCCGGTGCAGGCCGCCGCCGTTCGCGTTGACCGAGAAAATCTGCGTGTTGCCCGTCAGCGACAGCGCGACCGCGAGCGTCTGGCTGTCGGGCGACCATGCCGGCGCGCTGTTGTTGCCCTTCTGGTCGGAGACGATGTAGCGGCGGCCCGTCGGCAGATCGTGGATATAGACGATCGGCTTCTTGCGCTCGAACGACACGTACGCGACCTTCGTGCCGCTCGGCGACCACGCCGGCGAGATGATCGGCTCGGTGCTCGACAGCGCGATGCGCGCGTTCTGGCCGTCCGAGTCGGAAACCTGCAGCTGGTAGCGGTTGCCGGTCTTGATCACGTACGACAGGCGCGTCGCGAACACGCCGCGCGTGCCGAGCAGCTTCTGGTAGATGTAGTCGGCGATCTTGTGGCCGGCGGTGCGCAGCGTGCCGTCGTTCGCGGTCAGCGTCAGGCCGCCGAGGCTCTGCTGCTTGACGGTGTCGTACAGGATGAAGTTGACCTTGTACTGGCCGTTGCCCTCGCGGTTCACGCTGCCGGCGACGAAGGCGTTCGCGCCCTTGGCCTTCCACGCGCCGAGGTCGACCGACGCGGTTTCGGGCACCGGCGTGCTGCCGGCGTCGATATTGGTGAATTTGCCGCTGCGGGCGAGGTCGGCGCGGACGATCGACGTGACCTGCTGCGGCAGGCTCGCCTCGTTCGCGAAATTGGCGGTGGCGATCGGGAACTGGGTCGACCCGACGCCGGTGATCAGCACATCCACCTGCGCGTGCGCGGCGCCGCCCGCCGCAATCAGACACGAGGCCACGAGTGCCCTGAAACCTAGCTTCGTCATCAAACTCATGCTTCTCGCTTCCCGTATGACTGTGTAACGTTGCGCAACCGCAGAGACACGACAATACCCGATTCGTTCCCGTCGCGCCGTGACGCCGAGGAGTGTAAGCGCATTTGCGCCTATTCCTCGGCCTTAAAGGTAATCGTAATGTCGGAAGGGGTGCGACCGTTAGAATCGGGCGGCAGCGGAACCGATGCCTCGACCGCATTGACCACCGCCTGATCCCAGCCCGGATTTCCGCTCGGGCGGGCGACCGTCACCTTCATCACGTCACCCGATGGCGTGCAGCGGATCGCGAGCTTGGTCACGAGGCCCGCGCGCTCGCCGCCCCAGACAATGTTCGGCTTGACCCGGCGGCGCACCTTGTCGGCGTAGCCCGGCGATGCGGCGTTGCCGCCGGAGCCCGTGCCGGTGCCGCTCTTCGCGAGGCCTTCGCCGCCGCCTTCACCGCCACCGGCCATGCCCTGCAACTGCGCGAGACGCGTGCGCCGTTCCTGGTCGAGCTTCGCCTGCGACGCGGCGTCGGCCCGGGCCTTCGCCGCCGCCTCGGCCTTCGCCGCCTTGGCGGCCGCGTCGGCCTTTGCCCTGGCCTCGGCCTTCGTCCTGGCCGCAGCTTCGGCCTTGGCGCGGGCGGCCTGCTGCGCGTCGAGCTGCGCCTGTTTCTGCTGCTCGAGCTTCTGCTGTTCGAGCTTCTGCTGTTCGAGTTTCTGCTGTTCGGCGAGCTGCTTCTGGCGGAGCTTGTCCGCCTGCTTCTGCTTTTCGCGCTCGGCGGCCCGTTCGGCGGCCTTTTGCGCCGCCGCCTGCGCGGCAAGCTGCGCGCGCCGGGCTTCCGCTTCCCGCTCGGCCTTCAGCTGCTGCGCGCGGCGCTCGGCTTCGAGTTGTGCCTCGCGTGCGGCGGCTTTCTGCTGGCGCTTCTTCTGTTGCAGCGCGATATCCGCTTCCTCGTTCCGGACCGGGGGAGGGGGCGGCGCGACCTTGATCGGCGGCGGCGTCACGACGGGCTGAGGCGGCGCGGCGACCTCGGGCGCAGCCGTCCACAGCTCGGCCTCGGCGCCGGCCGGCGTGCTGTTTTGCCAGTGCACGCCGTGATAGAGAAACAGCGCGAGCAGCACGTGCATCAGCGCTGCGAGCGCGAACGCGCGCCACGTCCCGCGCTCGCGCGGCGGCTGCAGCGGGGCGGTGCGCGTGGCGGCGTGCCGTTTCGGTTTCATTGCGATTTGACGAGGAGACCGACGCGCTTGACGCCGCGCGCCTTCAGATCGGACATCACGGTCATGACCGCATCGTACTGCACCGTCTTGTCGGCTGCGATCACGACCGGCTGGTCAGGGTGATCGGCCTGCCGGGACGCGATGAAGCCGTCGAGCTCGGCCTTGGTCATCGTGTCTTCCTGGGTCGCGCCCGCGTCGCTCTTGTATTTGACGCTCATCGTGCCGTCGGCCTTGATGTTGATGACGACGGGCGGCGCCTGCTCTTGCGGCGCGGCGTTGCCGACCGTCGGAAGATTGATGATCGACGGGGCGACGAGCGGCGCCGTGACCATGAAGATCACGAGCAGCACGAGCATCACGTCGATGTAGGGCACGACGTTGATGTCGGCCATCGCGCGGCGCGAGCGGCCGCCGCGCATGCTGGATCGAATGGGAGTGCCGGCCATTGCGCGCTCCTCCTTACTGGGCTTGACGCTGCAGGATGTTCGAGAATTCCTCGATGAAGGTCTCGAAGCGGATGGCGAGGCGATCGATGTCGTGCGCGTAGCGGTTGTACGCGACCACGGCCGGAATCGCCGCGAACAGGCCGATCGCCGTTGCGACGAGCGCCTCGGCGATGCCCGGCGCGACGTTCGCGAGCGTCGCCTGCTGGACGTTCGCGAGACCGCGGAACGAATTCATGATCCCCCATACGGTGCCGAACAGGCCGATGTACGGGCTGACCGAGCCGACCGATGCGAGGAACGCGAGGTTCGCTTCGAGCACGTCCATCTCGCGCTGGAACGACGCGCGCATCGCGCGGCGGGCTCCGTCGAGCACGAGGCCCGGATCGCTGATGCGCTTCTCCTTCGCCTTCAGGAACTCGCGCATCCCCGATTCGAAGATCCGCTCGAGCGCGCCGATCGTATGGCGGTTGTTCGCCGCGCTCTGATACAGCGCCTGCAGGTCGCCGCCCGACCAGAAATCCCGCTCGAAGCGCTCGGTCTGCGCGCGTGCGCGGCGGATCGCGAACCACTTGCGGAAGATGAACGTCCAGGACATCAGCGACAGCGCGAGAAGCAGCCCCATCACTGCCTGGGCGAGCACGCTCGCGTGGAGGACGAGGGTAATGATCGACAGGTCTTGAGATGTGTTCATAGAGGTTTGAGTAACGTCCCTTCGGAGGGCTCCCGGCTACGGGGCGCCCGGCACGCGTGTCGCGCGGCGCGCCGGCAGGCCGCGATGCCGCCGCCGCGCCTGGCGCCGAACCTTGCTTAGTATCGATTCAGGAAAGCGAGTTCATCGGCTTCGTCTAAACGGGGCTCAAGCGAGTGTCGTTGACACGGCCTGCCCGGCGGTGTCGATGACCGGCCCGTGGTGCAGCGCTTCGAGCACGTCCGGCGGGATCGCCGCCGGACGGATCGCGGTGCGCTCGACGCAGCCGATGCGGACGTTGCCGGCCACGAGCAGCGTGCCGCCGCGCCACGCCTCTTGCGTGAATTCCACCGATGCGCGGCCGATCCGGTCGATCCGGCACGCGATCGTCAGCATGTCGTCGAGCTTCGCGGGCGCGCGATAGTCGAGTGCCGCGCTCCGGACGATGAAGATCGCGCCGGTCTCGTCGGCCAGCCGTTGCTGGTCGATGCCGCACGCGCGCAGCCACTCGGTGCGCGCGCGCTCGAAGAACTTCAGGTAGTTCGCGTAGAACACGATGCCGCCGGCATCGGTGTCCTCGTAATAGACGCGAACCGGCCAGGCGAAGCCGGGCGCCGCTTCGGCGGGGCGGGTAGGCAGTGTCATGGCGCGCATTCTACCGGAAGCGGGTGGCCCGATTCGTAACGGAATGTTGTGGCCGGCGCGCCCGCCTCGCCGGGGCGTCAGCCGCGGTGGACGGCGAGGCCGGCGGGCGCCTGGGCGACCGGCATCATCTCGATCGTGTTGATGTTGACGTGCGCCGGGCGGGTGGCGACCCAGTAGATCGTGTCGGCGATGTCCTCGGCCGTCAGCGGCTGGACGTTCGCGTAGACGTTGGCCGCTTTCTGGTCGTCGCCGCGGAAGCGGACGTTCGAGAACTCGGTGCCGCCGCACAGGCCCGGCTCGATGTCGGTGACGCGCAGCGGCGTGCCGATCAGGTCGGTGCGCAGGTTCAGGCTGAATTGCCGGACGAACGCCTTGGTCGCGCCGTAGACGTTGCCGCCCGGATACGGGTAGGTGCCCGCGACCGAGCCCAGGTTGAACACGTGGCCGCGGCCGCGCGCGATCATGCCGGGCAGCAGCGCGTGCGTGACCGTCACGAGGCCCGAGCAGTTCGTGTCGATCATCGTCTGCCATTCGTCGAGGCTCGCCTTCTGGGCCGGCTCGACACCCAGCGCGAGCCCGGCGTTGTTGACGAGCACGTCGATCGCGGCGAACTCGGGCGGCAGCGCGGCTTCGACGGCCTCGACAGCCGCGCGGTCGCGCACGTCGAGCGCGATCGGCAACAGCGCGTCGCCCAGCTCGGCCGCGAGCGCGTCGAGGCGCTCCTTGCGGCGTGCGGCCGCGATCACGCGATGGCCGCCGTTGACGAAGGCGCGGGCGATGGCGGCGCCGAAGCCGGCGGACGCCCCTGTGACGAACACGATCATTGCAACTCCTGGTCGGTGGTGAAGCGAATGGAGAGCCTGTTAGGGCCAGTTCACGCTGATTGATAACGGGCCCTAGCCTACTGAGATTGCCGCGCAGCGGCAAGGCGCACGGGGCCGCTTCCGCGTGCGCGCAGGGGCTCGGACCCCAATCGATTCGGGCGTCGCGCGCGCGGTTGCCTATTCAACACGCATCCAATAAACTTATGCGCTCATCACCCCTGCGTGACTGGCGATAGAACCCTCGGGTTCAAGGTGGAGCATCCCACCGTGAAGCGCAGGGCACCGTTTTTGCCGTTCGCCTGGGCAGCCGTCGCACGCCGCGTCTACATCGCCGGTGGCTGTCCTGCCTCGCGTCATACGGATTCTTCCGCCACGTCGAGCTGGTTCCGCCAGCAGCGCACTGTACTCGGCCGTCCCGGTCAACCTGTACACACTTAACGGAAACCGTATGTTTGACAGAGCCCAAAGCACCATTGCGAATGTCGATCCCGAAGTCTGGGCAGCCATCCAGCAGGAGAACGGCCGACAGGAAGATCACATCGAGCTGATCGCCTCCGAAAACTACACGAGCCCGGCCGTGATGGCCGCACAGGGCTCGCAGCTCACCAACAAGTACGCGGAAGGTTATCCGGGCAAGCGCTATTACGGCGGCTGCGAGTACGTCGACATCGTCGAGCAGCTCGCGATCGACCGCGTGAAGCAGCTGTTCGGCGCGGAAGCCGCGAACGTCCAGCCGAACTCGGGTTCGCAGGCGAACCAGGGCGTCTTCTTCGCGATGCTGAAGCCGGGCGACACGATCATGGGCATGAGCCTCGCGCACGGCGGCCACCTGACGCACGGCTCGCCCGTCAACATGTCGGGCAAGTGGTTCAACGTCGTCAGCTACGGCCTGAACGAGCAGGAAGACATCGACTACGAAGCCGCCGAGAAGCTCGCGCAGGAACACAAGCCGAAGCTGATCGTCGCGGGCGCGTCGGCGTTCGCGCTGAAGATCGATTTCGAGCGCATGGCGAAGATCGCGAAGTCGGTCGGCGCTTACTTGATGGTCGACATGGCGCACTACGCCGGCCTGATCGCCGCGGGCGTCTACCCGAACCCGGTGCCGCACGCCGATTTCGTCACCACGACCACGCACAAGAGCCTGCGCGGCCCGCGCGGCGGCGTGATCCTGATGAAGGCCGAGTACGAGAAGCAGATCAACTCGGCGATCTTCCCGGGCATCCAGGGCGGCCCGCTGATGCACGTGATCGCCGGCAAGGCCGTCGCGTTCAAGGAAGCGCTGGCACCGGAATTCAAGGAATACCAGCAGAAGGTGGTCGAGAACGCGCGCGTGCTGGCCGAGACGCTCGTCAAGCGCGGCCTGCGCATCGTGTCGGGCCGTACCGAAAGCCACGTGATGCTCGTCGACCTGCGTGCGAAGAACATCACCGGCAAGGCGGCCGAAGCCGCGCTCGGCGCTGCGCACATCACGGTCAACAAGAACGCGATCCCGAACGATCCGGAAAAGCCGTTCGTGACGAGCGGCGTCCGTCTCGGCTCGCCGGCGATGACGACGCGCGGCTTCGGCACGGCCGAAGCCGAGCTGGTCGGCAACCTGATCGCCGACGTGCTCGAGCAGCCGGAAGACGCGGCGACGCTCGAGCGCGTGCGCGCGCAGGTCGCCGAGCTGACCAAGCGCTTCCCGGTCTATCGCTGATCGGCCATGCGCTGCCCGTTCTGCCGGCATGACGACACGCAGGTGATCGATTCCCGCGTGTCGGAAGACGGCGCCGCGATTCGCCGGCGCCGCCGCTGCTCGGCCTGCGACAAGCGTTTCACGACGTATGAGCGGGTCGAGCTGGCGTTGCCGGCCGTCGTGAAGAAGGACGGCAGCCGAACGGAGTTCGACCGTCGCAAGATCGTCGCCAGCATGCAACTCGCGCTGCGCAAGCGGCCGGTTGCGGCTGACGCGATCGACGCGGCGGTCGCCCGCATCGAATATCAATTGCTCGCAACCGGCGAGCGCGAAGTGCGTAGCGAGAAGCTCGGCGAACTCGTGATGAACGAGCTGCGCGGCCTCGATACGATTGCCTATGTCCGTTTCGCGTCGGTGTATCGCCGGTTCGAGGACGTCTCCGAATTTGCCGACGTGATCGAAGAGTTCCGTCGCGCGTCGCCTGCCAAGCCGCCGCGCAAGCGCTGAAGCGCTGCGCCGGTTCATCGCATTCCCCTTTTGTCTGATCCGTGTCGTGCCGATTGTGCGCGGCGCGGCCGCGTCACTTCAGCTGGCCGTTCGGCAGATGGCGCGGTGTCGTGCGCGCCGTTAGAGTCGGTCCATCGCATTGGCGGAGGAAGGCGATGGCCGGGATCGGATGTGTCGAATGCGCGGGGCGGGTGGCGCGCGGGTTCACGCTTGTCGAGCTGATGGTCGTGATCGCGCTGCTGGCCGGACTCGCGCTGTTCACGGCGCCGGCGTTCGACCAGTGGCGCATGCGCGAACGTGTCGACGCGCGCTCGCGCACGTTGCTCGGCGCGATGGCGTTCGCGCGTGCGGAAGCCATGCGCCTCGGCACGCGGGTCACGCTGTGCCGGGCCGCGCGGGACGGCACATGCCTGCGGCCCGACGCGGGCTGTGGCGCGGCCGGCTGGTCGTGCGACTGGGCGGTGCATGCGGATGTCGGCGGGCGCGCGCGCGTGTTGCGGCATTTTCCGCACGATCCGGAAGTCGTGGTCGCCGGCGCGTTGCATGAGCTCGCGTTCACGCCGCCGGCGGGGCAGGTCATCGGCGGCTTCCGGCGTTTCGAAGTGCGTTCCCGGCGCAGCGTGTCCATCGTGGAGCAGGCGCGCGCGTCGCGCTGCGTACGGATCGCGGCGGGCGGTCGGGCGCGCGTCGTCGCGGGGCGGTGCGAGGGCGTGGCGTGAGGCCCGCTCGCCTTGCGAACGGCACGTCGCTGATCGAGGTGATGGTGGCTGTCGCGCTTCTCGCAGCGCTGATGCTCGCGGTGACGGGCAGCCAGCTCGCGATGCTGCGCGCGCAGCGCACGACGATCTGGCGCGAGCGTGCGTTGTGGCTGGCCGATGCGCGCATCGAAGGCGCGCGCGCCGCGGCCAGTGCCGATCCATGGCTGGTGGCATTGGCTGCGGCGTCGCTGCCCGATGGCACGGTGACGGTCGTCGCCGGGCAGGGCGACGCGCGGGTCGCCGTCGTCGTATGGCGCGACGGCGATGCCGGCGCTGCCGCGCCGTGCGATGCGTGGCGCGCGTCGTCGCGCTTGCCGTCGTGCGCGCGCGTGCCGTTTGCGGAGGCGCGCCGCGATGCGCGCTGACCGGTCCGCCCGCGCGCATACGCTGCTCGAGGTGCTGATCGCGCTGTCCGTCGGCCTGCTGGTGCTTGCGGCGGCGGGCACGCTGTACCACACGCAGCGCGTGGCGCAGCGTCGCGCCGACGACGCCTTTCTCATGCGCGATGCTGCCAGCACGACACTGATGCTGGTTGGCCAGCACATTCAGATGGCGGGATTCCGCCCGCTCGACGCCACGTTCGGCTCGCCGTTCCGGCCGCTGTTCGGGTGCGCGTCGGGCAGGGTGCGTGGCCCGGACGCGCAGCCGTGGTGCGAATCCGCGCGCACCCAGTCCGATTCGCTGATGGTGCGCTATGTCGGCGATGCGGTGTCGACCTGGCCGACCGCCGGCGGAGACGCGTCGGATTGTCTGGGGCAGGGCGTCGGCGCGGCGGGTGCGCGCCCGTTCGTGTCGAATCGCTTCGACGCGCACGCCAGCCCGTCCACCGGCGAGCCCGAGCTGTATTGCGAGGGAAGCGGCCGTCCCGGCGTCGCGCAACCCGTCGTCGCTGGAATCGAGCAGTTGCGCTTCCGTTTTCTGCCGCGCGGCGCGACGCGGTTCGTCGACGCGGGCGCGATGCGTGCGGACGACTGGGCGCGGGTCGAGGCGGTGCATGTTTGCGTGCGCGCCCGGGGCGAGTTCAGACAGGCCGGCGCGCGCTATCGTGATTGCGACGGCAATGACGCGGCGGCGCGCGACGGCCGCGGGCGGCTGACGCTTCATCGCGTCATTGCGTTGAGAAATGCGAGTGACGGCAACGGCAACGAGGGCGAGGGCGGTGCGCGCGCCGGCGCGCATCAAGGGGAGGCGCTGCCATGATCCGACCTGAGCGCCGCGGGCGGCCTCCTGCCTCCGGCAAGCGAATTCGCCGCATGACGGGGATGGCGCTTCCCGCGGTCGTTACGGTTGCCGCCGCAATCGTGGCACTGACGGGCGCATGGTTCGAGGCCGCGTTGACCGAGGCGCGGAGGACGCGCGCGCTGTCCGATCGACTGATCGCGTTTCATGCCGCCGATGCCGCGCTTGCTGCCTGTGTGGCGCGCTTGAGGCGCGGGGAGGCGGCCTATCTGGATGCGGGCATATCGCACGCCGAGCCCGACGCGTGGCGGCGCGCGTCGGCGCTCGCGAGGCCCGAAGCGATCGAGCCGTTCGCCGCATGGCCGATGGCCGCGCGTCCGCCACGTTGCCTGATCGAAGCGTGGGGCATCGGGCATCCCGCGCCCGGCCGCGCGTATCTCGTGACCGCGCACGGCGTCGGCTCGCATGCGTCGAGCGCCGCATGGCTGCAGATGCAGATCCTGATCCGTGGCGGCCGGATCGTCGCGCAACGCTGGCGCCGCGTCGCGGCGTCGCCTTGATACGCCACGGAGGCATGCATGCGTCAGTCGGCCGGATTCACGTTGATCGAACTGGTGGTTGCGCTGGCAATCGTCGCGTTGCTGGCGGGCTTTGCGATCCCGTCGTATCGGCAGCACGTCGCGCAAGGGCATCGCGCGTCGGCAGTCGCCGCGCTGTACCGCGCGGCGCAGCATCTCGAGACGCTCGACGGCGCGCTGCCGTCGAGCCTGCCGGACGGGCTCGCCCGTGCGCCGGCGGAGGGGCGCGCCGTGTATCGGCTGCGGATGCGGCGCCCGGACGGCGACAGCTTCATCGCGTATGCGCTGGAAGCGCAGCCGCTCGCCCCGGGGCCGATGCGTGATGACCGGTGCGGGGTCTTCTCGTTGCGTTCCGACGGCACGAAGGGCAACGTGCTCGCGGGCGGCGTGGACGAGTGGGAGCCGGCGTGCTGGGGATTGCGTTGACGGGGAGCGGGTTCGCGGCCGCGCGTCAGTCGTCGCCGGCGGTTTCGGTGGCGGGCGCGCTTCCGGCTTCGCTCGCGGTTTCGTTCCCGGCTTCACCCGCGCCCGTTCGACGGGCGTGCTTCCAGATCTGGTAGATCTCCCACGCGGCAAAGCCGAGCGAGCCCCACTTCAACGTCGGGCCGGCGCTCGTGCGCAGCAGCGAACGCACCGGCTTGGCGATGACGAGCGACGCAAGCGAGCTGAGGATCGGATACTGGCTCACCAACTGGCTGAGGCTCGCGTTGAGGTTCTTCGCGGACTGGCCGATCGAGCCGCTGGCCAGCCCGGGGACGAGCAGCTTGATCCAGCGGAAGCGGGCGATGGCCTCGCGCAGTTCGGTGCCAGCTTCCGCCAGCTCCAGCCGCTCGACGTCCGAGCGCAGGATCAGCAGTTCCTTGCGGATCGCGCGATGCTGCGCGGCGCTCAAATGCGCGCGCGGCGAAAAGGTGCGGTATTTGTTGGCCGTGACATTCTGGCTCATGGCGCGTCGGCGAAGTGAGTGATGAGGACGAACGCCTGCGCGTTCATGACTTGGCGCGGAACAGCTCGCGGTCTTTCTCGAGTTCGGTCAGCGTGGCTTCGAACATGGTCGGCGCCTCCCGCACGTCCGCACGCGCCTTCAGCGCGCATCCGGCGGCGGCCAGCGCATACAGCGCGGTAATGGCCGCGAGCGACTGCCAGCGATAGCTGTCCCAGAAAGCGATCGCGACGAGCACGGTCAGGCTGACGAGTGCCATCATCGCCAGCATCATCGCGGCGAGCCCGAAGAACAGCACGCCGAGGAGTCGCTCCTTTTCCTCGGCAAGCTCGATGCCCACCAGCTCGAGGCGCGTCTGCAAAAGCCCGATCGCGGAACCGACGAGGCGGCGCAGCGGCCCGTGCCCCGACGGCTGCGATTTGGTGTCTGTCGTCATGTATGGTGTGCTTGCGCGTGCGAAAAACGGCTGAGACAAAGCCGACCGGCGTGCTTGTGCCAGTCAGCTTCGGTGCCGCCGGGCCGTGCAACGACAGCCCGCGGCGGCGGGCGGCGCGGTTCGCGCGTTACTTGCGATTGATCAGCAGGCCGATCAGCACGCCGACGCCGGCCGCGATGCCGATCGACGTCCACGGATGCTCGTGCACGTAATCGTCGGTTGCGCGCGCGGCCTTCTTGCCCTTCTCGACCACCACGACCTGGACGTCGGCCGCCTTTTCCTTCGCCTGCTTCAGACGCGACAGCGCCTTCTCGCGCAGCTCGGACGCACGGTCGCCCGTGCTGCTCGCAGCTTGCTTGAGCAGGTCTTCTGCGTCCGCGAGAACGGTCTTGATATCCGACATCAGTTTCTCCTTGTTGATTTCCGACATTGCAACTCCCTTCGTGCTGATCATGCGTCAGGTTCATATCGTAACGAAACGCGTGCCTGCTGGCGAGTCGGGATCGCGCAGGGTTGCGCGCCACATGTGTCGGAATGGTAAACGATTTGTAATGTATAGAGAGAGGTGATCGTGCGGAAAAGTTTCCGGCCGTTGCCGGAACGCGGTCAAAAATGACAAAAATGTATGAATATCGAACGGAATATTCGTTCGCGTGACCGCCCGCTTCCCGTAAGCTTCCCGACGGGCCGCGCGTATGGCGCGGCGACTTTCACCCCCTTCGTTCAAGGAGAGAACACCATGAGTCTGCGTCTTGGCGACATCGCGCCGGATTTCGAACAGGATTCGAGCCTCGGCCGCATCAAGTTTCATGAATGGCTCGGCGGCAGCTGGGGCGTGTTGTTCTCCCATCCGGCCGACTACACGCCGGTGTGCACGACGGAGCTCGGGCTGACCGCGAAGCTGAAGGGCGAGTTCGAGAAGCGCAACGTGAAGGTGATCGCGCTGTCGGTCGACAGCGTCGAATCGCACAAAGGCTGGATCGACGACATCAACGACACGCAGGCCACGCACGTCGGCTTCCCGATCATCGCCGACGCCGACCGCAAGGTATCGCAGCTTTACGACATGATCCACCCGAACGCGAACGAGACGCTCACCGTGCGCTCGCTGTTCGTGATCGATCCGAACAAGAAGGTGCGGCTCATCATCACGTATCCGGCCAGCACCGGGCGCAACTTCGACGAGGTGCTGCGCGTGATCGACTCGCTGCAGCTGACGGACAACTACAAGGTCGCGACGCCGGGCAACTGGAAGGACGGCGACGACGTGGTGATCGTCCCGTCGCTGAAGGACCCGGAAGAACTGAAGCAGCGTTTCCCGAAGGGCTTCAACGCGGTGCGTCCGTACCTGCGCGTCACCCCGCAGCCGAACAAGTGAAGCACGGCGCGGCGCGCTCGCGCCGGCGGCACGTCCGTCGCGCGGTCCAGAGCCCGCGCGCGTCGATTCGAACGCAAACGGCCCGCCCGGCATTTATGCCGGGCGGGCCGTCCCTTTCGTGCATGCGGAGCGTGCGCGTACGCGGACGCGCGGCGATCAGAAGAACGCCTGGATGCCCGTCTGCGCGCGGCCGAGGATCAGCGCGTGGATGTCGTGCGTGCCCTCGTAGGTGTTGACCACTTCGAGGTTGACGAGGTGGCGGGCGACGCCGAACTCGTCGGAGATGCCGTTGCCGCCCAGCATGTCGCGCGCGAGCCGCGCGACGTCGAGCGCCTTGCCGCACGAGTTGCGCTTCATGATCGACGTGATCTCGACGGCCGCCGTGCCTTCGTCCTTCATCCGGCCGAGGCGCAGCACGCCTTGCAGGCCGAGCGTGATTTCCGTCTGCATGTCGGCGAGCTTTTTCTGGATCAGCTGGTTCGCGGCGAGCGGCCGGCCGAACTGCTTGCGGTCGAGCACATACTGGCGCGCGGTGTGCCAGCACGATTCGGCGGCGCCGAGCGCGCCCCACGCGATCCCGTAGCGCGCCGAGTTCAGGCACGTGAACGGGCCGCGCAGGCCGGAGACGTTCGGCAGCATGTTCTCCTCGGGCACGAACACTTCATCGAGCACGATCTCGCCGGTGATCGACGCGCGCAGGCCGACCTTGCCGTGAATCGCCGGTGCGGACAGACCCTTCCAGCCCTTCTCGAGAATGAAGCCGCGGATCGTGTCGCGGCCGTCTTCCTTGAGCTTCGCCCAGACGACGAACACGTCGGCGATCGGCGAGTTCGTGATCCACATCTTCGAGCCGGACAGCGAAAAACCGCCGGACACTTTCTTCGCGCGGGTCACCATGCTGCCCGGATCGGAGCCGTGGTTCGGCTCGGTCAGGCCGAAGCAGCCGATCCATTCCCCGGTGGCGAGCTTCGGCAGGTATTTCTCCTTCTGCGCGTCGGAGCCGAATTCGAAGATCGGCACCATCACGAGCGACGACTGCACCGACATCATCGACCGGTAACCGGAGTCGACGCGCTCGACTTCGCGCGCGATGAGGCCGTAGCTCACGTAATTGAGACCGGGGCCGCCGTATTGCTCGGGGATCGTCGGGCCGAGCAGGCCGAGTTCGCCCATTTCGCGGAAGATCTCTGCATCGGTGCGTTCGTGGCGGAACGCTTCGATGACGCGCGGCGCGAGCTTGTCCTGCGAATAGGCCCGCGCGGCCTCGCGCACCATGCGCTCTTCTTCGGTGAGCTGCTGGTCGAGCAGCAGCGGATCGTCCCAATGAAAAGTTGCAGCACTCATCGTCTCATCTCCTGTCGACCCGAGTTGGCGCTTCAGCGCTTACTCGGGTCCCATGCTATGCGGTCGACCCGAGTTGGTGCTTCGGCGGTTACTCGGGTCCCATGCTTCGCGGTCGACCCGAGTTGGCGCCTTGGCGCTTGATCGGATTCCATGCCTACGGTTTACTTGACTGTAGTTCCGCTGTGCGGAACAATGTTTTGCAATTGCATCCCAGTGTAGCACCAGATGACGCTTGCAACCATCAACGATCGAGAAGTGGACGAACGCAAGTTCGTCGTTGCGCTCGCGCGCGGGCTGGACCTGCTGCGCGCGTTCCGTCCCGGCGAGCCGATGCTCGGCAATCGCGACTTCGCGGAGCGCACCGGCCTGCCGAAGGCGACGGTGAACCGGCTCGCGTATACGCTGACGGTGCTCGGCTATCTGCGTTATGACGAGACGCTCGGCAAGTACGCGCTCGACGCGGGGGTGCTGTCGCTCGGCTATGCGCTGCTGTCCGGCGCGAGCACGCTGGACCTGGCCCGGCCGCACATGCAGTCGCTCGCGCGCGAGATCGGCGCGGCGGTCTCGCTCGGCTGCCGCGACGGGCTCGACATGATCTATCTGGAGACGATCCGCAGCGAGACCGCGCTCACGCTCGGGCTGGCGCCGGGCTCGCGGCTGTCGATGCTGACGAGTTCGATGGGGCGCGCGTATCTGGCCGTGCAGCCGGAAGACGTGCGGCGCGCGCTGTTCGCCGAGCTGCACAAGGCGGCGGGCGGCGGCGCGGACGCCGATGCGCTCGTCGACGCGGCGCAGCGCGCGGTCGCGGAGTTCGCGGCAGCCGGATGCTGCTATTCGTTCCGTGCGTGGCACGCGGACGTGAACGCCGCCGCCGTGCCGTTTCGCGAGGCGCGGGAGGGGCGCTGGCTGATCCTGAGCTGCAGCGGTCCGGCGTCGTCGATGGGCGAGGACGTGTTCAGGACCCAGGTCGGCCCGCGCCTGAAGGCGCTCGCACGGCGGCTCGGCGAGCCGGCCTGACCGAGGCGGATAGCGTGCAGTGGGTAGCGTGACGGCGGGCTCTTTCGCGCTCGGCTGCGGGGCCGCGGCGCGCGGTCACGCGGATCCGGTTAGGTGCTTCGGTTCTGAGGAACGCCGGCCCCTGCGTCAGGCCGACTCGGTCCTGGCGAACACCGGCCCCTGCATCAGCCGCACGTCGTGCTGACGCAGCAGTTCGCACTGGGTCTCGTCGGCGACCTGATCGAAGATCAGCGGAATCCTCATGCGCTGCGCATAGCCGACCAGCGCCTTCACCATGCCGTCGCGCAACGCGACGGTCGCATCCATCTTGATGTAGTCCGGCCGCGCCATGTCCGAATCCACCGCGAGGATGCGCCCCGGATCGGGCAGCTTGTCGGCGACCTTGAATCCGTGGTGCTGGTAGCTGCGGGTCAGGTAGCCGAGAAAGGTCTTGTGCGCGACCGCGGCCGCCGGCAGCTCGATCACGATCCGCTCGGGCGGCAGCCCGAAGCGCGTCAGCACCGACGAGAAATGCTTGCCGTGGTCGTACTTCACGCTCTTGAGCAGCCGCTCGTGCACCCGCACGAACAATAGCCCGTGGCGCTGCGCGCCGAAGAAGTTGATCGCATGCAGCGTGCGCGCGAGCCGGTCGAGCGCGACGAGCGCCTGGTCGTCGGCCGCCACGTTGAACGGGTCGCACGGCGCCCCCGCCATCTGCGTCACCGCCTGGAAACCGAGTTCATCGCCATAGCGTTCGATCGCGTCGGAAAACGACGCGGACGGCGGCGCGCCCGGCATCGTCACGTCGTAGATCGGTTCGTAGGCGCTGCCGAGCGTCAGGCCGGGCAGATGCGCGCACGCGGCACCGGCGGAGTCGAGCGCGAGGTGATCCCGCAAATAAGGCAGTTGCCCGGCACGGGCGACCAGCTCTGGAATGGTAGGCGGAATCATGGGGTCGGCAATGAGTCAGGGCGGCCGGACCGGCCGCCGCACGCATCGATAGTAGCAGCGCGCAATCGGCTCGGCTCGTCGATTTGCTCATAACGTTATCCCGCGCCCGGCCGTGCTTCAGGGTTTACGTTGATTTCACTATGCGTAATTCGTTTTACTATTCGTAAATCAAGAATTTGTCGAAGATCAAGAAAGCGGAAATCGGGCGCGGCAGCGCGATGCCGTTCCCCGTTCAACAGGAAGCAAGGAGCGAGACATGGCGGGTGAGAAGGAACGGGCTTGGCAGGCGGATCTGACGGAACGGCGGGTCACGGCCGAGCGGCGTCCGGAGCACGCATGCGCATGCATGGCGCTGCGCGACCGGAACACGTGGCGGACCCTCGCGGGCTGAGCGGACGGATGGCGATCATGAACATCGACTACCAGAACCTGAAATTTGCATACCGGCCGCGCGCGGAGCGCGCGGCAGACAGTGATGCGGCGATCCATCCGGTGGTGGTCGTCGGCGCGGGGCCGGTCGGCCTGTCCGCCGCGATCGACCTCGCGCAGCAGGGCGTGCCCGTCGTGGTGCTCGACGACGACGACACGCTGTCCACCGGCTCGCGTGCGATCTGCTTCGCGAAACGCACGCTCGAGGTCTTCGACCGCCTCGGCTGCGGCGAGCGTTTCGTCGAGAAGGGCGTGAGCTGGCACGTCGGCAAGGTGTTCCTGCAGGACGAGCTGCTGTATACGTTCGACCTGCTGCCGGAGGCCGGCCATGCGCGGCCGGCGTTCATCAATCTCCAGCAGTACTACGTGGAAGGCTATCTGGCCGAGCGCGCGTTCGCGCTGCCGAACCTCGAGATCCGCTGGAAGAGCAAGGTGACGGGCCTCGTGCAGTCGGCGGAGCATGCCGAGCTGACGGTCGAGACGCCGGAAGGCGTGGAGACGCTGCGCGCGCGCTACGTGATCGCGGCGGACGGCTCGCGCAGCCCGGTGCGCACGATGATGGGGCTCGAAAGCCACGGCCGCACGTTCAAGGACCACTTCCTGATCGCGGACGTGAAGATGAAGGCGGAATTCCCGACCGAGCGCTGGTTCTGGTTCGATCCGCCGTTCCACCGCAACCAGTCGGTGCTGCTGCACCGTCAGCCGGACAACGTCTGGCGCATCGACTTCCAGCTCGGCTGGGATGCCGATCCGGTCGCCGAGAAGCAGCCCGAGCGCGTGATCCCGCGCGTGCGCGCGCTGCTCGGCCCGGACGCCGAGTTCGAGCTGGAGTGGGTCAGCGTCTACACGTTCCGCTGCCAGCGGATGGATTCGTTCCGCCACGGCCGCGTGCTGTTCGCGGGGGACTCGGCACATGGCGTGTCGCCGTTCGGCGCGCGCGGCGCGAACAGCGGCGTGCAGGATGCCGACAATCTCGCGTGGAAGCTCAAGCTGGTGCTCGACGGCCGCGCGCCCGAGCGCCTGCTCGACACCTACGCGTGCGAACGCGAGTTCGCCGCCGACGAGAACATTCGCAACTCGACCCGCTCGACCGATTTCATCACGCCGAAGAGCCCGATTTCGCGGGTGTTCCGCGACGCGACGCTCAAGCTCGCGCGCGACTGTGAATTCGCGCGCAAGCTCGTCAACAGCGGCCGCCTGTCGGTGCCGGCGGTGCTCGCCGATTCGCCGCTCAACACGCCGGATCGCGCCGGCGATGCGTTCGCGTGCGCGATGCGGCCGGGCGCGGCGGCGGTCGATGCGCCGGTGCGCGTGAACGGCGCGGCGGACTGGCTGCTGCAGCATTTGCGCGACGGCTTCACCGGCATGCTGTTCGGCCTGCCGGGCGACGCCGCGGCGCTCGCGCAGGCGGTGGCCGGCCACGCGCTGCCGGTGCGCCCGGTGCTGGTCGTGCCGAACGGGCACGCGCAGCCGGTGCCCGGCGTCGACGTGCTGGAGGACGTCGACGGGGTGGTCGCGCAGCGCTACGACGCGCGGCCCGGCACGTTCTACCTGCTGCGACCCGACCAGCACGTGTGCGCGCGGACGCGCGCGCTCGATCCGCAGGCGGTCGGCCAGGCCGTCGCGCGTGCGATCTGCGCGGCCTGACCACATCAAAACGATATCGGAGACACCTGTCATGACCCTCGACACCCGTTTGCGTCTGGCCGATCCGGACGCGTTCTATGAGGCCCTGATCGACATGCACCGCGATCTGCCCGACAGCGAGAGCCAGCTCGTCAACGCGAAGCTGATCCTGCTGCTCGCGAACCAGATCGGCGACATCGACGTATTGCGCGAAGCGATGACGATCGCGCGTCAGGGCGCGGCGCCGCTCGTGCATCCCATCTCGGGGAGCGTGCAATGAGCGCCGCTTCGCCCGCCGGCCGCGCGCTCGAAGTCGAGCGCGTGATCGAGGAGACCCATCGCCCCGGCTTTCACTGGATGCTGCTCGCGCTGTGCGGGATGTGCCTGATGATCGACGGCTTCGACGCGCAGGCGATGGGCTATGTCGCGCCGAGCGTGATCGCCGAATGGGGTGTGCCGAAGCAGGCGCTCGGGCCGGTGTTCAGCGCGAGCCTGTTCGGCATGCTGCTCGGTGCGCTCGGGCTTTCCGTGCTGGCCGACCGGATCGGGCGGCGTCCGGTGCTGATCGGCGCGACGCTGTTCTTCGCGCTGACGATGCTCGCGACGCCGTTCGCCGCGTCGATTCCCGCGCTGATGGCGCTGCGCTTCGTCACCGGCCTCGGGCTCGGCTGCATCATGCCGAACGCGATGGCGCTCGTCGGCGAGTTCAGCCCGGCCGCGCACCGCGTGAAGCGGATGATGTACGTGTCGTGCGGCTTCACGCTCGGCGCGGCGCTCGGCGGCTTCCTCAGCGCCGCGCTGATCCCGCTGCTCGGCTGGCGCGCGGTGTTCTTCGTCGGCGGCGCGGTGCCGCTCGCGCTCGCGGCCGTGATGGCGGCGCGCCTGCCCGAGTCGCTGCAGTTCCTGGTGCTGAAGGGGCGCGACGCGCAGGCGCGCGACTGGCTCGCGCGCTTCGCGCCGGCGGCGGGCATCGACGCGCGCACGACGCTCGTCGTGCGCGAGCGGGCGGCCGATGGCGCGCCGGTCGCCGAGCTGTTCCGCCACGGCCGCCTGCCGGTCACGCTGCTGCTGTGGTCGATCAGCTTCATGAACCTGATCGACCTGTATTTCCTGTCGAACTGGCTGCCGACCGTGATGCGCGACGCCGGCTATTCGCAGGCGACGGCGGTGATCGTCGGCACGGTGCTGCAGACGGGCGGCGTGATCGGCACGCTGTCGCTCGGCGCCTTCATCGAGCGGCACGGCTTCGTGCGCGTGCTGTTCGTCTGCTTCGCGTGCGCCGCGCTGTCGGTCGGGCTGATCGGCTCGGTCGCGCATGCGCTGCCGTGGCTGCTGATCGTCGTGTTCGCCGGCGGGTTCTGCGTGGTCGGCGGCCAGCCGGCCGTCAACGCGCTCGCCGGCCAGTATTACCCGACTTCCCTGCGCTCGACGGGCATCGGCTGGAGTCTCGGCATCGGCCGCATCGGCTCGGTGCTCGGGCCGCTCGTCGGCGGGCAACTGATTGCGCTCAACTGGTCGAACGGCGCGCTGTTTCACGCGGCGGCGGTGCCCGTCCTGTGTTCGGCATTGCTCGTGCTCGGCCTCGCGGGCGTGACGCGGCGTCGCGGCGCGGAAGCGCCGGGCGCCGCCTGAATGGAGAAATGAAACGATGACGCTTGATCTGTCGAAACCGGCGACCGCCGGCTACCTGAGCGGGTTCGCGAACGAATTCGCGACGGAGGCACTGCCCGGCGCGCTGCCGCACGGCCGCAATTCGCCGCAACGCGCGCCGTACGGCCTCTATGCGGAGCAGCTGTCCGGCACCGCATTCACCGCGCCGCGCGGCTACAACCGCCGCTCGTGGCTCTACCGCATCCGCCCGGGCGCGGTGCACCGGCCGTTCGAGCCGTTTTCCGGCGCGCAGCGCGTCGTCGCGGATTTCGGCGATTCGGCCGACGTGCCGCCGACGCCGCCGAACCAGCTTCGCTGGGATCCGCTGCCGATGCCCGTCGAGCCGACCGACTTCGTCGAAGGGTGGGTGACGATGGCCGGCAACGGCTCGGCCGCCGCGATGCGCGGCTGCGCGATCCACCTGTACGCGGCGAATCGCTCGATGCAGGACCGCTTCTTCTACAACTCGGACGGCGAATTGCTGATCGTCCCGCAGGCAGGCCGCCTCGCGATTGCGACGGAATTCGGCCGGCTCGACGTGGAGCCGTTCGAGATCGCGGTGATTCCGCGCGGCGTGCGCTTCACGGTCGCGCTGCCGGACGGCACCGCGCGCGGCTACATCTGCGAGAACTTCGGCGCGCTGCTGCGTCTGCCGGATCTGGGCCCGATCGGCTCGAACGGCCTCGCGAACCCGCGCGACTTCCTGACGCCGCAGGCGGCCTACGAGGATCGCGAAGGCGCATTCGAGCTCGTCACCAAGCTGAACGGCCGCCTGTGGCGTGCCGACATCGGCCACTCGCCGCTCGACGTGGTCGCCTGGCACGGCAACTACGCGCCGTACAAGTACGACCTGCGCCTGTTCAACACGATCGGCTCGATCAGCTACGACCATCCGGACCCGTCGATCTTCCTCGTGCTGCAGTCGCAAAGCGATACGCCGGGCGTCGACGCGATCGACTTCGTGATCTTCCCGCCGCGCTGGCTCGCCGCCGAAAACACGTTCCGTCCGCCCTGGTTCCACCGCAACGTCGCGAGCGAATTCATGGGCCTCGTGCACGGCGCGTACGACGCGAAGGCCGAAGGCTTCGTGCCGGGCGGCGCGAGCCTGCACAACTGCATGTCGGGCCACGGGCCGGATGCGGACACGTTCGAGAAGGCGTCCGCGATCGACACGACGAAGCCGAACAAGGTCGGCGACACGATGGCGTTCATGTTCGAAACCCCTGCGCTGATCCGCCCGACGCGCTTTGCGCTCGACACCGCGCAGCTGCAGGCGAACTACTTCGAATGCTGGCAAGGCCTCAAGAAACACTTCAATCCGGAGCAACGATGAGCGCAACCCCCGACTGGCGCGTTACCCTCGATCCGGCTCGCAAGAGCTGGCTCGACACGGCGAACGATCCCGCCTGCGATTTCCCGATCCAGAACCTGCCGTCCGGCATCTTCAGCGATGCGAAGCAACCGGCGCGCCGCGCCGGTGTTGCGCTCGGCGACCAGATCGTCGACCTCGCGGCGCTCGCGCGCGCGGGCCTCGTGACGTTGCCGGCCGGCGCCGGCAACGTGTTCGACGCGCCGTCGCTGAACGCGTTCATCGCGCTCGGCCGCGACGCGTGGCGCAGCGTGCGCGTGCAGTTGAGCGCGCTGTTCGCGCGCGACACCGCGCGCCTGCGCGACGACGCGGCGCTGCGCGCGCAGGCGCTCGTGCCGCAGCGCGGCGCGACGCTGCATCTGCCCGTCGAGATTCCGGGCTATACCGATTTCTATTCGTCGAAGGAACACGCGACCAACGTCGGCTCGATGTTCCGCGATCCGAAGAACGCGCTGTTGCCGAACTGGTCGGAAATGCCGATCGGCTACAACGGCCGCGCGTCGTCGGTGGTGGTGAGCGGCACGCCGGTGCGGCGCCCGAACGGGCAACTGAAGGCACCCGACCAGGAGCGCCCGGTGTTCGGCGCGTGCCGCAAGCTCGACATCGAACTGGAGACCGGCTTCGTCGTCGGGCAGGGCAACGCGCTCGGCGAGCCGATCGCGTGCGGGGATGCGGAGGCGCACATCTTCGGCATGGTGCTGCTGAACGACTGGAGCGCGCGCGACATCCAGCAATGGGAATACGTGCCGCTCGGGCCGTTCAACGCGAAGACGTTCGCGACGACGATCTCGCCGTGGATCGTCACGCTCGACGCGCTGGAGCCGTTCCGTACCGCGCAGCCGGCGCAGACGCCCGAGCCGCTCGCGTACCTGCGGCATGCGGGCGAGCACGGCTTCGACATCGCGCTCGAGGTCACGCTGCGTCCCGACGGCGCGGCCGACGCAACGACGATCTGCCGGACCAACTTCAGGCATATGTACTGGTCGATGGCGCAGCAGCTCGCGCATCACACGGTCGCGGGCTGCAACACGCGGGTCGGCGACTTGATGGGGTCGGGCACGATCAGCGGGCCGACGAAGGATTCGTTCGGCAGCCTGCTCGAACTGACATGGAACGGCAAGGAGCCGGTGGCGCTGAAGGGCGGCGGCAGCCGCGCGTTCCTCGAGGACGGCGACGAGCTGACGCTGGCCGGCTGGTGCCAGGGCGACGGCTATCGGGTCGGCTTCGGCACCTGCGTCGGCAAGATCCTGCCGGCGCCGGGCGCGTAAGCGACCGGAGTGTCGGCGATGCGCGGCCTTCGGAGCGCGGGCTGCCGTGCGCGACGGGGTGGCGCGCTGGGCCGTGTCGATTCGAACGGTGTTGATCCGATCTGAGCCGAGTTCGAGTTCGAGTCCAAGTCCCAGTCCAAGTCGAGCTGACTCGTGCCGTGCCGCGCGAGGCGCCGGCGCGCCCTGTCCGGGTCAGACCGCGCGCTGCGGTGCGGCCCGGCGTTCCCACAGCGCGGCGGCGACGAACGCCGCCGCGCTGCCGATCAGCACGCCGATCAGCGCGTTGCTTCCCATTTGCTCCATCAATGCGCCGGCCACGAGCGGGCCGCCGAAGCTCGCCGCGCTCCACGACGCGGACACGAGCGAGCTGGCGGTGACGAGCGCCGTGCCGCGAAAGCGTTCGCCGCACGCGACGAGCGACAGCGTATAGATGCTGCCCGCCGCCGCGCCGAGCACGAACAGGAGCGGCCAGCACAGCCACGGATTCGTCACGACGAGCGGCACGAACGGCAGCAGTGCGAGCACGATGCAGCCGGCGCCGAGATGCACGCGCTCGCGGCCGAGCTTGTCGGCGAGCCAGCCGATCGGGAACTGCATCGCGGTGTCGCCGAACAGCAGGATCGACGCGAACAGCACTGCCGCCTCGCTCGCGACGCCGTGATCCATCGCGAAGATCGGCAGCAGCGACAGCGCGAGCGTGTCGAACAGCGCGAAGAATCCCGTGCCGATGATCAGCGCGGGCATGCGCGGCATCACGCTGCGCCAGTGGCCGTGCGTGTCGTGATGGGCGCCGTCGGTGAGCGGTGCGCGCCGGATCGATCCGAGCGACGGCAGCGCGAGCAGGAACAGCGCGCCGGACAGCGCAAAGCGGATGCCGGTGAAGCCGGCGATCTGGCTGACGAGCACCGGGCCCGCCATCTGGAACAGCGTGAAGTTGGTCGCGTAGAGCGCGACCACGCGGCCGCGCGTCGCGTCGTCGGCGAGCTGGTTGACCCACGCTTCGCCGATCGTGAAGAGCAGCATCAGCGCCGCGCCGCACAGCAGCCGCAGCATGCCCCACACCCACAGATTCGACGTGACCTGCATCAGCGCGGTCGCGGCGGCGAGCAGCAGCACCGACGCGACGATCGCTCGGCGCGCGCCGAAACGGCGCGCGAGCGCGGTGACGAACGGCACGATCGCGAGGCCGCCGCCGGCCTGCGCGGCGGTCATCATGCCGACGACGTTGGTGCCGTGGCCGGCTTCCGTCAGCGCGAGTGCAGTGAGGGGGAGGGTGGCGCCGGTGCCAAGACCGACGACGGCGACGCTCAGGATCAGCGCCAGGAAATCGCGAGAGAGAACGGTTTTCATCGGCCGCAATGCTACACCGGCCTGCCGTATCGCTCCATGAACGCGGTCATTGCACGCGCGATCCGGCGCGATGGCGGCCGGGCCGTGCGGCCCGGCCGGCGGCGCTTACGCGCATTCGGTCGGCGCGGCGGCGGGACGCCGTTCGAGCGACGCGGACCACAGCGTGAGCGCGAGCGCCGCGACGGCCATCGCGGCGCCGACCCACGGCAGTTCCGCAAGCGGCACGCCCGTGCCGATCGCCATCCCGCCGAGCCATGCGCCCGTCGCGTTGCCGAGGTTGAACGCGCCCTGATTGAGCGTCGACGCGAGATTCGGCGCGTCGCTCGCACGGTCGACGATCAGGATCTGCAGCGGCGGCACGATCGCGAACGCGAGCACGCCCCACACGAAGATCGTCACGAGCGCGGCGTGCGGCAGATGCATCGTGCCGGCGAACAGCGCGAGCACGAAGCCGATCGAGCCGAGCGACGCGAGCAGCGACGGCATCCGGCGCCAGTCCGCGAGCTTGCCGCCAAGCGTGCCGCCGACCGTCAGGCCGACGCCGAACAGCAGCAGCACGTAGGTGACCTGATGCGGCGTGTAGCCGGTGACGTCCTCGAGGATCGGCGTGATGTAGGTAAACACGCTGAACAGGCTCGCGGACGCGAGCACGCTGATGCCGAGCACCATCAGCACTTGCGGATGCTTCAGCACGTTGAATTCGCGGGTGATGCTCGTTTTCGGCATCTCCAGATGCTTCGGCAGGCACACCGCGAGCGCGGCCGCGGCGGCGATGCCGATGCCGGTCACGGCCCAGAAGGTCGCGCGCCAGCCGTACGCCTGGCCGAGCGCCGTGCCGAGCGGCACGCCGAGCACGTTCGCGAGCGTGAGGCCGGTAAACATCAGCGCGATCGCCTGCGCGCGGCGGTTCGGCGCGACGAGGCCGCTCGCGACCACCGAGCCGATGCCGAAGAACGCACCGTGGCAGAACGCGGTGACGACGCGCGCGACCATCAGCAGGGTGTAGCCGGGCGCGATCGCGCAGAATAGGTTGCCCGCGATGAACAGCCCGATCAGCCCCATCAGCGCGCGCTTGCGCGGCATCTTCGCGGTGACGATCGCGAGGATCGGCGCGCCGATCGTGACGCCGAGCGCATAGCCGGACACGAGCATCCCGGCGGCAGGGATCGACACGCCCAGATCGCGGGCGACGTTGGGCAGCAGCCTCATGATCACGAACTCGGTGGTACCGATTCCAAAAGCGGCGACGGCAAGGGCAAAGAGGGGCAGGGGCATCGCGGGTGGTGGCGGAGGAGTGGTTGCCTGGCGCGCGCGGGATGCGCGGCGCGGACGGGGGAGCGCGTCAGGCGGCGATTCTACGCTAGTAGAAACCCTTATGCTCGGGGCCGGATCGGGTGCGGGCGCGAAGCGGTATGGACCGCTGCGCGCCGCGGCTGGCGCGTCGGCGACGGTGAGGCGAGCGGCGGGCGGCGGGATCGCGAGAGTCGCGGTGCCGAAGTGTGCCGTTACGCGCCCGGCGCTTTCACCGAATGTTCAAGCGGCGCTTCCGCAGGCGTGTCGGTCGAAGGTTCACCCTGAGTTTCAGTCGGGGATTCGGCCGACGCTTCTGCCGAGGCCGGCGGGTTGCTCCAGCCATTCTCGAACAGGCACGCCTCGAGCGGCATCCGCGCGGCCCAGCGTTCCTCTTCGAGCATCGGCTTCGCATAGAACGCGTCGACGTGCCCGAGGCAGAGGATCGCGATCGGCTTTGCGCCGTCGGGGATGCCGAGCAGCGCGCGCAGCGCGTCGACGTCGAACAGCGACACCCAGCCCATGCCGAGCCCTTCGGCGCGCGCGGCGAGCCACATGTTCTGGATCGCGCAGGCGGCCGACGCGAGATCCATCTCCGGCAGCGTGCGGCGGCCGAACACGTGGCGCTCGCGGCCGTCGGTCAGCGCGACGACCAGCAGCTCGCCGCACTCGCGCACGCCCTCGACCTTCAGCCGCATGAACTCGTCGTGCCGCTCGCCGAGCGCGTCGGCCGTGGCGATGCGCTCGGCCTCGACGAGTTCGTAGATGCGCGCGCGCAGCGCGGTGTCGGTCACGCGGATGAAGCGCCACGGTTGCATGAAGCCGACGCTCGGCGCGTGGTGGGCGGCGCGCAGCAGGCGCGCGAGTGCGGCGGGGTCGACGGGCGCCGGCGTGAAGTGGCGCATGTCGCGCCGCTCGAAGATGGCACGGTAGACGGCTGCAATGGCGGGATCGTCGAAACGCATGGTCGGCACGGAACGCAATGAAATCGCCGCAACGATAACAGACCGCGCGGCGATGACGTGCGACAGGCGAGACTGGCGGCAGTCCGCAGTCCGCAGTCCGCAGTCCGCAGGCTCGGGCTCGGGCTCGGGCTCAGGCTCAGGCTCAGGCTCAGGCTCAGGCTCAGGCTCAGGCTCAGGCTCAGGCTCAGGCTCAGGCTCAGGCGAAGCGCGAACGCCTCCGCCCCGCGTCAGCGATTCGCCGACACGACGTTCTGCGGCTTCCCGGCGTGCCAGGCCTCGATGTTGAGCAGCGTCGTATGCGCGATCTCGGCGAGCGCTTCGCGCGTGAAGAACGCCTGGTGCGACGTGACGATCACGTTCGGAAACGTCAGGAGCCGTGCCAGCACGTCGTCCTGCAGCGGCTGATCCGAGTGATCCTCGAAGAACAGCCCGCTTTCTTCTTCGTAGACGTCGAGCCCGAGATGGCCGAGCTGGCCGCTCTTGAGCGCGTCGATCAGCGCCTGCGCGTCGACGAGGCCGCCGCGCCCGGTGTTGATCAGCATCGCGCCATGCTTCATCTGCGCGAGCGTGCGCGCGTTGATCAGGTGGTGGGTCGACGGCAGCAGCGGGCAGTGCAGGCTGACGATGTCCGCGTGGCGCAGCAGCTCGTCGAGCCCCACATAGCGCGCACCCTGCGCGATCAGCTCGCCGTCGTACGGCGGCACCGAATGGGCGAGGACCTTCATCCCGAACCCCATCATGATGCGTGCGAACACGCTGCCGATCATCCCGGTGCCGATCACGCCGATGGTCTTGCCGTACAGGTCGAAGCCGAGCAGCCCGTTGAGCGAGAAGTCCCCTTCGCGAGTGCGGGCGACCGCGCGCGGCAGGCGGCGGTTGAGCGCGAGGATCAGCGCGACCGCATGCTCGGCGATCGCATGCGGCGAATACGCCGGCACGCGCACGACCGCGATGCCGAGCCGTTCGGCAGCGGCGAGGTCGACGTGGTTGAAGCCCGCCGAGCGCAGCGCGATGAGCCGCGTGCCGCCGTCGGCAAGGCGCTCGAGCACCGCCGCGTCGATCGTGTCGTTGACGAACGGGCAGACCACCTCGTAGCCGTGCGCGAGGATCGCCGTCTCCGCGTCGAGATGCGATGGCTGGAAGTGCAGCCGGTAGCCGAACTGGCGGTTCGCCGCGGTAAACGAATCGTTGTCGTACTGACGGCTGCTGAACAGGATCACGCGCACGCGCTGCCTCCCTGGGGTCTGTTTACATACGGGCGATTTCGGGCATTCACCTGGAATGAACATCAAGCTTGGGGGTGTCACGAGAACGGCCGCTCGCCGCGTCACGCGCCTCGCGAGCGGCCGTTCTCGTGGCAACGCATGTGCGTTCCGTATGTAAACAGACCCTAGCGTGACGCGTGCAGTTTACTGCAGCCCCGTGACGATGTCCGGGCGTTCGCCCGCGCGTGGCTTGTGGAGGAACGGATAGCTGCCGGTGGCGAGGACGGCCGGCGTGTTGAAATGATCGATCGCGTGCTCGACGAAGCTGCGGGTGCGCGCGGGCACGAATTGCCGGTTCGGATAGACGATCGACAGTTCCGAATCCGGATCGTCGATCCGGTAGCCGGCGAGCAGCCGCACGAGCGCGCCGCTCGCCAGCGCATCGGCGGCGAAGCTTTCCGGCAGCACCGCGACGCCCGAGCCCGCGATGGCCGCCGCCTGCACGAGCGACAGATGGTTCGCGGTACAGACGGGCCGTGCCGACACCAGATGCGTGGCGTCGTCCGGGCCGATCAGCCGCCATGCGGCAGGATGCAGGTGCGGCGCCAGCGAGACCCAGTCGTGGCGCAGCAGGTCGTCGGGCGTGTGCGGCTCGCCGTGCCGTTCGAGATAGGCGGGCGCCGCGCATGGCACGAGCGTGTTCTGCGCAAGCGCGTGGCCGACGATTGCCGGGTTGCCGTCGAGGCGGCGGCCGGTCAGGATGCCGACGTCGTAGCCGGTGTCGAGCATGTCGACCGGGCACTCGGAGATCGTGAGCTGCACCCGCACCTGCGGGTAGCGGCGCTGGAAGCCGGCGACGAGCGGCGTCAGCGCGAGCGGCGACAGCATGCCCGACGCGACGACGCGCAACGTGCCGACCGGCTCGCGCACCTCGTGCGCGACCGATGCCTCGAGGCTGTCGAACTCCTCGAGCAACGCGCGGCAGCCTTCCAGATAGCGTGTGCCGGCCTCCGTGAGCGACAGGTTTCGGGTGGTCCGGTGAATCAGCCGCGTATTCAGGTGATCCTCGAGCATCGCGATCGAACGGGTGACGAGCGCGTTCGACACGCCGAGTTGATGCGCCGCGCGCCGAAAGCTCTGCTGTTCGGCGACACAGACGAAAACACGCATGTTCTGAATCTGGTTCATGGCTTGCGTAATTCCTGGCCCGATTGAGTGATTATGGTTGTGTTTTTCCGTCGCGCAAGCCAGCCCCCCGGCGAGCGAAGCGCATATCGTCGTCGTATCGAAATGGTCGCTCGATAACGTGGACGATTGTTCATAACGTGAGCGATTGTTCAATAAGGCGGCGATGCTCGTCAACCCGCAAAAGACGCGGGTTGCGCAAAAGCGCAATGCCGCGTATCGCATGCGATGTATTCTCCGGAGCGCCGATATTTCAATGATGCGCGGTCGATTCGTCGGTAAATTCTCGATTCGAGTCTTTCTTATCAGAAGGAGTGGAGGCTGTCCTTCATGAGTTTAAGAATCGTCTTGCATTTATAGGTGATTTTTCTTATATCTGCGGAGAATCGTCTTATTCGCGACGGAAGTGCCGCGACACGATTTTCCCGGTGCGGCATTTTTTCACGCCGGGCGGCGCCGCGACCCCGATGCGGTTCGGCGCAGGGCGAACAACCCCCTTGCGCAACGCGGCGGAACGGAGAATCATCGACAGGCTCGCCGCCTGTCGCGCGGCGAACGCCTTTTCGTTCCGTCACCACTCTTTTGTCATGTCCATCGATTACTCGCCGATTCCCTGTCCCGTCGTCGTGCCGCTCGACGCGATCCTGCCCGAAGAACCGCTGCTGATGATGGGGGCCGGCCCGGTCCCGATCCCGGCCGCCGTCGCCAAGGCGAACACGATCGTGATCAACCACCTCGGCGCGACGATGGCGAAGATCATCGAGCAGGTCAAGGAAATGGCGCGCTACGTGTTCCAGACCCGGACCAAATGGGTGCTCGGCGTCGCGGGGCCGGGCTCGGCCGCGATGGAAATGGCGATGTCCAATCTCGCCTGGCGCGGCACGCGCGTGCTGGCGATCAAGAACGGCTTCTTCAGCGCGCGGATGGCCGAGATGGCGACGCGCGTCGGCGCCGACGTGTCGGTGCTCGAGGTGCCGGACCGCTCGGTCGCGAGTCTCGAAGAAGTCGCCGAGGCGATCGCGCGCGAGCGGCCGGAGGTCGTCACGATCGTCCACGGGGAGACCTCCAACACCGTCTGGAACCGCGACCTGCGCGAGATCGCCGCGCTCGCGAAGGCGGCGGGCGCGCTCGTCGTCGTCGATGCGGTCTGTACGCTGTCGACGATGCCGCTCGAGATGGACGCATGGGACATCGACGCGGTGATCACCGGCGGCCAGAAGGGGCTGTCGTCGATTCCCGGCGTGTCGCTGATCGCGTTTTCCGACGCGGCGTGGGCGCGGATGAAGAGCCGTCCCGAGCCGAACGCGCACTGGTGCCTCGACATGGCGCTCGCCGAGAACTTCTGGCACAACGCCGGCTATCACTACACCGCGCCGGTGTCGGGTGTGCTCGCGCTGCACGAGGCGTTGCGTCTCGTGTGCGCGGAGACCCTCGAAAACCGCTTCGCCCGCCATCTGCGCTGCTCGCTCGCGCTGCAGGCCGGCATTGAGGCGATGGGCCTCGCGCTCTATGCGCCGAAGGCGTGCCGGCTCAATTCGGTGGTCGGGATCGAGACGCCCGAGGGGCTGACGCCGGGGATGATCTGCGGGCACATCTCGAAGCAGTACCAGGTCGAGATCTCCGGCTCATTCGGCTTGCCGATCGTGCGGATCGGGCAGATGGGCGAGCAGTGCCGCGAACACAACCTGTTCCGCACGCTGCATGCGTTCGGCCGCACGATGCTCGACCTCAAGGTGGGCGTCGACCTGCCGGCCGGGGTCGCGGCGCTCGAACAGGCGCTGTCGGAGCGCGGCTGACCGTTCGCGCCGGCGCTTGCGGGCGTCGGTGTGTCGTGCGAGCCGGGAGCGGTGCGCCTACCCGGCCTGCATCACCTGCCGGTAGGCATTCGGCGTGGCGCCGTGCGCGTCGCGGAAGCGGTGACTGAAGTGCGCGGGGTTCGCGTATCCGCATTGCGCGGCGATCTGCGCGAGCGGCAGCGCGGTCGAACGCAGCAGCGTGCGCGCCCGCGCAAGGCGCTGCTCGGCGATCCACGCGTGCGGCGTGTGGCCGAACGACAGACGGAACATCCGCGCGAAGTGGTATTCGGATAGCGCCGCGACGTCGGCCAGTTCGCCGAGCGTCAGCGGCTGTGTCAGGCACGCGTCGATATAGTCGCGCACGCGGCGGCGCACCGCAGGCGCCAGGCCGCCCTTGAACGGCGCGTCGGTGCGCGCCACGCCTTGCCCGCGCAACAGCAGGCTCAGTACGTCGTGCGCGGTTTCGTTCGCGCGCAGCCGCCCGTCGGCGTCGTCCCAGTGCTCCAGTACGAGCGACTGGCACAGCGCGGCGACCCGCGGGTCCTCGAAATAGGTGCGGTCCGCGAGCGTCATTTCGCGCGGCTCGCGGTCGAGTTCGCGGATCGCGCGGCGTGCGAAATGCTCGGGCAGGAAATACAGGTGGACGAAATGCATCTCGCCGCGCACCCACCAGCGCGACTCGTGATCGCCCGGCAACGCGCAGAGCAGGCTGGGTGCGCCGTAGCCCGGCACCTTCTGGCGCTCCGTGCGGTAGCCGCCGTCGAGATAGCACGACAGCGTGTGATGCCCCGGCTGCTCGTATACCGTTTCGCTTTCGTCGGTGATGCGCGTCCACTCGGCGATCGCCAGGTGGTCGCCGAGCCACGCGAAGCGCTCGAGCGTGGCGTTCGCCTCGCTCAGCGTGCGGCACACCGATTGCAGGCCGAACGGCATCTCGCCGCCGGGGGCATCGGCGGCGGGCACGGACGAGGCAGCGGCAGTCGGAACGGAAGGACGTGTGCGCATGATCGGACGAGTATAAGGCGCGCGTGCGGGCGCCGCGCGCCGCGCGGGAAATGACCGCAATCCTGGACAATCGGCCGGCGGCGCGCAGCGGCATAGTCGGGTGTCCCGTTTCGATCCGGCTTGCGCCGCCCGTTTGCAATGAACCTGTCGCTCTACCTGCTCACCGTGCTGATCTGGGGCACGACGTGGATCGCCATCAAGTGGCAGCTCGGCAGCGTGCCGCCGCCCGTGTCGATCGCCTGGCGTTTCTGGCTTGCGGCCGCGGTGCTCTTCATGCTGCTGCGGGTGCTGCGCCGGCCCGCGAGGCCGCCGCGCGACGCATGGCGCTATCTCGTCGCGCAGGGTGTGGCGCTTTTCTGCATCAATTTCCTGTGCTTCTACTACGCCGAGCGGATCGTGCCGAGCGGGCTCGTCGCGGTGGTGTTCTCGACCGCGCCGTTGCTCAACTCGATCAACGGCCGGCTGTTCATGGGCCGGCCGCTGCGGCCGTCGGCGCTGGCCGGCGCGATGCTCGGGCTGGTCGGCATCGCGTGTCTGTTCCTGCAGCAGATGGCCCACCACATCGGCGACCACACGATCTGGCTCGGCCTCGCGGTCGCGTTCGCCGGCACGATGTGCTTCTCGGCCGGCAACCTGCTGTCGAGCCGGATGCAGTCGATGGGGCTCCATCCGCTCGTGACCAACGCGTGGGCCATGCTGATCGGCGCCGCGATCCTGACCGCCGGCAGCCTCGCGGCGGGGCTGTCGTTCGTGCCGGACACGAGCCCGCGCTATCTCGGCGCGCTCGCGTATCTGGCCGTGCCCGGCTCGGTGATCGGGTTCACCGCCTACCTGACCCTCGTCGGACGCATCGGGCCGGAGCGCGCCGCGTATTGCACGGTGTTGTTCCCGATCGTCGCGCTGGCCGCGTCGACGGTGTACGAGGGTTACCGCTGGTCGGCGCTCGCGGTGGTCGGCCTGATGCTGGTGGTGGCCGGGAATCTCGTCGCGTTCGATCTGACGCGCAGGCTCTTTGCGCGCGCGCCGTGGGCGGGATGGAGCGGCTCGCGCGGGGAGGGGCAGCGCGCGCCGCGCTGAAAGGCGAAATCGCTCAATAGCGGGCACTTGCTCTGCCGGTATGCTTGCCTGTCGGGTTCCGCGGGCAAGAGTGGGCCGCGCGCCCGGCATGACGATCGGAGGGGCTTCCATGCGCGAGTTGAACCTGAGCAAGGCTTTCACCCTGATGGAATCGGGGCCGGTGGTTCTCGTGACGACACATGACGGGGGGAAAGACAACATCATGACGGTCTCCTGGACCATGGTGATGGATTTCACTCCGGTATTTGCCATCACCACGGGTGAATGGAATTACTCCTTCGCGGCATTGCGCAAGAATCGGGAGTGCGTCATTGCGATACCCACCGTTGACCTGCTGGACAAGGTGGTCGGCATCGGGACATGCACCGGGGCCGATATGGACAAGTTTTCCAGGTTCGAGCTCACGCGGGTGCCGGCCAGGCTCGTCAGGCCACCGTTGATTAGGGAATGCGTCGCCAACATCGAGTGCAAGGTCATCGACATCGTCGAAAGGCACAACATCGTCGTGCTGGAGGGCGTTGCCGCCTACGTCGACACCGCACGCGAGGAGAAGCGCACGGTTCATGCAGTGGGCGACGGAACGTTCATTGTCGACGGGCGCAAGATCGACCGGAAGAAGATGATGGCCTCCAGGCTCCCACCGGGCGTTTAGCGTCGATTGGCTAGCGCCTGTTCCCGCTAATGACGGACTTGCGCTGGCAGCCAAAAGGGCCGAGCGCGCGGAGCGTGACGCGGCGATCGGCCCTTCTGCCGGCCCGGGTCGGCAGCCGATTGAACCGGTCGGCGCGGCGAATGGGTGAAACCGTTCCGCCGGCGTACCGACGTTCAGTGTTCTTCTCGGGCGCCCGGACGGCCGTTCGTCGGCAGGCAGCGGGCGTTCGGCCGCCCATCGCGCCCGTCGGGCCATCGACTGCCGCCGCTTGTGTTCGCCCCCTCCGTTGCTAGACTGAAAAATACCGCAGGAGGCCGCTTGCGCGGCAGTCGCCCGTCGCGAATCGGCAGACGGATGACGGGCGCGCAGCTGGCCGACCAGGAGGCAACGTGAAACGCTTCATTGCGAGGCTCGGCAAGCGCATGACATCGAGGCTGGCGCGGGGCACCGTGGCGGGCGCGGTTCTGCTGGCGTCTTCGGCCTTTTTCGCGTCGGCATATGCCCAGCCCGTCGTCACGGGGCCGCTCAGCATCAGCGGGTCGCTCGTCGTGCTCGGGCCGGTGACGGTCGACGGCTCGCTGACGGTGGCCGGCGACATCTACGCCCGCGGTCCGATCACGGCGGAGTGGATCGAACGGATTCCGCCCGGCGATCCCGCCGTACGCAGGCGCTGGGGCGAGCGCACGATTCGTGGCCCGCTTACCGTGCACGGCCCGCTGATCGTGCATGGCGATCTGGAAGCGCATGGCCCGATCACCGTCGGCGGCCCCGCCGGCGCCGTCGGCCGCGTGGATGCCGAGGGCCCGATTACCGAGCGCCGTTGAAGGCGCCACCGCCTCAAAGCCAGGTGCCGCCCTGACGTTCGCTCGGCTCTTCGGCCAGGGCGTCGAAATCGTGGATCCAGTCCAGGTGATGCAGCACGCTGTCGCGCGCGCCTGCGCGGCATCTCCGATCAGCGTCACGCGGCCCTTGCTCCAGCGGCCTGGCGTCGCGCTCGATACGGTTCGCAACACCAGCGTCAATCTGAGCGACGAGATGGTCGACGGCCGAGTCGATCTGGCCATCGGCCTGCTGCCGCAACTCAAGGGGGGCTTCTATCAGCGCCGCCTGTTCGATCGGCGCTAATCGATCGGCGCTAATTCCGAACCATTCAGCAAGAGATAGGGTGATGGATGGTTTGCTGTCCTGTTGGGTGCTGCCGCGAGGACATTCCCGTTTGCGGTCGGGGTGGCCCGAAAAAAAACCGCCCGTACAATGCGGACGGCTTCTTGCATCTCGCGGGCGCCAGCCCGACGCGCCGCGCCCTCAGGCCACCGCGCCACTTCTCCCGAGCCGTGCCTGACGCCGATACAGCGCCGCCGACAGCGCGACGCCCGCCGCCGCCGCCACGGCTGCGAACAGGAATACCTGCGGATACCCGAACTCCCCGGCGACATACCCGGCGAGCGGCCCCGTGATCCCGAGCGACAGATCGAGAAACACCGAATAGGCCGACAGCGCCGCGCCGCGGCTCGCGGGCGGCACGAGCGAGACCGCCTCGACGCCGAGCGACGGGAAGATCAGCGCGAAGCCGAAACCGGTGAGTGCCGCGCCGACGAGCGCGACGTGCGGCACCGGCGCGAGCCACAGCAGCACGAGCCCCGAGCATTCGAATGCGAACGACACGATCGCGACCCGGAAGCCGCCGTAGGTCTTGATCATGTTGGCGAACAGCAGGCGCGCGCCGATGAACAGCGTGCCGAACACGGTCAGCGACAGCGCGGCGTTCGGCCAGTGGCGCGCCGCGTAATACAGGGTCACGAAGGTGGCGATCGAGCCGAAGCCCGCCGAGCCGAGCGCGAGCCCGACCCCGTGCGGCAGCACGCGGGTGAACACGCTCGCATACGACAGCCGTTCGCCGTGCACGACCGGCACGGCCGGCATCAGGCGCGCGAGATAGAAGCCCGCCGCGGCGAGCGCGATGACGATCACGCCGATCAGCGCCGGATTCAGCGCATGGGCGATCGCGACGCCGACCGGTGCGCCGAGCGCGAGCGCGCCGTAGGTCGCGATGCCGTTCCACGAGATCACGCGCGCGTTGTGCGAGATGCCGACGCGCCCGATGCCCCACAGGATCGAGCCGGTGCCGCACAGGCTCTCGCCGACGCCGAGCACGAGCCGGCTGGCGACCAGCAGCACGATGCTCGCGGCCGGCCATCGGGCCAGCAGCAGCGCGACCAGCAGCAGCACCCCGGACACGCCGCAGCCGACGAGCCCGCACACCACGGTCTGCTTCGGGCCGAGCGAATCCGCCAGACGCCCGGCGAGCGGGCGGGACGCGAGCGTCGCGAAATACTGCACGCTGATCGCCGCGCCGGCGACGATCGCGGAAAAGCCCAGATCGTTGTGGACGAAGCCGGGCAGCACCGCGAGCGGCAGGCCGATGGTCAGGTAGCAGATGAACGTGAAAACGACGACGGAGACGATTTGCAGCGTGACGGCGAACCCGCTGCGCGGCGTCGAGGCAGAATCGGTTGACATGGGGTCGGAACGGAGGGCCGGAAGCCGGACAGGAAAGTCGAATTCTTACATGGAACCGGTTTTGTCGCAGGTACTATTTGGTTAATTCATGGTCGGCCCCCCATATCGCGGCGCCGATATGGCCGGCATGCGCAGCCGGCTATGGGGGGCGGAAATTTGTGGTGATAGGGTGCACACTGTCATCAACGACAGCAGCGGTCCGGCGCGGGCCGCGTTGCCCAACCAGAAAGACGACACGACACATGAGCGAGCCGATCCGTTTCTATCATCGACACGCGATCCGCGAAGTCGACGGCGCGGACGTGACGCGCACCGTGCTGCAATACCTGCGCGCGGACGCGCACTGCACCGGCACCAAGGAAGGCTGCGCGGAAGGCGACTGCGGCGCATGCACGGTCGTCGTCGGCGAGTTGACCGACGCCGGCACGGTCGCGTTCAACGCCGTCAACGCGTGCATCCGGTTCCTGCCGACGCTCGACGGCAAGGCGCTGTTGACCGTCGAGGACCTGCGCCGGCCGGACGGCTCGCTGCACCCGGTGCAGCAGGCGATGGTCGATTGCCACGGCTCGCAGTGCGGCTTCTGCACGCCCGGTTTCGTGATGTCGATGTGGGCGCTGTACGAGAAGCACGGCGGCGAAGCCTGCGGCCGCGCAGGTGGCGCGAAGGAGGTACCGTCGCGCGACGAGATCGCCGACGCGCTGACCGGCAACCTGTGCCGCTGCACCGGCTACCGGCCGATCCTCGATGCGGCGGTGCGGATGTTCGACGTGGCCGGCCAGGGGGCGGCGGGACCGGCATCGCCCGTCGACGCTGCCGCGCTCGCGCGCACGCTCGCGTCGCTCAGGCGCGACGACACGTTCGAGTACGAGCACGCGGGCGCGCGCTTTGCGGCGCCGCGCACCCTCGATGCGCTCGCCGCGCTGAAGGCCGCGCGCCCCGGCGCGCTGATCGTCGCGGGCAGCACCGACATCGGCCTGTGGGTGACGAAGCAGCTGCGGGCGCTCGACGACCTGATCTACGTCGGGCAGGTCGCCGAGCTGCGGCGTATCGCGCACGGCGACGCGTGGATCGAGATCGGCGCGGGCGCCACCCTCGAGGCGGCGTACGCGGCGCTCGCCGACACATATCCGGAACTGACCGAGATGTGGAAGCGCTTCGCGTCGCTGCCGATCCGCAATGCGGGCACGCTCGGCGGCAACGTCGCGAACGGCTCGCCGATCGGCGATTCGATGCCGGGCCTGATCGCGCTCGGTGCGCGCGTCGTGCTGCGCGGCGGCGACGCGGTCCGCGAGCTGCCGCTCGAGGCTTTCTACACCGGCTATCAGAAGCAGGACATCGCGCCGCACGAGTTCGTCGCCGCGCTGAAAGTGCCGGCGCGCAGCGGTGCGCCGGCGAACCTGTCGTTCCGCACCTACAAGGTGTCGAAGCGCTTCGATTCGGACATCTCGGCGGTGTGCGCGGCGTTCGCGTTCATCGCCGACGGCGACGCGATCCGCGAGCCGCGCATCGCGTTCGGCGGGATGGCGGCGACGCCGAAGCGCGCGTCGCACGCGGAGCGCGCGCTCGACGGCGCACGCTGGGACGAGGCGGCCGTGCAGGCGGCGATGCAGGCGCTCGAACGCGACTACGCGCCGCTTACCGACATGCGCGCGACGAGCGGCTACCGGCTCGACGTCGCGAAGAACCTGCTGTACCGCTTCTGGCTCGAGACGCGCGCGCAGGACCCGCTTCCGCCGTCCGCGGTGAACGTGCGCGAAGTCGCCGCGGAAGCGGCGCGCGCCTGACGAGCGAGGCCACGGAGGGCATCATGAACCAGCAAGCCGAAGCGTTCCTCGACGCGCGCGATACACGGGCCAACAGCGAGGCAGACAGCGAGGCCGGCAGCGCGCAGGTCCACGTGTCCCGGCCGCACGAATCCGCGCATCTGCACGTGAGCGGACGCGCCACCTATACCGACGACATCCCGCTCGTCGCCGGCACGCTGCACGCGGCGCTTGGCCTGTCCGCGAAAGCGCACGCGAAGATTCTCTCGATGCATCTCGATGCGGTGCGCGCGACGCCGGGCGTCGCCGCCGTGCTGACCGCCGGCGACATTCCGGGCGTCAACGACTGCGGGCCGATCTTCCACGACGACCCGGTGCTCGCCGACGGCGTCGTGCAGTTCGCCGGCCAGCCGCTGTTCGTCGTCGTCGCGGCGTCGCACGACACCGCGCGGCTCGCCGCGCGGCGCGCGCGGATCGAATACGAGGAACTGCCCGCGATCCTGACCGCGCAGGAGGCGCGCGCGGCCGAATCGTACGTGGTGCCGCCGCTCAGGCTCGCGCGCGGCGACGCGCACGCGCATCTCGCCGCCGCGCCGCACCGCGACGCGGGCGAGATGCGGGTCGGCGGCCAGGAGCAGTTCTATCTCGAAGGGCAGGTCGCGTATGCGGTGCCGAAGGACGACGACGGCATGCACGTCTGGTGCTCGACGCAGCACCCGAGCGAAATGCAGCATCTCGTCGCGCAAGTGCTCGGGATCGCGTCGCACGGCGTGCTCGTCGAATGCCGGCGGATGGGCGGCGGCTTCGGCGGCAAGGAATCGCAGTCGGGCCTGTTCGCGTGCTGCGCGGCGCTCGCCGCGTGGAAGCTGCAGTGCCCGGTGAAGCTGCGCCCGGACCGCGACGACGACATGACGATCACCGGCAAGCGCCACGATTTCCATTACCGCTTCGAGGTCGGCTACGACGACGACGGGCGCATCGACGGCGTGTCGATCGACATGACGTCGCGCTGCGGATTTTCGGCGGACCTGTCGGGGCCGGTGATGACGCGCGCGGTCTGCCACGTCGACAACGCGTACTGGCTGCCGGACGTGACAATCGCCGGATACTGCGGGAAGACCAACACGCAGTCGAACACCGCGTTTCGCGGCTTCGGCGGCCCGCAGGGCGCATTCGCGATCGAGTACGTGATCGACAACATCGCGCGCACGCTCGGCCGCGATCCGCTCGACGTGCGCTACGCGAACCTGTACGGCAAGACCGGGCGCAACGTCACGCCGTACGGCCAGACGGTGGAGGACAATGTGCTGCCCGAGCTGCTCGCCGAGCTCGAGGCGTCGAGCGATTACCGCGTGCGGCGCGCGAAGGTGCGCGACTTCAACGCACGTAACGCGGTGCTGAAGAAAGGCATCGCGCTGACGCCGGTGAAATTCGGCATCGCGTTCAACGTCACGCACTTCAACCAGGCCGGCGCGCTCGTCCACATCTACACCGACGGCTCGGTGCTGGTGAACCACGGCGGCACGGAGATGGGGCAGGGGCTCAACACGAAGGTCGCGCAGGTCGTCGCGCACGAGCTCGGCATCCGCTTCGAGCGGGTCCGCATCACGGCGACCGACACCAGCAAGGTCGCGAACACGTCGGCGACCGCGGCGTCGACGGGCTCCGACCTGAACGGCAAGGCCGCGCAGGACGCCGCAAGGCAGTTGCGCGAGCGGCTCGCGGCGTTTGCCGCGACGCGGTACGGCGGCGGCGCGGCGGACGCGGGCAGCGTGCGGTTCGGCAACGACTGCGTGTGGATCGGCGGCAATGCGGTGCCGTTCGGCGAAGTCGTCGCGAACGCGTATCACGCGCGCGTGCAGCTCTGGTCGGACGGTTTCTATGCGACGCCGAAGCTGCACTGGAACCCGGCGACGCTGCAAGGGCGGCCGTTTTTCTATTACGCGTACGGCGCGGCGGTGTCGGAAGTGGTGATCGACACGCTGACGGGCGAGATGCGCACGCTGCGGGTCGATGCGCTGCACGACGTCGGCGCGTCGCTGAACCCGGCGATCGACATCGGCCAGGTCGAGGGCGCGTTCGTGCAGGGGATGGGGTGGCTCACGACCGAGGAACTGTGGTGGAGCCCGAGCGGCGAGCTGAACACGCATGCGCCGTCCACCTACAAGATTCCGGGCGTCAGCGACTGTCCGCCCGAATTCAACGTGCGCCTGTTCGACAACCGCAACGCCGAGGACAGCATCCATCGCTCGAAGGCGGTCGGCGAGCCGCCGCTGCTGCTGCCGTTCTCGGTGTTCTTCGCGGTGCGCGACGCGGTCGCGGCGGCCGGCGACGGCCGGCTCAACCCGCCGCTCGACGCGCCGGCCACGCCCGAGGCGATCCTGCGCGCGGTGCAGGCCGTGCGCGCGGCGCGGGCGGGCTGACATGACGCTCGCACCGGGAACCGGACGGCGCAACCGCGCGACGGGGACGCCCGTGCCGATGCACATCGTGCTGTTCGGCGCGGGGCACGTCGGCCAGGCGCTCGCGACGCTGCTCGGCCGCCTGCCGTGCGTCGTGCAATGGGTCGACGCGCGCGACGAGCTGTTCCCCGACGAGTGTCCGCCGAACGTGCAGCCGGAGCCGACCGACACGCCCGAGGCGCTCGTCGACGCGGCGCCGCCGGGCGCGTACTTCCTCGTGATGACGCATCATCACGGGCTCGATTTCACGCTCGCCGAGCGCATCCTGCGGCGGCGCGATTTCGCGTACTTCGGGATGATCGGCTCGCGCACGAAGCGCGTGAAGTTCGAGCGGCGGCTCGTCGCGCGCGGCGTCGCGCCCGAACGCGTGCGCGAGATGGTGTGCCCGATCGGCATCGCGGGCATCGCCGACAAGACCCCGGCCGCGATCGCGGTCGCGGTCTGCGCGGAGCTGTTGCAGGTGCGCGCAGGGATGCCGGTCGCCGCGGCGAAGGCGTCGGGGGAGATCGCCGCGTCGTGCGTGCCGTGAACGCGCCTGTATTCCGCTTGTCCCCACGGAGACTTCCAGCGGCCGGCGCAAGTCCGAATCCTGCGTCCCGGCCGCTGGCTGTCCCGCACCGTCAGCGATGCGTGACGGCAGGCATCAGGCGCGACCCTTCGGCAGCGTGCTGACGCGCTTCACCTCCTGGGATTCGAGCCAGTTCGGCGCGCGCGCGCAGTACAGCAGCATCGGCAGCGCATCCTCGCCCCAGAACAGCTGCTGGTTCATCCAGAACGTCGGCACGCCGAACACGCCGAGCGCGAGCGCCTCGTCGTTGTTGCGGCGCAACTGCGCGACCGTCTCCTCGAATTCGATCAGCGCGTCGCCGTGCCCGACGCCGACCCGCTCGCACAGCGCGGCGAAGCCGTCCGGCGTCGACGGATCGTTGCCGTCGCGCCAGATGAAGCGAAAGATGTCGCGCACCGTCGTGATGTCGGCGCGCAGCGCGATCGCGAGGCGCAGCACCCGCTCGGAGTCGAACGGGTGCGCGGGCGGCATCCTGAACGGGATCGCGAGCTGTTCGGCGCGGAACAGCGCATGGCGGTAGGTGAACACGCGCTTGGCGGGCACGTCCGCGCTCGAGCGCTGGCCCCAGTGCCGCTGCAGCGTGTACAGCGAGACCGGCACCGGCTCGAACGGGACCGTCGGCCATTTTTCGTGCTGTTCGAGCAGGAGATAGGAGAACGGCGAGACGAAGTCGAAAAACCAGGCGGGCTGGGCAGTATCGAGGCCGGCTGTCATGACAATCTCCTGAGGGAAACGCGGACGGCGCGCGGCCGTTTCTTCGATGTGACGCGGCGGCGGCGCGGGCTATTGCAATGATGACGGATCGTTCGCCGATGCGGAACCGGGGGCGGCCCGGGGCCCGTTATTCGCGTGAACAGGCCCTAGTCCGCGGGCGGCCCGTCCTGGCTGTGGCCGTGCTCGTGCGGGTGGTCGTGCGACAGCAGCCGCTCGCGGACAAAGCCGATGTGCTCGCGCAGCACGTAGAACTGGCCGGCGTAGGCGAGCGGCATCTTCATCCGGTTGACCGCGTCCTCGATGTCGTCGAGCCGGTCGAGCAGCACCACGCGCTCGTCGGCGGTGTGCTCGCCGAGCGCGCTGCGCTCGAGCGCGATCAGCGCGCCGTACCACCGGTAGATCCGCGAGCGCACCCGCCAGCCGTACAGCGCCGGCACGAGCCGCAGCCCGGGGATCAGCACGACGACCAGCGGCACGATGATGAACAGCAGCCGGTCGGCGAGGCTCGCGACCCAGAACGGCAGCCGGCGGTACAGGAACGTCTTGCCCGACTTGTAGTAGCGCGCCGCGTCGTCGGACAGCGGGAAGCTGCGGGTCACGGGGGACGGGAATTCGCCCGCGCGCTGCAGGATCGTCGCGTGGCCGTGCACTTCGCGCGCGGCTTCGATCAGCAGGTCCGACAGCGCCGGGTGCAGCGTGTCGCGCGCGACGAGCTCGGTCGTCGGCGAGACCGTGTGGATGTCGTCGGGCGGCAGGTTCTGGCCGAGGTCGTAGACGCCCATCGGCAGCGTGATGTCGGTCAGGTACGGAAAGCGCCTCGCGTACGCTTCGGCCTGCGTGAACGAATAGACGTGCACGCCCGGCGCGCGGAACAGCTTCGCCATCACGGGGATCTGCGTGGAGTCGCCGGACAGGAACGCCGCGTCGATCTGGCCGTCGATCAGCGCATGCGCGGCTTCTTCGCCGGTGATCGGCAGCAGTGCCGTCGGGCCGCCCGGCGCGATGCCGTTGATCTTGAGGAGCGCGAGGCCGAGTTCGCGCGCGCCGCTGCCCTCGGCGCCGAGCGCGAGGCGCTTGCCCTTGAAGTCGGACAGGCGGGCGACGATCGGGCCGCGGTACATGATCGCGAGCGGCACGTAGCCGACGCTGCCGAGCGAGATCAGGTGCTCGTCGCGCGACACGGGGCCGATGCCGCTTTGCACGAAGCCGACGTCGACCGTCGCGTGCGGGTCGGACAGGCGCGCGAGGTTCGCCACCGAGCCTTCGGACGGCAGCACGTCGAGCGTGACGCCGTTCTTCGCGAGGATCTCCTTGTACTTCTGCGCGGCGTTCCAGTACGTGCTGCCCGGCGGCCCCGACGAAATCACCAGCGTGGAGGGCGGCGCGGGCTGGATCAGCGCGATCGCCAGCCAGACGGCCCCGGCGGACAGGATCACAGTCGGGCCGATCGACATCGCGAGGTCGCGCCACGACACCGCGACGAAGCGTGCGAGGATGCGGGGCGGCCGGCGGTGGGGCGGGGACGAATTCATGGCGGCAGTCGGCGAATGACGCGGGAATGACGCACAGGTGACGCGGCTTGCAAGCCACGCGCTCTCGCGGCGATGGTACCCGAGTTCCGCGCCGGTGCGCGATCGACGTGCGGCTCGAGGCGCGCAAAAAAAACCGGAGACGCGTCGGCGTGTCCGGTTTTTCGGTGGGCGGCCGCGGGGGCGTGTGTGCTGAACGGCGGGCCGCGCCGATCGGCCCTCGCGGGCTGCTTCGGGCTGGCGGCGCGGCTGGCTTACGCCAGCACGAGCCTGGTGCCGACCCCGACGAGCGTCGCCGCGAGCAGCTTGCGCAGCAGGCGCTCGGGCGCGCGCGTCGACAGGTGGCTGCCGATCATGATGCCGGGCAGCGAGCCGAGCAGCAGCGACACCAGCATCGACCAGTCGACCGAGCCGAGCAGCCAGTGGCCCATCCCGGCGACGAGCGTGAGCGGCACCGCGTGCGCGATGTCGGAGCCGACGATGCGCGTGGTCGCGAGCGTCGGATACAGGAGCAGCAGCACGGTGACGCCGATCGCGCCGGCGCCGACCGACGTCATCGACACCAGCATGCCCAGCACGGCGCCCGTCAGCACCGTGGCGAACAGCGTGCGCGCCGGGCTCGGCGCGATGGGGCTGCGTGCCGCCAGCGCGGCGAGCTGCGGCCTGAACATCAGCGCGAGCGACGTGAGCAGCAGCGCGCCGCCGAGCACGACCTGGATCATCCGCGCGGCGCCCGGCGACTGCATGCCGTACGTGTGCAGCACCCACAGCGTGAGCGCCGCGGCCGGGACGCTGCCGGCGGCCAGCCGGGCCGTGATGCGCCAGTCGACCGAGCCTTTCATCCCGTGCACCAGCGTGCCGGTCGCCTTGGTCGCGGCCGCGTACAGCAGGTCGGTGCCGACCGCCGTGGCCGGGTGCACATTGAACAGCAGCACCAGGATCGGCGTCATCAGCGAGCCGCCGCCGACACCCGTCAGGCCGACGAGGAATCCGACGAACAGGCCGGACGCGGAGTACAGCAGGTCAATATGGGGAAGCGACATCGGAAGCAGGCGGTTATGCGGCGTCAGGCGGCGGCACGCGGGTCAAAGTCCGTCATTGTCGCAAAACTGGCGAATCGATGTACGACTGAGTTAAAAGTCGGACGTTTGGCGCGCCCGCGAGCCGAGGTCCGGACCGTCCGGCCGACTCGCCGCGCGCGCCCCGGACTGGTGCATCCTGCCATGGAGCGCCCGGCCAGACGCACGTCACGCGTTCACGCCCGGCGTCGGGCACCGCGCTCGCGTCACGCGTCGCCGCGCGTTTCCTTCAGATGTTTCAGGTGCTTGTAGACGGTCGCGCGCCCCATGCCGAGTACGTTCGCGACATAGTTCGCCGCGCTCTTGCCGCGAAACGCGCCTTCCGCGTAAAGCGCCTCGACCAGTTCGCGGCGGTGTTCGCGGGTCAGGCCGTTCAGGCCGATCTGCCGCTCGTGCAGCCAGCCGTGCAGGAACGTGTTGATGCGCTCCTGCCAGTCGTCGCGGAACAGCTCGTCGGGCTGCGCGACCACGCCCGCACCCTTGATGAACAGGTCGAGCGTCGCGCGCACGTCCTCGAAGACGGCGATGTTGAAGTTGATGCACATCAGCCCGGCGGGGCGCCCGTCGTCGTCGAACAGCACGTTGCTCACGCAGCGCATCCGCCGCCCGTCCCAGTTGAGCTTCTCGTACGGGCCGATCACGCGCTCGCGCGCCGAGTGTTCGGTTTCCTCGAGCGCCGAATCGTCGCCGATCTCGCGCTTCGACAGGTTGTTCGCGAGATACAGCACGGTCTGGTCGTGCAGATCATGGATCACGACTTCCGCGTACGGGAAGAACAGCGCCGCGATGCCGTCGGCAATCGGCGCATAGCGGGTGAGCAGCAGGTCTTTGACGGGAGATATCTTCTTCTTGCGCATCGGAGTCGCTACCGGGAGTGGGCCGCGCCGGGGCGGCCCGTTCGCGCGGGCGCGCCGGGCCGCGGCGGCGCCTGGCGCCATTGTATCGGCCCGGCGCGCGCGTGACGTTCACGCGCGCGTCAGGTGCGCGTAGAGCGCGTGCGCGATCGCGACGTCTTCGAGGCCGAGGCCGATCGAGCGGAACAACGCATGGCGCGTGCGCGACGGCGCCGGGCAGGCGCCGCGCACCAGCTCGGGCAGGTCGCCCGCCACCTGCGCGGGCGTCCAGCCGTGCTCGGCCGCCGCGCGCTGCATCTCGCCCGCGCTCGCGGGCGTCGTGTGCCGGTAGTCGCAATAGACGTCCATGCCGGGTAGCCACGCGGGCGGGATCTCGTGCGCCTGCGCGACGTTGGTGCTGATCGACGTGACGAGCGCCGGGCGCGTCAGCATGCCGTCATGCAGCACCGGCGTGCCCGACGACGTGCACAGCATCACGACGTCGGCGTCGCGCACGCACCCTTCGACGCTGGCCGCCGCCTTCGCGCGCGGATCGAGCTGCGCAAGCGCGGCCTGCCGCGCCGCGTCGCCGGCGAGCGAGGGCGAGTAGACGTCGATCGTCTCCCAGTCGCGCAGCGCCGCCGTGTGACGCAGGTGGGCGAGACCCGCGGCGCCCGCGCCGACGATCGCGAGGCGCCGCGCGGCGCCCGGCGCCAGGCAGTCGACGGCGAGCGCCGTGGTGCCGGCGGTGCGCTCGACGGTCAGCAGGCCGGCGTCGCACCACATCAGCGGCTGGCCGGTTCGCATCGACATCAGCGCGGTCCACGCGGTGACGATCGGCTTGCCGCCCGTCACGATGTACGGCGACAGCTTCGCGCCGAACACCTGTTCGTCGGCGAGCGCGCCGAGATACGTGATGAAGTCGCCCGCCTGCTCCGGAAACAGCGTGAGCGTCTGCGGCGGCTGCACCGCGCGCGCTTCGCCGAGCGCGCCGAACATGCGGCGCAGCGTGCCGAGCACGTCGAGCGAGGGCAATGCGGCGCGCACCGCCGCTTCGTCGACGGTGAGGGGCAGGGCCGGTGCGGCGTGAGTCATGAAAGCATCTCCAGTCGGGAGCCGGGCGGCCTCGCGGCGCGGTGCCCGGTGAGGGATTTTTGGTGGACTAAAAGTCTAGTATAGACTGAAATGCGCTGCATGAGTTCATGCGGAACGGGCGGCGCGGGCGGATGCGGAAGCTTGGAAATCCATAAAAATCAATGGACTGCGCGTCGATGCCGGTGCGCGCGCGGCGGGCGGGCCGCGCATCGGGATGTCGCGAATATTGTATTCGGTTGAGTCTATAGTAGACTTTAAGTCCATTTTTGCCTGCGGCGCCGCCGCCGTCCGGACTGCCGCATGCCGTCGGCTCCGGCGTCACCGGCGCGCGTCGCGGCAGGCGTGGCACGTCGCCGACTCATTGCCTCAACCCAGACAGGAATCGTCATGAACTGGAAGCTTTCTCTTTGCGCCGCCGCGGCATTCGCGAGCGTGGCCGTCGCGGCCCATGCGGAGCAGTCCGCCAACACGCTGCGCTTCGGGATCGAAGCCGCCTATCCGCCGTTCGAAAGCAAGTCGCCGGCCGGGCAGTTGCAAGGCTTCGACGTCGACATCGGCAATGCGGTGTGCGCGAAACTGAAGATGAAGTGCGTGTGGGTCGAGAACGCGTTCGACGGCCTGATTCCCGCGCTCGAGGCGCGCAAGTTCGACGCGATCAACTCCGCGATGAACATCACCGCCAAGCGCAAGCAGAGCATCGACTTCACGCCGCCGATCTACGTGGTGCCGATCGTGATGGTCGCGAAGCGCGGCGCGCCGCTGCAGCCGGATGCGGCCAGCCTGCGCGGCAAGCGCGTCGGCGTGCTGCAGGGCTCGTCGCAGGAAGATTTCCTGAAGGCGCACTGGGCCGGCGCGGGCGTGTCGGTCGTGTCCTACCAGGATCAGGACCAGATCTACGCGGATCTGGTCGCCGGCCGCCTCGACGCGGCGGTGCAGGAAGCGCAGACCGCGCAGGACGGCTTCCTCGACAAGCCCGCCGGCCGCGACTACCAGATCGTCGGCGCGCCGCTGAAGGATCCGGCGACGCTCGGCGAAGGCACCGGCTTCGGCACGCGCAAGGGCGACAAGGCGCTGCAGGCGAAGATCGTCGGCGCGCTCGATGCGCTCAAGAAGGACGGCACGCTGAGCGCGCTGTCGCAGAAGTACTTCAAGCGCGACATCATCGCGAAGTAAGCGCGGCCGCCGGCCGGTAGCCCGATCCTGCCCGTGCGCGGGTGCGCGGCGGCCGGCCGGACGGCATGCGGGGGCACGGCGGGCCGACGATGCGCGGCCTGCGACGCCCGGCCCGCGCCACCCGACACAGCCGATCTCGACGCAACACGAGGAAGCATGGATTTCGACGTCATTGTTCTGGGAGCCGGCATCGTCGGCGTGTCCGCGGCGCTGCACCTGCAGGACCGCGGCCGGCGCGTCGCGCTCGTCGACCGGCGCGGGCCGGGCGAGGAAACCAGCCACGGCAACGCGGGGCTGATCGAGCGTTCGTCGGTCGTGCCGTACGCGTTTCCGCGCACGTTCGGCACGCTGCTGCGCTATGCGCGCAACCGCTCGATCGACCTTTACTGGGACTACAAGGCGCTGCCGGCCTATGCGGGCTGGCTCGCGCGTTTCTGGCGGGAGTCGTCGCCCGAGCGGCTCGCCGCCGCCGCGCACGACATGCTGCCGCTCGTCGCGGCGAGCGTGGACGAGCACGACGCGCTGATTGCCCGCGCGGGCGCCGCGCCGCTCGTCCATGACGGCGGCTGGATCGAGGCGTTCCGCTCGCCCGCGCATTTCGACGCGGAGACGCGGGCGCAGCAACGCATCGCGCGCGACCACGGCCTGCGCATGACGGTGCTCGACGCGGCGGCGCTGCGCGCGAAGGAGCCGAGCATCGGCGACGCGTTCTGCGGTGCGTTTCATTGGCAGGACCCGAAGACGGTGTCGAACCCCGGCGGGTTGACGAAAGCCTATGCGCGGCTGTTCGAGCAGAACGGCGGCGTGTTCCTGCACGGCGACGCGACGACGCTCGCGCAGGCGGGCGAGGGCTGGAGCGTCGAGACGGCGAGCGGGCGCATCGCGGCCCGCGAGGCGGTCGTCGCGCTCGGTCCGTGGTCCGATCAGGTGTTCGCGCCGCTCGGCTACCGGATTCCGTTGCGCGCGAAGCGCGGCTACCACATGCACTACCGCCCGACCCGCACGCCGCTGACCGTGCCGGTGTGCGACACCGAGCAGGGCTTCGTCGTCGCGCCGATGGACGGCGGCCGGCTGCGCCTGACCACCGGTGTCGAGATCGCGCGGCGCGGCGCGCCGCCGACCGGCATCCAGCTGGCGCGCGCGGAGCCGCTGGCGCGCGACGCGTTCGGTATCGGCGAGCGGCTCGATCCGGCGCCGTGGCTCGGGATGCGTCCGTGCACGCCGGACATGCGTCCGGTGATCGGCCCCGCGCCGCGCCATCGGCACCTGTGGTTCGCGTTCGGCCATTGCCACCACGGGCTGACGCTGGGGCCGGCGACGGGCCGCCTGCTGGCCGAGATGATGACCGGCGCGCCCACTTTCACCGATCCGCACCCGTACCGGGCCGCGCGTTTCGACTGAGTGGAATTTTCAGGGGCGTCCGTCCGTTTATCTACCGAGTCACGGCGCTCGCGCGCAGCGGGATAATGGCCGTCATGGAGTCGATCATCCCGTTTCGCGACGCCGATCGCGCCGCGATGCCATGCGAAGGAGAACGGGAATGAAACGGATGCTGCTCATCGCCGCGCTGACGGCCGGGACGTCGTTGCCCGCGTCGGCGGAACTACCGCAGGTCAGCGGCGGGAGGCTGGTCGACGAAGACCATATGACCCTCTACGTATTCGATCAGGACGCGCCGGGCAAGAGCGCGTGCGACAGCGCATGCACGGCCAGCTGGCCGCCGGCGCTGGCCGATGCGTATGACAAGGCGGCCGGCCAATGGAGCCTCGTCACGCGCGTCGACGGAAAACGGCAATGGGCGTACAAGGGCCGCCCGCTGTACCGCTGGAAAATGGACCGCAAGGCCGGCGACGCACTCGGCGACGGCATGGGCGGGATGTGGCACGTGGCGCGGCCGTGACGGCGCGGCCCGACACGGGACATCCGCATGAGCTACGAATCCGACCTGCTGGTCTGGCTGCCGCACCTGACGCGCTATGCGCGCGCGCTGACGGGGGATTGGGCGTGGGCCGACGATCTCGTGCAGGACACGGTGGAGCGCGCGCTGAACAAGCACCCGCCGCGCCCCGACGATAATCTGCGCGCGTGGCTGCTGACGCTGCTGCGCCATCGCTTCATCGACCAGCTGCGCGCGCGGCGCGAGATCGCGGTCGACGACGCGTGCGCGCCGTGGCAGACGATGCCGGCGCCGGCGGGCGAGATCAGCGGGCTGGTGTTGCGCGACGTGCAGCGCGCGCTGTACCGGCTGCCGGTCGAGCAGCGCGAGGTGCTGCTGCTGGTGGCGCTGGAAGGGCTGCGCTACCAGGAGGCCGCGCAGGTGCTGGCGGTGCCGGTCGGCACCGTGATGTCCCGGCTGGCGCGGGCGCGCGAGCACATGCGCGCGCTGCTGTCGGAGGAGCCGGCCGCGCGCGGCGCCGCGTTACGGGTGATCAGGAAGGCATGATGAACGATCCGCACAAGCCCTCGAACGAACCGGACGCCGACGCGTCCGCCCGGCTGCTGTCCGCGTTGCTGGACGGCGAGCTGTCCGGGCCGGAGCGGCGCGAGGTGCTCGCGCGTCTGCAGTCCGATCACGAGGAGACCGAACGCCTCGCGCATTACCGCGCGCAACGCGCCGCGCTGCAGGCGATGTTCCCGCTGTCCGGCGCTGCGCCCGCCATGTTCGTGCAGCGCCGCCCGTCGTGGCGGCGTGCGGTCGCGTTCGGCGTCGGCGGGATCGCGGCGGGGCTGCTGCTCGGCATCGCGTTGCACGCGGGCCTGGCCGGGTTCGCGCGCGAGCCGGCCTTTGCCGAGCGTGCGGACGTGGCCTACGCGGTGTATGCGGCCGACCGGCAGCATCCGGTCGAGATGGACGCGGCGCAGCCGGAGCGTCTCGCGTCGTGGCTGTCGAGCCGCGTCGGGCGGCCGGTGCGCGCGCCGTCGCTGGCCGAATACGGCTACACGTTGATCGGCGGCCGGCTGTTGCCCGGAGAATCCGGCCCGGCCGCGCAATTCATGTACCAGCGCGCGGGCGGCGAGCGCGTGACGCTGTACGAGACCGCCGTCGCCGGACGGAACCTGACGCCGCGCGCGCTGCTCGCCGACGGCCGCCACACGTTCTACTGGACCGACCGCGGGATCGGCTATGCGCTGTCCGGGCGCGGCGACGCCGCGCGGCTGCGCGAGCTCGCGATGGAAGCGTGCGGCGCGCTCGGCGGGCCGACGGATGCGTGGAAAGGATGACGCGGTGCGCGGGCTGCGCGCGTCGCGGCCGGATGACCGCATCGGGTGCGGTGCGGGCGAGATCACGGAGGGTGCGATGTGGCGGACGACCCGGATCCTGTTGCTGGCGCTGGCGGCGAGCGCGCCGCTCGCGCATGCCGACGACGCGCCCTATCGCGCGCCGGTCGATGCCGACGGCGTGCAGCGCGCCACCATCGTCGGCGGCAGTTATTTCTTTCGCCCGAGCCATGTGATCGTCAGGGCGCATGTGCCGGTCGAGCTGACGGTGTCGGCCGAGGCGGGCCTGATTCCGCACAGCTTCTCGATCGACGCGCCCGAGGCGGGCATCGTGGTGCGGACCGAGCTGAGCCGCAACCCGGCGACCCTCCGCTTCACGCCGACCCGCGCGGGCCGTTACGCGTACTACTGCACGCATCGGCTCCTGTTGTTCAAGAGCCATCGCGAGCGCGGCATGGAAGGCGTGCTGGAGGTCGAGGCGGCGCCGTGATCGCCATCCTGCTGGCCGCCGCCCTGTCAGGAGCGAGCATCGTGAACGATCCCGTGACCGTCGCGCAGGAACATTTCGAGCATGCCACCTCGTACCGGGCGACGATCCGCTCGTGGGCGCGGCAAGGCGCGCACACCGAGATCCGCTATGCGTACCGCAAGCCCGGCTACGTCCGGATGGATTTCGTCGCGCCGCACCACGGCGCGGTGCTGACCTACGATCCGTTCGTTCGCAAGGTGCGGGTGCGGCCGTTCGGCGCCGGGCTGCCGCCGGCGCTGTCGCTGTCGCCGGCCAATCCGCTGGTGCGCGACCCGAACGGCCACCGGGTCGACCAGTCCGACGTCGGCGAACTGTTGCGCCACGTCCGGGCATTGCAGCAAGGCGGCGTGACCGCGATGCAGGGCGAGGAGACGATGGGCGGCCGCACGGCCGTGCGCGTGAGCGTCACCGGCGCGCCCGCGCAGCGGGCCGGGGGCATCCATCGCTATCAGCTCTGGCTCGACGCGGTCGACGGCTTCCCGCTCAAGGTGGTCAGTTTCGCGGACGACGACACGCCGCTCGAAACGGTGATCCTCGACGACGTGGAGATCGACGTCGCGTTTCCCGATCATTTCTTCGACCCGTGACGCGCCGGAGGCGGGATGGCTGAGTACCGGTTTTCGACCACGTGGCGCGTCCATGCGCCGTTGCCGGCGGTCTGGGAGGCGATCTACCAGGTCGACGAATGGCCCGGCTGGTGGAAGGGGGCGGAACGCACGGTCGAGATCGAGCGCGGCGACGCGCACGGCGTGGGGGCGCTGCACCGCTATACCTGGAAGGGCGCGCTGCCGTACCGGCTGACCTTCGACATGCGCGTGCTGCGGATCGAGCCGATGCAGGCGCTGGCGGGCCGCGCGAGCGGCGCGGTCGAGGGCGACGGCCGCTGGGCGTTCGCCGGCGACGGCGAGCGCACCGTCGTGCGCTACGACTGGCACATCCGGACGCACGTGCGCTGGATGAACTGGCTCGCGCCGCTCGTCCGGCCACTCTTCGAATGGAATCACGACGTCGTGATGCGCGAGGGCGCGAGGGGGCTCGCGCAGCGGCTCGGCGCATGCGTCGAGGTGGACGGGCGGACGTTCGCGCCAGCCGCCGGCGCGTGACGCCTCTGCGGACGGCGAGGACTCTGACACCGAGAGACCGAGAGACCGAGAGACCGAGAGACCGAGAGACCGAGAGAGCGAGAGACCGAGAGACCGAGAGACCCAGAGACCCAGAGACCCAGAGACCCAGAGACCCAGAGACCCAGAGACCCAGAGACTCGGAGACTCGGAGACTCAGAGACTCAGAGACTCAGAGACTCAGAGACTCAGTGACTCTCCGACTCGAGCGCCGCCGCGCGTCAGCACGCGTAAGCCATCGCGCCGCCGTCGACGCTCAGCGTGACGCGCTCGCCGGCTGCCGGACAGCAGTGTCCCGGCACGCGCGCCTGCACGCGGATGTCCGGCGCGTGCGCGAGCCGCGCGAACACGTCGGCGTCCTGACCGCCGAAACGCGTGTCCTCGACGATCGCGACGATGCCGGCGGTTGCGCCGCCGGGTGCGACCGGCGCGATGCGGATCTGCTCGGGACGCACCATCGCTTCTGCGGGCCCGTCGGCGAACGGCACGCGCAGCGGCAGTTCGCCGAGCGCGCACGCGATGCGGCCTTGCCGCACGACGCCGGGCAGCAGCACCGCGTGGCCGACGAAACCCGCCAGCTCGCGCGTGGCGGGTGTGCCGTAGAGCGCGCGCGGCGTGGCCGTCTGGACGATGCGCCCGTGCCAGAGCACCGCGACCTCGTCGCCGAGCGCCATCGCCTCGGGCTGGTCGTGCGTGACGAGCACCGAGGTCGCGCCCGCCGCCGTCAGCGCGTCGGCGACGGCCGTGCGCGTCTCGTGGCGCAGCGACGTGTCGAGCGACGAAAACGGCTCGTCGAGGATCACCAGCGACGGCTCGGGTGCGAGCGCGCGGGCCAGCGCGACGCGCTGCTGCTGGCCGCCGGACAGTTGCTGCGGCGCGCGGCTTGCGTACGACGCGGGCAGGCCGACCATCTCCAGCAGTTCGGCGACGCGATGTTGCTGGCGCCGCGCGGCGCGCGGCAGGCCGAACGCGATGTTGTCCGCGACCGTCAGATGCGGGAACAGCGCGCCTTCCTGCGGCACGTAGCCGATCCGGCGCTGCTCGGGCGGCAGGTGCAGGTCGGGCGCGGCGACGCGGCGGCCGTCGATTTCGACGATGCCGCGCTCGGCGCGCTCGAAGCCGCACAGGATGCGCAGCAGCGTCGTCTTGCCGCTGCCGGACGGGCCGAGCAGCGCGAGGCGCGACGCGCGCCGCACCGTCAGGTCGATGTCGTGCAGGACGGCGTGCGGCCCGAACGACTTGTGCAGGCCGTGAATGCGTAATTCGCTCATGAGCGTATCCGATAGGAGGGACGGGCGGCGCGGCTCAGCGGCGCACCGATGCCCGGCCGAGCAACAGGAACAGCAGCCCCGACGCGCCCAGCGACAGCGCCACCAGCAGCGCCGCATACGGCGCGGCGGCGGCGAACGCGAGCGTCGCGGTATCGCTCCACACCTGGGTCGCGAGCGTGCGCGTGCCGGTCGGCGACAGCAGCAGCGTCGCGTTCAGTTCGGTGGCCACCGAGATGAAGACCATCGTCGCGGCGGCGCCGAGGCCGGGCGCCGCGAGCGGCAGCACGACGCGCCACAGCGTCTGTCGCCAGCCGAGGCCGAGCGAGCGGGCGGTTTCCTCGAGCCGCGCCTGCACGTGCGACAGCGCCGCGCGCACGCTGACGACCGCGAGCGGCAGGAACAGGATCGCGTACGCGCCGACGAGCGCCGGCGCGCTCTGGTACAGCGGCTGCAGCAGCCGCACGGTGATCGAGACGATCGCGAGCGCGACGACGATGCCGGGCACGCCCTGCACGGTCATCGCGGTGCGTTCGAGGGCGCTCGCGACGCGGCCCGGGTAGCGTACCAGCAGGAACGCGAGCGGCAGCGCGAGCAGCGTCGTGAGCGCGGCGGCGGCGAGCCCGTAGCCGGCCGACGCGAGCGTCGTCTGCCACAGCAGCCCGGGCGACACGTCGGCGGGCGTGACGGCGGCCGCGCCTTGCTGCGTGAGCCAGTAGCCGATCATCGCGAGCGGCACGCCGAGCGTGGCGGCCGCGAGCGCGGCGAGCGCCGCGACGGCGGCGCCGCGCCAGCGCCCGAGCGGGTAGCGCATCGCGGCGCGCCGCGCGGTGCGGTGCGTGTGGCCGTAGCGCGCGTGGCCGCGTGCGCGCGCCTCGATCGCGAGGCACAGCAGGCACAGCGCGATCAGCACGCAGCCGAGCACCGATGCGCCGCCGCCGTCGAACGCGGTGCGGTACTCGGCATAGATTTCGGTCGTGAAGGTGCGAAAGCGCAGCAGCTGGAACGCGCCGAACTCGGACAGCACGCCGAGCGCGACGAGCAGCATGCCGCCGCACAGCGCGGGACGCAGTTGCGGCAGCACGACCCGCAGAAAGGTGCGCCACGGCGAGCAGCCGAGCGTGCGGGCGCTCTCCTCGAGCGCGGGATCGAATTCCCGCAGCGCGGCGGCGACGGGCAGATAGACGAGGGGGAAATACGCGGACGTCAGCACGATCAGCGCGCCGAGGAAGTCCTGCAGGTCGAGGCTCAGCGACACCCACGCATAGCTCGTGACGAACGGCGGCACCGCGAGCGGCGCGGCGGCGAGCGCGGCCCACAGCGGCCGCGCGGGCAAGGTCGTGCGCTCGACGAGCCAGGCGACCGCGGTGCCGAGCAGCGCGCACGCGAGCGTGACCGCCAACGTGATCGCCAGCGTGTTGACGAGCAGCTCGCCGACCAGCGGGCGCCACAGCAGGTCGATCGCATCGGACGCGCCGAAGGTCGCGGCGCGTCCGATGCGATCGA
>NZ_JGVW01000062.1 GCF_000687455.2 Burkholderia sp. lig30
CCGCCGCCGCGTGGCGGCGCGCTCGCCGGCGCGCGCGGGGCGGGCCGCGCCGGACACGGCGTCGCTCATGGTCAGAGCAGGCCCGCCTGGCGCAGCAGCTTGCCGGCCTGGCTGTCGTCGCCGAGCTGATCGAACGTCAGCGCCGGCGGGGTCAGCTCGTTGAACGGCTTCAGGACCGGATCGGGCGCGACGCCCGGATGCAGCGGATATTCGAAGCTGATGTGGCCGTTGGCCATCAGCTTCTGCGCGCGCTCGCTGACGAGGTAGGCGAGAAATTTCTGCGCGTCCGCCTGGTGCTTCGACGCCTTCAGGACCGCCGCGCCCGACACGTTGATCACCGCGCCGACGTCGCCGTTGCCGAAGTGATGAATCGCGCTGCGCGTCGATTTGTCGCCGAGCTCGGCGTGCAGCCGGTCCCAGTAGTAGTTGTTGACGATGCCCGTCGCCACGCCGCCGCGGTTGACGGCCGCCGTCACGCCTTCGTCGTCGTCGAAGATCTGCGCGTTGGCCTTGAGGCCCTTCAGCCACTGGAGCGTGGCGGCCTCGCCGCGCAGCGCGAGCACCGCGCTGACGAGCGGCAGGAAGTCCGCGTCGCTCGGCGCGACGCCGACCTTGCCCTTCCATTCGGGCTTCGCGAGATCGAGCAGCGACGTGGGCAGTTGCTGCGGCTGGAGCTTCGCGGTGTTGTAGATCAGCACGTTCTCGCGCGCGAGCACGCCGTGCCAGTCGCCGTCGGCCGCATTGAAGCGCGCGGGCACGGCCTGCAGTGTCGGGGCGTCGACCTTCGCGAGCAGGCCCTTGCGGTCGAGCAGCACGAGCTCGGGCGAATTCTCGGTGAAGTACACGTCGGCGGGCGTGCGGTCGCCTTCGGCGACGAGCTGCGCGGCGAGCGCCGGGCCTTCGCCCGAGCGCACCTTCACGGCGATGCCCGTTTGCGCTTCGAAGTCCTTGACGAGCTGGTTGACGACCTGCTCGTGCTGCGCGCTGTAGAGCGTGAGCGTGGCCGCATGGGCGGGCGTGACGGTCAGCGCGCCGGTCAGCATCAGCGCGGCGGAAGCCGCAGCGATCAGATGCCGCACGGGGCGGCGGATGAGGGCGGTGTTCATGTTGGCAACGTGTCAGGAGTTCAGGTCAATCCGCTTACGCATCGAACAGCGCAGCGCCGATGAACGAGCCGGGACGCGCGCCGGGCGGGCACGCGAAGATCGCGCTGCCGACGTGCGTCGTGAACTGGTTCATGATGTCCATCTTCGCGAGCTTCTCGTTGATCGGAATGAAGCCGCGGCGCGGGTCGCGCTGGTGCGCGACGAACATCAGGCCCGCGTCGTACTCGGTCTGCTGGCGCCACGGCGGCCAGCGCTCGATGTAGAAGTTCGCGCTGTCGTTGTACGAATACGCGCGGCGCAGGATCTGCGCGCCGTCGTTCAGCTGCGGCGACGCGAGGCGCGCGTGCGAGTTCTCCGGGATCACCGCATTGCCGTCGCGGTCGACCGCGTCGAGATTGAGCGGCTCGAATTCGTGCTTCTGGCCGAGCGGCGCGCCGCTGTACTTGTGACGGCCGACCACCTGCTCCTGGAAGCCCAGTTCCGTGTTGTCCCAGTGCTCGATCGTGATGCGGATGCGGCGCACCACCGTGTAGGTGCCGCCGTTCATCCACGCCGGGCCTTCGTCGCCGGCCCAGACGAATTCGTTCATCGCGGCCGGATCGGACATCGACGGATTCATCGTGCCGTCCTTGAAGCCCATCAGGTTGCGCGGCGTCTCGCCGGGCTTGCCCGACGTGAAGCCCGCCTGGCCCCAGCGCATCCGCGTCGCGTCCGCGCCGAGGCGCGCGAGCTGGCGCACCGCGTGGAACGCCACCTGCGGGTCGTTCGCGCAGGCCTGGATGAACAGGTCGCCGCCGGTCTTCTCCGGCAGCAGCTGGTCGCCGTTGAAGCGCGGCAGGTCGACGAGCGCCGCCGGGCGCCGCGCGGCGAGGCCGTAGCGGTCCTTGCCGGCCACCGCGAACAGGCCCGGCCCGAAGCCGAACGTGATCGTCAGGCGCGACGCGCCGAGGCCGAGCGCGTCGCCGGAATCGGCGGGCACCTTGTCGTCCGCGCCCGTCGTGGCGAGCGGCTGCGCGGTGTCGCCGCGCGCGAGGCGCGCGGCCGCGTCGGTCCAGGTCTTCAGCAGCGCGATCACGTCTTCGCGCTTGTCGGTGGCGAGATCGAACGCCGCGAAATACGCGTGGCTCTGCTGCGGCGTCACGATGCCGCCCTGGTGCTTGCCATAGAACGGCTCGGCGTCGTCGCGCGCGGCGGCGGCGTGCGGAGTGGCCGCGTTCGCCTGCGGCATCGCGGTGGCCGCGAGCCCGGCCGCCATCGCCGCGCCGCCTGCCTTCAGGAAGCCGCGCCGAGCCGGGCGAGGCGGGGGAGTGAGGTCGTCTGCCATGTCGGTGGTCACTTTGCGAGCATCAGGGTGTTCACGTCGTCTTCGACGTAATAGAACCCGTCGCCTTCCGGCGTCATCGCGATGCCGAACAGGTCGCCGTTGCCGGGGGGCGATTGCGCCTTGTCGGTGTCGATCCAGCGCGCGTACAGCTGCTTGCCGGCGACCGGGTCGATCTCGACGACCTGGCCGTTCAGCGCATTGGTCGCGAGCAGGTGGCCGTTCGGCGCGGTCGCGAGCGCGAGCGGGCGGCGCAGGAAGCCGTCCGCCGTGATCGGGCGGCCGACGCCCGCGCTCGCGTCGCGCGTGAGCGGATCGTCGATCTCGACGATGCGGTTGCCGATCGCGTCGGACACGTACAGCTTCTTCTGGTCGCCCGACAGCGCGAGGCCGGTCGGGCCGACGAGAAACACGCCCTTGTCCGCCTGTGCGCCGAGGCCGCTCGCGACGACCGTCTCCGACTTGACGACGGGCGGCTTGCCGTCGGGAATCGCGAGCTCGACGCGCAGCACGGTGGCCTGCTTGTAGACGGGCGGATTGCCGTCCGCGCCGCCGACGCCGAAGCCGGCGTTGCTGACGAACAGCGTCGCACTGTCGCCGCGATCGACGACGGCCATGTTGCCCCACGGATCGTTGATGTTGTCGCTGACGATGGTCGACGCGACCTTGCCTTGCGGGTCGAGCACGACCAGGCAGCCCGCGCCCTTGGTGTTGGTCGTGCCGTCGTTGCTCGGCGTGCTGCCGACGATGACCCAGCCCGACTTGAGCATCGTCATCGCGGCCGACAGGCCGACGCCGCCCGGACACGCGTGCAGGTCGCGCGGGATGGTCGCGAACACGCTCATCTCCCTGGTCGACGGACGGTAGTCGATGATCGTGGCGCCCGTGCCCTGCAGGTTCGCGGCGTTGTTGAAGTTGTCGACCAGCACGTCGCCCTTGCGGATCGTGCCGGCCGACACCGGCGCGACGGCGATCGCGTACGGGTTCTGGTCGCCGTTTTCCGGGGCCGTGTTGACGAGCGTCGTGTGGCGGTGCAGGGTTTCGAGAAACCCTTGCGGCTCGGCGTGCGCGCCGGCCGCGGCGGTGAGGGCCGCGGCGGCGGTCGCGCCCGCCGCGACGCGGCGAAGCGGTGCGAAATCGATCATGCGAGTCTCCTTGGGGCGCGCCGCCGGGCGGCGCGCGAAAAGCGGGTTGCGTGAGCGCGGGGCGCGGCGGTCAGAACGTGATGACCGTGCGCGCGCCGATGACGAACGTGTTGCGCAGCGCCGCGGTCGGGTCGCTCGGGTTCTGGCCCGCGCCGGCGTTGAACGTGTACTGCGCGTCGGCCGCGATCTGCCACCACGGCGTGACCTGATACTGGTAGGTCGCCTCGAGCGTCGTCTCGCTGGTGCGCACGCCGTACGGGCCGTTCGCGAACTGGCGCGCGGTCTCGTCGAAATCGGTCGTGTGGTTGCCGACGTGGATGTAGGTGACGGCGAGGCCGACGCTGTCGTTGTCGCGGCCTTCGAACGGCCCTTTCAGCACGATGCCGGCGTTGGCGGCGAAGCTCACCAGGTTGCGGTCGCCGGGCGCGCCCATCACCCGGGCGAACACGCCGAGGCTCTTCGCGCCGTTCGGGTCCGGGCGCCAGATCATCTGGTCGGCGACCGCATAGAAGCTGTAGTTGCCGTGACGCGATTGCGCGGTGCCGCCCGATGCGGGATTCGCGAGCGACAGGCCGTCGACGCCGTCGTTCTGGTCTCCGAAGCGGCCGTTGTGATACCAGACGCCGACCTTGTACGTGCCGGGCAGCCCGTTCGAGCGGCCGGTGTCCATCTCGCCGTCGGACGGCTGGTTGAGCGCGTACTGCACTTCGCCGATGTAGAGCGTGCCGTTGTGCAGGTTGAAGTTGGTGCCGCTCAGGTTGTTCGGGTTGTTGCCGAGCGGATCGCCGTCGAACACGCCCGCGAGTGCGGTGACGTGCGGCGCGATTTGCGCGCGCACGCGCACGCCGAGCGCGGCGAGCGGGTATGCGGGGCCGCCGCTCGGCATGTCGTAGGTCGGCAGCGCGGGCCAGCCGAACATCGTGTTGATGAACGTGTTCGCGTAGGTGCTGACCATGAATTCCTGGTCGAGGCTCTGCTGGCCGATCTTGATGTCGACGCGCTTGTCGAGGAACGACTGCTGGTACCACAGCTCCCAGAGGCGCGTCGTGTCGTCCGTCTCGATGCCGCTCGCGGTGTTCAGCGTGCCGAGATTGTGCTGGCTCAGGTTGCGGCCGTGGATCTGCAGCGCGCTCGCGTTGAAAGTGCCGCCCGGCAGGCCGATCGCCTTCTGGGTGTCGACGCTGAGGGTCATCGTCGTGAGGCCATCGTAGGCGCCGCCGCGCCGCAGGCCGCCGCGCACGTTGGCGAGATACTCGCTCGTCTCCGTCAGCAGCAGCGTCGCGCCGTACCTGCCGAGCCACGGGCGCAGGCCGCCCATGTCGCCGAGCAGGTTCTGGCGGGTCCAGATGCCGGTCCACATGTTGGTCGGCTGCGCCTGGATCGCGCGATCGGCTTCGGGCGCTTCCGGCTGCGCGTCGACGGAGGTGTCGGCGAGCGCGGCGCTGCTGGCGAGCCACGCGCACGCGAGCAGCGCCGCGCGGGCGGCTGTGCGTTGTCGCGGACGGATGGCGGAACCCAGGAACGGCACAAGTCTCATTTCAATCCCTTTGTTTTCCTCGATCGGGCGGCCGGTGAAAAAGCCTCCCCCGACGAGTCGTTGTCTGGTGAGTCGGAAGCGCGCAACGAGCGCGACGCGGCTGCATCGTATTCATGCGAAACATTAAAGTCAATGCAAATGCGAATGATTCGCATCTAAATTACGGGGTGTAATGAGGAAGCTTACGGGTGAGGTGGAAAGAGGTTCGGAAAGTTATTGTTATGTAATGTTGTTTGTAATGTATTTGAATGAATTCGTGGGTGCCGGGCGGAAGGCTGCGCGGGCAGAGCGTGCGTCACGAAGCCGGCGGCGCGCGGCGCTCGAGGCGGGCTTTTCGCCGGCGTGCGCCGGTGTCGCGGACGGCGCCCGGATCGCCAGCCGCGTTTGAACGGAGGCGGTGGGGTGGACGGATGCGCACGCATTCATGTGGCCGATGCCGTCCCGGTTGCAGCGCGTGTTCCGGTGCGCGACTGGAATCTCCGCCGCACGCCGGCGGATATTTCGTCGCCGGTGCGACAGGGTTTTCCCGCGGATGGTCGCGCGTCATGCGCACGTGGGGCCTTCCAATGCGATGATTCGATTGGCAATTATGGGCCGCAGCGGCGATCGGGGTGCGCTTTTCCGATACCCGCGCCGACGCATTTCCCCTCCTTGAATTTGTCAAAACCCGTCCATATAATTAGCACTCGCTGCACGAGAGTGCTAACAATTTTCTGCCGGGCGCTCCGCCGGGCAGATTCCCAAGCGTTCTTCAATCTCAATCAAGAGAGGAGTGAATATGAACCTTCGTCCTTTGCACGATCGCGTGATCGTCAAGCGCCTCGATCAGGAAACCAAGACCGCGTCGGGCATCGTGATCCCCGAAGCCGCGGCTGAAAAGCCGGACCAGGGCGAAATCCTGGCCGTCGGCCCGGGCAAGCGTGACGACAAGGGCGCAGCCATCGCCCTCGACGTGAAGGTCGGCGATCGCGTCCTGTTCGGCAAGTACGCTGGCCAGACCGTCAAGGTGGACGGCCAGGAACTGCTCGTGATGCGCGAAGAAGACATCATGGCCGTGGTCAACGCGCAGTAAGCGTCCACACGGTTCACATTCCCAAAGAATTCAAGGAGTTAGAAGATGGCAGCTAAAGACGTCGTATTCGGCGATTCCGCCCGCTCGAAGATGGTCGAAGGCGTGAACATTCTCGCCAACGCAGTCAAGGTCACGCTGGGTCCGAAGGGCCGTAACGTCGTGCTCGAGCGCAGCTTCGGCGGCCCGACGGTCACCAAGGACGGTGTGTCGGTTGCGAAGGAAATCGAGCTGAAGGACAAGCTCCAGAACATGGGCGCGCAAATGGTCAAGGAAGTGGCTTCCAAGACCAGCGACAACGCAGGCGACGGCACGACGACGGCAACCGTCCTCGCGCAATCGATCGTCCGCGAAGGCATGAAGTACGTCGCATCGGGCATGAACCCGATGGACCTGAAGCGCGGCATCGACAAGGCCGTTGCAGCGGCAGTCGAAGAGCTGAAGAAGATCAGCAAGCCGTGCACGACGAACAAGGAAATCGCGCAAGTCGGCTCGATCTCGGCGAACAGCGACACGTCGATCGGCGATCGCATCGCTGAAGCGATGGACAAGGTCGGCAAGGAAGGCGTGATCACCGTCGAAGACGGCAAGTCGCTGGCCGACGAGCTGGACGTCGTCGAAGGCATGCAATTCGACCGCGGCTACCTGTCGCCGTATTTCATCAACAATCCGGAAAAGCAAGTCGCCGTCCTCGACAACCCGTTCGTGCTGCTGCACGACAAGAAGGTGTCGAACATCCGCGATCTGCTGCCGGTGCTCGAACAAGTCGCGAAGGCAGGCCGTCCGCTGCTGATCATCGCTGAAGACATCGAAGGCGAAGCGCTCGCGACGCTGGTCGTGAACAACATCCGCGGCATCCTGAAGACCGTTGCGGTCAAGGCGCCGGGCTTCGGCGATCGTCGCAAGGCGATGCTGGAAGACATCGCGATCCTGACGGGCGGCCAGGTGATCGCCGAGGAAACGGGCCTGACGCTCGAGAAGGCGACGCTGGCAGAACTGGGCCAGGCGAAGCGTATCGAAGTGGGCAAGGAAAACACGACGATCATCGACGGCGCAGGCGAAGCTGCCAGCATCGAAGCGCGCGTGAAGCAAGTGCGTACGCAGATCGAAGAAGCAACGTCGGACTACGACCGCGAGAAGCTGCAAGAGCGCGTGGCCAAGCTGGCCGGCGGCGTGGCCGTGATCAAGGTTGGCGCTGCAACCGAAGTCGAAATGAAGGAAAAGAAGGCACGCGTCGAAGACGCGCTGCACGCGACGCGCGCAGCCGTTGAAGAAGGCATCGTGGCGGGCGGCGGTGTTGCGCTGATCCGCGCGCGCGTTGCGGTGTCGGGCCTGAAGGGCGTGAACGCCGACCAGGACGCGGGCATCAAGATCGTGCTGCGCGCGATGGAAGAGCCGCTGCGTCAGATCGTCACGAACGGCGGCGAAGAAGCGAGCGTCGTGGTGGCGGCAGTTGCAGCAGGCAATGGCAACTACGGCTACAACGCAGCGACGGGCGAGTACGTCGACATGGTTGAAGCCGGTGTCGTCGATCCGACCAAGGTGACGCGCACGGCGCTGCAGAACGCAGCATCGGTCGCAGGCCTGCTGCTGACGACGGACGCAGCTGTCGCCGAACTGCCGAAGGAAGACGTTCCGATGCCGGGCGGCATGCCGGGCGGCATGGGCGGCATGGGCATGGACATGTAATCGACTTCGGTCGATGGTGTCCGGAACGCGCGGCGACGCGCGTTCCAGCCAACAAAAAGACCCGCAGCGATGCGGGTCTTTTTTCGTTTACACGTTCCTGTCGATTGCTCCCGTCCTTCCGGGACAGGGCTGTTTCGGATGCGGCCCGTTGCGGCGCACGAGGGCAAACAAGTGATTCGCCGCCGGGGATGGTTAGAAGCCTGGCACGTAGCACGACGCTTCGTCATCCGCGTCGTGGAGACCATAGCCGCACATGAATGGATCGTGCCAGCCGTTTTCCCGGCCGTTGTAGAGATAGACCGTGTTTTCGCTGGATGCCCACGTCAGTGAAGCCGTGCCGCTGGAGTAGATGCGCCATTTACCCGCGCTCCCGTCCGGAAAGGAAACGGTTCCGCTTGCGTAGCAGGGCGAATAGTAATCGTGCGCGACGAGTTTGCCTTCGATCGGCGACGCCCTGGAAAAGAACCGCTTCAGCTGTGCGGCAGTCGGTGTGAATGTCCTGCACGCCTCGCGGGTCAATGGATCACTCGCAACGGCGGACCAGCCGGATTCTTCGATGGTTACCGCGCTTACCTCTCTAGCCTCGCAAATGGACATGGGGATGCACACGGCGGCTACGGTTAGATACTTGTCCAGACCCATTTCGTCACTCCCATCTTGCCGTGCTCGCTTCGGATGCGTTTTTCCGCCCGACTTCCGGGTGTCGATATACTTCATTCATTCGGACGTTCCGGCTTTCGGATAATTCCTGTATCAGCCATTTGAGAGAGGAATTCTGTTCGTCTGTTGCGTTTTCGTAAACCAGATCGTTGGTTTTTTCGTCCTTGTAGTACATTCCAACCAGCTCAATCCCAATCGAGTCGGCATTCGATGGGTAGCGATTCGGAAATTCCTTTTTCGATTCATGCCGATGAAACGCGGCGGGACCGGCGCGGAATTTCTTTCTTGCTTCCTGAAGATCGGTGGGGGAGCACTGTAGCGTGTTGATGCAACGGGATTGCAATTTTCCGACGTGATTGGTGACCCTGTTCAAAGATGCTGTCTGGTAAATGGTTCCATCTTTGTCGATCAAAAAATGCGCACCGTTGGGTGTGTACGTATTGCTTGCGTAGCTATTGAAGGTGCTTGAGGTTGTGGTCCCTCCTGTTTGATGGACGACTATCCCATTCACTTTTTCCATTGGCCCGCGTTCAATGGAGGGAAATATCTTCACGATGACGCGCACCGCATCCACGTGGCCGTGCCTTGAAATGAACAGCATGGTTGTCTCCCCGACTATCAGATCACTTGGTTGGTTTTGATGTCGTATCCCATGCTCACGGTTCCACCATGTCCGCCTTGGGCGTTCTGGATCGCATACTCCTGCCTCACGCAAGCGAATGAGAGGTGTACCTCCTCTCGCGGCATGGCCATGTTGTAATTGCTTATCGGGTGGACTCGAGTGATCAGTACGTCATCCATTGTGATCTTCAGGTATTCGAGTGGTGTGCCTCCCGCTTTGCGCATCACCAGAGTTGCCTGGTCGATATGCTTTCCCGCCAGGCAATGCAGCATCAGGTTCGGCGACGCGCGATCGACATAATGCTCGAAGATCAGGTCGTCAACGGCGCATTTCCCTGTCCCGCGCCCACTTCCTGAATGCATGTCAGATTGCTGGCTTACGGACCAATCCCATGTCAATACATCGATCTCATGCGAATGCAGGGCGTCTCGAGATTCGCCATCGATGCCAGTCAACTTCAAGAAAATATCCTGTGCCATCGCGTTCTCCTTCATGTTGGTCCTGTTTTTCAAGGCCGAAAAATGATGTCGGCTCTCGGTGGATTGAACCTAGCATGCTGGATGGTGGTGATCTATGAGACTGGTACGATTGTTGGATTGCTTTGGGATCGCGCGCGGAGGGAAATGTTTCGAACGTTAAATCGTCGAACCCGCTGCCTATCCGGCGCGCACTCCCCGGGATAGCTCAGGCAATAGGGGATGCATCCCGATGGATCGGGGTGCTCGGAGGAGGGGATATTTAAGGCGGGGTGAAAGCGTGGCAGGCATCACACGGCGCAAGCGGGTATTGATACGTCGCGTGCAGCCATGCTGACCTTTCGATGCCGTGCCGGCACCCCGATCAAGGTCACTTCATGCCGGTGGTGTGAGAGGGCGCGGATGTCGATCGCCTGTTCAGATGCCCGTCGCCTTCCCGCCGTGCTCAGTGCCGGTGCGACGTCCTCGGAGCCACATCGGGCGTCGCGGCAGGCGGGGACGCCGCCTCGTCGTTGCTGCGCGCCCAGAAGAAGCGGTCGGGCAGATACGCGCCCATGCCCGGCCTGAACGCGTCGCGCATCGCCTGGTACAGGTACTCCTGCGCCTCGCGCACCGCCTCCGGCGGCTCCTGGCCGTTCGCGAGCAGCGCCGCGATCGCCGCGCCGAGCGTGTCGGTGATGCCTGTCAGCCGGTGCGGCGTGCGGTCCCACATGTCTTCGCGGATCTGGCCTTCGTCGCTGTACAGCGTATTGACGAGCCGGTGCGAGCCGACTTCCGTCGCGAGAATGTACTCGCAGCCTTGCGCGAGCAGATGCGATATCGCGGCGTCGAGGTTCGGCGTTTCGGCGTCGCCGTCCGGCTGCGCAAGCGCCAGAAGCGTCGCGTGGTCGGCGACGAGCAGCGTGGTCTGCGGCGCGAGCAGGTCGGCGATCGATTCGCGCAGGTCGTCCGCGGCGAGCACGTGCTCGTCGTCGAGCGTGAAATCGGGTGCGAGCACGAGCGGCACGTCGTCGTAGTCGGCGACCACTTCGGCGATCGCGCTGACCACTTCCGCGCGGGTCGCCGCGCCGATCTTGAACGCGGCGACCGGCATGTCCTCGAGCAGCATGCGCGCCTGCGCGGCGACGGTGTCGGGATCGAGGCCCGTCACTTCGTCGCAGGCGGCCGAGTCGCGCACGGTGTAGCCCGTCAGCACGGACACGCCATGACAGCCCATGCTCGCCAGGGTCATCAGATCGGCTTGGAGGCCGGAGCCGCCGGTGGGATCGGACAGGCCGAAGGTGAGGACGATCGGAGGGGCGTTGCTGGACATGGACGAATGGGCAAGAAAGAACGGTGAAGCGGAACGGGCTGCACCAGCCGGGTGCGCCCTTTGCAGTCATTATGCGGCGGAATCCGCCGCATTGAGCGGATTTTTTAGCGCATCGCAATCTATGTGCTCCATTAGAGGCTGATCGCTAGGCAGTCAGGCCCCGACACGGTACCATCATGGCTCTCGAATTTACCGACTTTCCCAACGCGGCTTAAGATGGAATACAAGAGCTGGATGTGCCTGATTTGTGGCTGGATTTACGACGAAGAAGCCGGGCTGCCCGATGAGGGCATCGCCCCGGGCACGCGCTGGGAAGACGTCCCGATCAACTGGACGTGCCCGGAATGCGGCGCGCGCAAGGAAGACTTCGAGATGGTGCAGATCTGATCTGACCATCCCGCTCAGGGCATTCCGCTCAGGCTTCGCGCGTTGCGGCACCCCCGGCCCGTCGGCCAGGGGGGCCGCAACGCGCGTGAAATCGCTGTGTCACGACAGGCGCGAGTGTCCATCATGATGTCCGATCCGGTGGCAATCCCCGTAGTCGATGCGCTGCCGAACCCGCGAGGCGGCGCCGTGCGAGCGGCCGAGGCGTGGCTGGCGGCGGCGGACGAGGCGTTTCGCCGCCATGACGACGCGTCGGGGCCACTGTCGGCCGCCGCCGCCGTGCTGGCGGAGGCCGGCTGGCTGCCGGCGTCGCGCTTCGCGAGCCAGCTCGGGCAGGCCGCGTCGCTGGTCGGCACCGAGCCGTCGCCCGCCGGGTTCCGCGCGGCGCTGCGCGATTTCCGCATGGCCGTCGCACGGCACAATCTTCGCGAGCAGGCCTGCTCGCCGATCCTTTTCGAGCATTTCCGCGTGTTGCGCGCGCAAAGCGCGGCGGACCTGCGCGCGCCGGTGCCGCTCGACGCGCTCGCGCTCGCCGGCCGCGTGGTGCCGCCCGCGTCGCTGCGCGCGTTGTCCGGCGCCGCGTCCGCGCGGATGCGGGCGCATTACGAACAGGCGTTGCTGGTCGTGCTGCGCGCCCAGCAGGTGCCGTCCGGCGCGGCGCTCGACGAGATCGACGCCTGCGCGGCCGAGCTGGCCGGCGACGCGCCCTACGATTTCTGGCGGCTGGCGCTCGCGTGCATGCGCGCGTTGCGCGCGAGTGGCTCGCCCGACCTGAAGCGCTTTCTCGCGCGCACGAACCTGCTGCTCGGCGAGCACGTGCTCGGCCGGACGGTGGCGCCGCCCGAGCTGGTGCGGGAGACCGTCGCGTTGCTCTGGCGCGATTTCGCGCTGTTCGGGGCGGCAGCGGAGGACGTCGCGCTGGTCGACGTGCTGCACGATTACGGGCTGACGGTCGACTGGCACGTGGCCGGCACGCCGGCGTCCGAGGCGTTGTGGGAGGCGGACGCCGCGCGCGCCGAGCTGGACGCGGTGGCGGCGGCGCCGACCCGCGAGCTGGGCGTCGTGACCGTCAACGCGCATGCGTACGAGGATTTCCTGCAGACCGCCGACGCGTCGATGGCGGACCTGTCGGCCGATCCGGCCGCCGGCGCGGGCGCTGCATGGCGCGCGGCCGACGCCGCCTACCGGGTGGGCGCGGCGGCCAGCGCGCTCGGCCTCGGGCATGCGGCGCTCCTCGCCGACACGCTCGGCCTCGCGTGGCGGCGCGCCGCGCATGACGTGGCGGCGGGCGAGGACGGCCACGCGGCGCACCGCCAGGCGTCGGACATGCTGCGCGCGGCGCTGCTCAAGATCGCGGCGGGCATGGCGCCGCCCGACCTCACCGCCGCGTGCGGCGCGCTCGGCGCATCGCTGGGCGGGGCCGGGCATGGATGATGCCTGCCCGCGCGGCCCGCATGATGGCGACGCAGTGATGCCGTCGGCCCCCGCGCGCGTGATAGAGTGCCGTGTGATCCGCCCGTCGCGCCGCCCGGGCAACGCGGCGTTGCTTGTTGATCGCGGCATCAGTCAGGCCGCGAGGTCTTTGCTAAAATTCAAACCATGTCGAAGAGTTCCGATCGCATCAACCTTACCAACCAGTTCCTGATCGCCATGCCGAACATGGCCGATCCGACGTTCTCGGGAACTGTGGTCTACCTTTGCGATCACAGCGAGCGCGGCGCGCTCGGCCTCGTCATCAACCGTCCCACCGACATCGACCTCGAAGCCCTGTTCAACCGCATCGATCTGAAGCTCGAGATCGAGCCGCTGCTGCACATCCCCGTGTATTTCGGCGGCCCGGTGCAGACGGAGCGGGGCTTCGTGCTGCACGAGCCGGTGGCGGGCAGCACCTACAACTCGTCGATGTCGGTCGAGGGCGGGCTGGAGATGACGACGTCGAAGGACGTGCTCGAGGCGGTCGCGACGGGCACCGGCCCGAAGCGCTTCCTGCTGACGCTCGGCCATGCCGGCTGGGGCGCGGGGCAGCTCGAGGAGGAGATCTCGAAGAACGGCTGGCTGACCGTGGCCGCCGATCCGCGGATCGTCTTCGACACGCCCGCCGAGGAGCGCTTCGAAGCCGCGCTCGGGCTGCTCGGCGTCAGCTGGTCGATGCTGTCCGGCGAAGCAGGGCACGCATGAGCGGCCCGGGCTCGCGCGACGCGACGCTCATGGCGTTCGATTACGGCGAAAAGCGCATCGGCGTCGCGATCGGCAATACGCTGACGCGTTCCGCGCGCGCGCTCGTCGTCATCCAGAACCTGAACCGCGAACACCGCTTCAAGGCGGTCGGCGAGCTGCTGGCCGAATGGCGGCCCGACGCGCTCGTCGTCGGCCTGCCGATGCATCCGGACGGCACGCCGCACGACATGACGCAGCAGGCGACGCGCTTCGGCAACCAGCTGAACGGCCGCTTCGGCCTGCCCGTGAGCTGGGTCGACGAGCGTTATTCGTCGGTCGAGGCGGCAGCCGACCTCCGCGCCCGTGCCGGCCGCGCCGACATGCTCGACGCCGAGGCCGCCCGCGTCATCCTTCAACAGTATTTCGATCAATTGTCCGACCATGAGCACCATTGATGCCGAGGCGCTGTACCGCGCGCTGCTCGATCAGATCCGCGGCGCGTATGGCGACGCGTTCGCCGCGCCGGGCGGCCCCGTGCTCGCCGGGATCCACAGCGGCGGCGCATGGCTCGCCGAGCGCCTCGCGCGCGACCTGGGGGCGCCGGGCTTCGGCGTCGTCAACGTCGCACTGCACCGCGACGACTACGCGAAAAAGGGCCTGCACAGCCAGGCGAGCCCGACCTCGCTGCCGTTCGAGGTCGACGGCGCGCGCATCGTGCTCGTCGA